>DASZPU010000676.1:0-15092 GCA_035550195.1 Nannocystaceae bacterium
CGATCTCGAGCACGTCGTGCGGCAACGCGCCGCCTTCGGCGAGCATCGTCGTGCACGCGCCGGCATCGTCGACGATGCACACCACGAGCGAAGCCACATCGATACCGCTGGGGATGTCGACGGTGCCCACGCGCAATGCCGTCACGGTGTCGCCTTCGTACAGCGCTGCGAGCGTGAGCGTCGGCTTCTGCGTGTCGGTGAGCTCCTCGGGGCCACCGGGCGCACCGATGTCGATCCAGCGCGACAAGAGCCCGAGCTCCTCCGGCGTGATCGTGGTCGGGTGCGCGGGACCGAAGTCGAGATCGCGATCCTCGGGCGCGCTCGCGTCGTCGAACGTGTCGTCGGTGTTGCCGTCGGTGCGCTCGCCCTTCGCCTTCCAGTACAGCGGGCTGCCGAGCGCGTTGAAGGCCCGCACGTAGCGGGTGAGCTGCGGGCGTCGGAAGCTGGTGCCGTTCTCGGTGACCATGCGCTGCCCGTCGGGCACGCACGACTGGCCGCGATCCGCGACGAGGCAGAACCACGTCGAGCCCGCTTCGACACCGGGGCGATCGAGCGCGAGCGAGCCTGCGGGCGCGTCGCCGCCGTGGCACTCGTTACAGCGCGCGGCGAAGATCGGCATGATGTCGCGTTCCAGATCGATCTGCAGCGCGTAGCCGTCGAGCTCGCGCACCGCAGGACCGTCGTCGCCGGCTCCCGCGAGCAACGGCACGGTGCCCTCGCCGAGCCCGATCACCGGATAGTCGGGCAGCGCCGCGACCGTCTCCTCGAACGCGACGCGCGAGTCCTTCGAGTGCACATGGCAGCCGCCGCACGTCTTCATCTCGCCGGGGCGCAAGCTCTGCCAGCTCTGATCGGTGTTGAGCGTGCGGCCGTCGCAATCGATGCCCTGCATCAGATACGGGACGTTCGCGGGGAAGCGCACCAAGAAGCTGGTGTCGGGGTAGCCGCTCGGATCCAGCACCGGCGCGCCGTCTTCTGTGTTGCGCACGCCGAGCTCGCCGAGGATCACGACGCGCTCGCCTGCGACGTTCGAGATCTGTTGGTAGACGTTGTCACCGCGGTTGGGCTGCACGCCGAGGATTCGCACGCCGCAGAGATCGTCGTCGGTGTAGTCGATCGTGTCGGTGCCTTGCAGGTGGAACTGGTGCTCGCCCGCGAAGTGGATCCCGCCGACGGGATGTGTCTCGCGATCGAGGATCGACGCGGCGCCGAGCAGACCGAACGGTGCGCCCACCGGTAGCTCGGGCCGCGACGTCGCCAGGTCGGCGCGCTCGATCTCCGCGGGTTTCTCGACGCCGTGGATCGCCGCATACGGCACGACCGCGCGCGGCATGATCTCGTGCCACTGCGCCGCGTCGACCACGAGCTCGAGGTCGCTGGGATGCGTCGACGGGAACACCGTCGGCGTGTAGATGCCGGCGTCGCAGGCCGGCGTGTCGAGGCCGAGCTGCGTGAACACGTTTGCAGCGACGCCCTGCCCCGAGCCCGAGGTCGCCGGCGGCACCGGCAGGCCGAGGTGATCGAAGATGCCGTTGTCCGCGACCGTGCTGCACGCGCCCTTGCCCCACACCACCGCGAGCCCACCGTCGGGCAGCGCCGTGGGATGGCCGAGCTTGCCGGCGAACACCACCGGATCGGCGTAGTCGGGATGCATGTACGCGGGGTCGGCCATCGGCCCCGCGAAGTTGTCGCTGCTCGTCGACCACGTCGCGAGCGAGACGATGTCGCTCGGCGCGTAGAGATCGGCGAGGCCCGCTTCGGGATCGAGGATGCCTTCGCGGCCTTCGGGCTCGGGCATGACGCCGACGACGTTGCCGAGCGCATTGTTGTTGCCGCGGTAGTAGTCGTTGAACCAGACGCGACCGTTGCTGTCCTGCGCGAGGAAGTGCGCGGCCTTGTGATCGACGCCGGCGCTGGTGATCGGATAGTGATCGCCGCAGTGCTGGCCGTAGAACGCGAACGGGTGCGCGCCGTCGGGCGCCTGCACGAAGATGCTGAACTGGTTGCCGATCGTTCCGAAGCCGCCCGGGCTGCCGTTGGTGTAGCGGAAGGTGATGCCGCCGAAGATCTGCCAGCTCGAGTACGCGACGCGACCGTCGCGCAGCACCAGCGGATGCTGCTCCTGCGACAGCGAATGGTGGCTCGCGAGATCGAGGTTGCGACCGTCGGGATCGAACGACCAGATCCGCGAGCCCGCACCGGTGCTGTTCGTGCCGAACACCATCGTCGTGCGATTGCCGTCGCGCGTCGACGTGAACGCGATGCGACCGTCGGGCAGCCACGCGGGACCGGCGTCGAACGTGCCCGCCACATGCGACAGCGCAGTGAGCTCGCCGCTCGCCACGTCGACCAGGAACAGCTGGGCCTCGGTCGCGGCGATGTTGCGGCTGGGCAGATCGTGGAAGTTGTCGTCGCCACCGACGGCGGCCGAGAAATTCTCGGCGCCGTGTTCGAGCGGACCGCGGAACACGGTGAACGCGATGGTCTCGCCGTCGAACGACACCGCGGGATCCATCGCCGCGCACCCGGCTGCGTCGCTCGACTCGCTCGCGCAATCGTAGAGCACCGTCTCGGTGCCGTCGGGCTCGTGCAGCACGAGATCGCACGGCGCGGCGAAGCCGGAGAAGAAGTGCGTGACGTCGGGCAGGATGTCGTAGACGTCGAGCCCGAGCATCGTCGTGCCGCTGGGCAGCTCGAGCGACTCCGTCGTGCGTGGGCACCGAACGTAGACGATGGGCTCGTCCAGCGCGTGCGCGACCGCAGGAGCGAGGGACACGAACGCGACCACGAACGGGGTCAGTCGGCGCAGCTTCATCGCACCCGCTCTGGTCGCGCGAGCCGGTGGAAACGGCTCACGGTCTCGTCAGTGTCAGCGTCGTGCTCTCGCCGGGGACGATCTCGACCGCGACTGCGGTCACGAGCCCCCGCTCGTCCGCGACGATCGTGCCGGCATCGCCGCGCGAGGTCGTGAAGTCGACCGACTCGCCGGGGTCGAGCCGGAACTGCTGCGCGCGCCGAGGCGTGACGTCGACGGTCATCGGTGCGACCGCGAGCGCGTTGGCGATCGCGCTCGACCACGTGTCCGGCGTATCCGTGGGATCGGTCCACGAGAAACCGAGGTTGATCCCGCCGACCAGATCGCCGGACGCCGCATCGCCCGGACCGGGATCGTCGTCGATCGAGCTGTGCGAGAACGCGGGATAGCCGAGGTCGCGCGCGAATCGTTCGGGCGGATACCACATCGCGATCGCAGCGGCGGCGTTGCTGCCCTCGCTGTGATCGCCGTCGTTCCACGCGAACGCGAAGCCGAGCTTCAGCTCGGTCATCGCATGGACCATGTCGACCTGCTCCTGCCAGGTCGCGAAGCCGTCCTGTCGCCCGCAGTTCCACCCGACGAACGGGAGATCGTCGCCGCGGTACGAAGTGACGAACGCGATCGCGTCGTGGTGCTCCGACCACGGCGTGCCGTCGGGCAGCGTGTCGTCGGGCGCGGGCTCGGTCGTCACGCTCGTGAGGCTCGTCTGGCGGAAGCGCGGGCGATCGGGGAACAACGCCGCGAACAGCTCGGGCCGGTGCAAGCCGAACGTGATCGTGCCCCACGCGCCCATCGATCCGCCCGAGAGGTACACGCGCTGTGCGTCGGCAGCGTAGTGCGCGATCACCCAGGGGATCATCCACTCGAGTCGCCGCTCGGTGAACGGATACGCGTGCCGTGCTCCTTCGAGCTCGGCGACATAGCCGAACCACATCGTCTCGAGCGCAGCATCGCCGCTCGGCTGCACGATCGCATCGCGGTTGCGCATGATCAGCGTCTGCGGCCCACTGTGCGTCTCTTCGACCGAGAACACGCCGGGTAGCCCCGCGCGCCAACCCATCGTGGCGTCGCCGAAGTACGACCAGTAGTCGCCGTAGTCGCCGGCCCCACCGCCCTGCGCCTGGCTGCCGTGCAACGTGATCACGAGCGGCAGGTTCGGCGTGCCGGTGATCTCGGTGCTCGACGAGTACTTCCCGCGCGCGCTCGACTCGTAGACCAGCACGGGTCGGCGCGGCGCGACGGCTTCGGCGATCGGATCGATCGTCGCGTTCACACCGGGTGCGATCGACTCGAGCGCGTTGCCGTCCAGATCGGTCGCGACGACGGCGTACCACGCACAGTCGTCGTCCTCGGTGGTCGCGACCGCGAGCCCCGACCACGCTGGCAATGGCTCACCGAGATCCTCGCGCACCGCCATCGGCAGCGTGGCGTCGAGTCGCTGCGCCGGCGTGAAGGCGCCACCGAAGAGCTGGCCCGAGTGGTTGAGGATGCCATCGACGACCGGAGTCAGCCCGACGAGGTCTTCGTCCGACGCGATCGGCGTCGCCGCGCGGTAGAGGCGATAGCGATACGACTCGCCGTCGGTGCCTTCGGCACGATCGCGCCAGCTCACCCAGCTCTGGCCGTCGCGATGCACGACCGCCATCCCGCTCGCGAGCGTGATGGTGGTCGCGTCGGTCAGCGTGCACCCGAGCGCGCCCGTGTCCGACGAGCCGCCGTCCGACGACGCGGTTTCGCCGTCGTCGCTGCCGACATCGTGGCCCGGCGCGGTGCTCGACGTCGCAGCGGTGCTCGCCCCGCTCGACTCGCCATCGTCGTCGAGATCGTCGCCACCGTGCCGCGGATCGCCGCAGCCCACGAGCGCGCAAGCGCCGATCACGGCCGCATGGTTTCGCCAGATCGCCACGGCGCGGACCAGTCGCGCGACGACGACGAAACGGCTCACCGCGCGCGATCGGGGGCAGACGGCCGCGCACGTGGCAGGGTGGTCCCCGCCACGCGCAGCACACGGGCGGCGAAAGTCGACGGCAACGACGCTGGCGTATGATCTGCAGACGTACGCGCGCATGCGCGTCGCACGTGTTCCGCTGTTCGCCGTGATCTCGCTGGTGTCGTCGTCGTGCGGCTCCGGCAACGCCGCGGACGAAGCCGCCGACACGACCGCGGCCGCGACGGCCGGCGACACGATGTCGTCGTCGACGATGGATCCGTCGGGCCCGGATGCGAGCGACGACGCCGACGGGCCGACCTCGGCAGCGAGCGACGACAGCGATTCGGAGGGCGGTGAGCTCGACACCGGCGGCGCGATCGCGGGGTTGAACGTCGAGCTCGAGCTCGCGACCCCGGAGCAGATCGCGATCCATGCGATCGTCGAGGGCGACATCGCTGCCGACGCGCGCGTGACCGTCCGCTACCGCAGCGCCGCCGACACCGAGTGGCGCGAAGGTCACCCGCTGTTGCGCATCCATCCCGAGTGGAGCAACGGCGAGGCTCCGGTCGCGCCCGTCGATGCGTTCGCCGGCACGATCTTCGATCTCGCGCCGGGCACGAGCTACGCCGTCGAGCTGACGCTCGCGGTACCCGGTGAAGACGACCAGAGCGTCGCTGCGGAGTACGCGACGCGTGCGCTGCCGCCCGCGGCGGCTGCAGCCACCGTGACCGCGTCACCGAGCGACGATCTGCAGGCGATCTTCGCCGCGCTCGCACCGGGCGACGTGCTCGAGCTCGCGGCCGGAACCTACGCGGTCGACGAGCTGTATCTCGACGTGGCCGGCACCGCGGACGCGCCGATTTTCGTGCGCGGTGTCTCGCGCGCCGATGTGATCCTCGACGATCCGAGCGGGCACATCCTGCAGCTGCAGGGTGCGTCGCACATCGTCATCGAGAATCTCACGATGCAGGGCTCGGGCACCGACTCCGGCACCGACGCGAGCTCGCAGGGCATCTCGTTCTGGGACGGCGCCGAGCAAACTGCGGTCACGATTCGTGGGCTCGACATCGTCGGCGTCGACATGGGCATCGTCGCGTGGGGCAACACGAGCTCGCTCTTGGTCTACGACAACGTGCTGCAGGGCAACAACGAGTGGACCGATCCGTTCCTCTCCTCGAACCTCACGTGGAACGACGATGGCATCCGGGTGCCGGGCCAGGGCAACGCGGTGTTCGAGAACACGCTCGACGGCTTCGGCGACTCGTTCGCGGTCACCGCAGGCGTGCACAGCTCGGCCGTCTACTTCTATCGCAACCGCATCACCATGACCGGTGACGACGCGTTCGAAGGCGACTACTCGACCCGCAACATCGGCTTCTACGACAACTACATCACGAACTCGGCGACGTTCGTGTCGCTCGATCCGCTCTACTCCGGGCCGCTCTACGCCTTCCGCAACGTCGCGATCAACTCGTTCCGCGGACCGTTCAAGCTCAACAACACCAACACCGGCTTCCTCTTCTACAACAACACGATCGTGCGCACCGAGGGCGCGACCGGGTGGGGCTGGGTGCAGTTCAACAACGGTGAGCTGCGCAACTGGTCGTATCGCAACAACCTGCTGGTGTACGGAGGCGACACCGGATCGCTGCTCGCGATCGAGTCCGGCGGTTGCGATCCGATCGACTTCACGCACAACGCGTGGTACCCCGACGGCGCGATCTGGTGGAGCGGATCCGGTGCCTCGTACGGCTCGCTCGGCGAAGCGATCGCGGGCGCGGGCCAACCCGCGACGACGCCGGTGTTCGGCGACTCGACGCTGCGCCACGAGCACGACGTGTTGAGCGAGGCTGATCCGTTCGCGTCGCCCGTCCAACTCGGCGCCGATCACCTCACGCTCGTCACGCTCACCGAAGCGCCGGCGCTCGCGAGCGGTGCGAGCCCGAGCGGAGCCGGCGTCGCGATCCCGAACGTGACCGACGGCTACTCGGGCGCGGCGCCGGACATCGGAGCGATCATCGCGGGGCGCCCCACCCCGCAGTGGGGCGCGCAGCGCTGATCATTCGTGGCGCAGCGCGTCGATCGGATCGAGCTGCGCGGCCTTGCGTGCGGGCAGGAACCCGAACGCGACACCCACTGCGCCCGAGACCAGGAAGGACGCGATCACGATCTGCGGCGACACCACGAACGGCATCGCGAGCCGTTGGGTCATGCCCCAGCTGCCGGCGATGCCGAGCGCGATGCCGACGGCACCGCCGAGCACCGACAGCACGACGGCCTCGACCAGGAACTGCATGAGGATCTCGCGCGCACGCGCACCGATCGCGAGGCGCACACCGATCTCGCGCGTACGCTCGGTGACCGACACCAGCATGATGTTCATGATGCCGATGCCGCCGACCAACAAGCTCACCGAGCCGATCGCACCGAGCAACGCGGTCATCGTCTCCGTGGTCGCGGTGAGCGTCGCCGCCACCTCGGCCATGTCGCGGATGTCGAAGTCGTCGGGCTCGCCCTCGGTGAGGTCGCGACGCGAGCGCAGCACCTCGGTCATCCCGGCCTTCACGGTCGCGCTCGTGCCGTCCTCGAGCGCAGCGACGTAGATCATCGTGATGTCGCGCTTGCCGGTGAGCCGGCGCTGCACCGCCGTGAGCGGCATGAGCACGACGTCGTCCTGATCCTGACCGGTGTTGCTGCCCTTGCTCTCGAGCACGCCGATCACTCGGCAGCCGGTCGCGCCGACGCGCAGCATCGTGCCGATCGGATCCGTGCTCGCGTACACGTTGGTGACGACGGTGGGCCCGAGCAGGCAGACCGCAGCACCGGTGTCGAGCTCGCGATCCTCGAACACGCGGCCGGACGCGAGCTTCAACGAACGCACCTCGAAGTAGTCGTTGGTGGTGCCGGTGATCGAGGTCGGCACGTTGAGACTGCCGTACGCGACGGTCGCCGACGTGGTCGCGGTCGGTGCGACTGCGACGCCCTGCACCTGCGTCGCGATGGCGTCGACGTCTTCGGGCGTGAACGGGTTCGCGGCCATGCGCGCGCCGCCCGTGCCCATGCCCGAGGTCGGGCGCACGAACAGGAGGTTCGGGCCCATCGCGGTGATCTGCGCCGTGACCTGCTGCTTCGCGGACTGCCCGAGGTTCACCATCGCGATCACGCTCGCGACACCGATGACGACACCGAGCGCGGTGAGCAGCGAGCGCGCGGCGTTGCGCCGGATCGCTCCGAGCGCGAGCACGAGCGTGTTCCAGATGATCACGACGCCACCTCTTTGCGTTCGTCGCCGATGATGTGTCCGTCCTTGAACGTGACGACGCGCGACGCGAACTCGGTGAGCTCGGGCTCGTGCGTCACCATCACGATCGTGATGTGCTGCTCGCGGTTGAGCCTCGCGAGCAGGTTCATGATCTCGATCGTGGTCTCCGAGTCGAGGTTGCCGGTGGGCTCGTCGGCGAACAGCACCGCGGGCTTCACGACGAGCGCGCGCGCGATCGCGACGCGCTGCATCTGACCGCCGGAGAGTTGCGCCGGCGTGTGGTCGTACCGCTGCGCCAGGCCCACGAGCGCGAGCGCCTGCATCGCGGCCTCACGGCGCGGGCCGCTGCGCACGCCACGATAGACCAGCGGCAGCTCCACGTTCTCGAGCGCGCTCGTGCGCGGCAGCAGGTTGAAGCTCTGGAACACGAAGCCGAGGTAGTGACGACGCAAGAGCGCGAGCCCATCGCCGTCGAGCTTGCCGACGTCGACGCCGAGGAAGCGATAGCTGCCCGCGGTGGGGCGATCGAGGCAGCCGAGCATGTTCATGCACGTCGACTTGCCCGAGCCCGACGAGCCCATCACCATCACGAACTCGCCGCGCTCGATCACGAGGTTCACGCCGTCGAGCGCACGCACGATCGATCCGCCGTGGCCGTAGTGACGATGCACGCCGGCGAGCTCGATGAGCGGCGGTGCCTCGGGCATCGGGATGTGGCTGCTCATCACTTGCCGCCCCGGGTCGCGCCGACCACGATCTCGTCGCCCGCCTTCAGCTCGCCGTCCTTCACCTCGGTGAACGCACCGTCGGTGACGCCCGGGGTCACGCGTACGCGCACCGGCTCGCCGTCGCGCAGCACCCACACACCGGGCGGCTCGGTCTTCTGCCCACCGCCCATGCCGGGCGGACCACCACGACCGCCACCACGCATGCGCGGCGGCGCGAAGGGATTGATGGTGGTGCTCTGCTCCGGCTTCGGCGGCGTGTAGCGCAGCGCAGCGCTCGGCACTCGCAGCACGTCTGCAGTGGTGTCGGCGACGATCGTCGCAGTCGCCGTCATGCCCGGGCGCAGCGCGAGATCGGTGTTGTCGACCGACAGCATCGCGGTGTACGTGACGACGTTGTTGGTCACGACCGGCGAGTACGAGATGTCGACGACGGTCGCGTCGAACTTGCGATCGGGCCACGCGTCGACCGTGAAGGTGGCCTTCTGCCCGGCCTTCACGCGCGACACGTCGGACTCGTGGATGGGGAGCTGCAGCTCCATCTTGCCCAGGTCCTCGGCGATCGTGAACAAGACCGGCGTGGACATCGACGCCGAGATCGCGTTGCCGGGCTCGACGGTGCGTGTGAGCACGACGCCGTCGATGGGCGACTTGATCACGAGCTTGCCGAGATCGGTCTTGGCCTGATCGACCTTGATCTTCGCGAGCGCGGCCTGGGCCTTCGCGCGCGCGACGTCGGCCGCCGCGAGCTCCTTCGCAGTGCGCTGCGTGTCGTCTTCTTCGGCCGACACGAGCCCTTGGCTCGCCAGTCGATCCGCGCGCCCCGACAGCACCTCCGACGCGGACAGCGACGCCTTGCTGCGCGTGATGTCGGAGTTCGCCGACTTCAACGACGCTTGCGCTTCGTTGAGCGCGTTCTTGAAGGTCTCGGGCGCGAGCGTGACGAGCACCTGGTCCTTGCTCACGCGCGCGTTGATGTCGACGGTGACCGACTCGACGCGACCCGAGAGCTCCGCGCCCACCGACACCACCGACAACGCTTGCAGCGAGCCGGTCGCGACGACGTGCGTCTCGATGTTGCCGACCTCGGCGGGCACGGTGTCGTAGTCGATCACCACCGGCGCAGCGGGACGACCGAAGAACCACCAACCGGTGCCACCGACGATCGCGAGCGCGAGCGTCCAGCCGAGCCAGCGTCGACGACGTCGACCCGGACCGGCGCCGATGTTCGAGAGCACCTGCGCGGTCGTCGGCAACGGCGCGGCAGATTCGTCGGAGGAGAGCGCGTGCAGGGCCACGAAGGCAGCTTGCCAAGGTCTGCTGCGCCGACCAGGCACGCCGCGTAAGCGGAGCGAAAAAGGCGAGCGCCGCGCGCCCGCGGTTACGAACGGCTCACGCGACGGCGACCACGGTGCGCCGCTTGCGACGACGGTAGCGCGCGCGGCACGGCATGCGCGGGCCCACCAGCAAGCGATCGTAGTCCGGCTCGTACTTCGACTCGAGCAGCTCGAAGTCGAAGTTGCGCAGGAGGTGGCTCCAAATGGCCCGCAGCTGCAGCTGCGCGAACACGATACCCATGCAGCGATGGCGGCCTCCCCCGAAGGAGATCCACCCCATGGGGTTCTTCTTGTCCTCGTCGCGCTCGGGCCCGAAGCGATCGGGATCGAAGCGGTTCGGATCCTTGAACACCTCGGGGATGCGATGGGCCATCGCCGGCGAGGTCATGATCATGGACTGCTCGGGCACCCAGTACCCACCGTGCTCGAAGCCCTTCAGCACGCGCCGCATCATCATGATGATCGGCGGATACAGCCGCAGGGTCTCCTTCACCGCGGTCTCGAGCCGGTTCATCGCGCGCAGATCGTCGAGCGTCAGATCGGTGCGATCGCCGAGGATCTTGTCCTGCTCCTCGCGCATCACCCCGAGCCACTGCGGGTTCTGATGCAGCAACACGCCGGTCCACGCGAACGTCACGCCGCTCGTGTGGTGACCCGCGAACATGATCGCGGTGAGCAGGCCGGTCATCTCGTCCTCGGTGAGGCGACGACCGTCCTTGTACGCGGCGTCCATCAGCGTCTGCAGGAAGTCCTCGTCGGACAGCCCCTTCGCGCGGCGCTCCTTCACGATGCCGGCGATGAGCTCACCGAGTCGCGCGCGCGCCTTGTCACGCTTGCGGAACGCGGGCACCGGCAGATGCGGCGCGAAGAAGGCCAGCAGGTTCAGCCCGCCTTCCATGTCGTAGTAGAGCTGGCGGAACTCGTCGGACAGGTGCTGACGGAACGAGCGCCCGAGCAGCGAGCGGCTCGAGGTGTAGATGGTGAGCTCGTTGCCGACCTCGTAGAGATCGACGATGCCCTCGTCGCCCCACTTGCCGAAGTAGTCCTCGGCCTCCTCGACGAAGCCCGCCGCGTACGTACGCAGTCGGGCCTCGCGCAGCGCGTCGTGGAAGAACGCGAGCTGCTCGCGCATGATCTCGGGCTCGGCGTCGTAGGCCATGCCCTTGCCGAAGATCGGCGTCATCAGCTTGTAGACCTCGCGCATGTCGACGTCGTCGTCGCTCAAGCGGAAGAACTTCTGGTGCGCCTTCGGCCCGCTCATCATCACGGTGAGCGGCGAGCCCGGCAGCTTGAGCGAGTACATCTCGCCGAAGCGATCGCGGCCGCGTTGGAAGAGCTCGACCGGACGACGACGCAGATCGAGCGCGTGACCGATGAACGGCAGCCCGCCCTCGAGCATCGGCGGCAGACGACGTGCGCCGGTGGGCTTCGCGGATGCCTTGCCGGAGACGGATTCGACGGGCGCGGCCGGGGTGCTCATGCGCGGACGCTACCGCCACCTTTGCCCGCGGCCAAGCGGTCGGCATGTGGCACAGAGCACATACGTCACGCGTCGGCGCGAAGGCCGGCGTAGCCCATGCGGGCGTGAAATGGCGCATAGTCCCGGCCCGTGCAGGCAATCGAGCCGGTCAGTTTCGCGTCGCTCGCGTGGGCGAGCGTGGTGGTGCTCGCATTTCATGCAGCGCTGTTCGTCGGCGCGCTGATCTTGCCGGGCAAGCGCGTCGAGGGCTTTCCGCAGCCCGACGGTCAACGCAAGTTCTACAAGGTGAACGGCATGGCGCTGTGGGTCGCGACCCATATCGCCATCATCGCGGGCGCGCTCGTGCTCGGGCTCTCGCTCACGCCGCTGGTGAAGCACTTCTGGTCGCTGTTCATCGTGATGAACGTCTTCGCGACCGCGTTCTCGTTGGTGCTGCTCACACAAGGTCGCGCGCAGCTGCCCAGCGATCGCCGCGCGCGTGGTCCCATCGCGCGCATCAACGAGTGGTGGCTCGGCAGCGAGCTCAACCCCACGTGGCTCGGCGTCGATCTCAAGGTGTGGGCGTATCAACCGTCGCTCATCGGCATGTCGATCCTGCACGTCTCGTTCGCGTGGGCGCAGCTCGAGACGCACGGCACGCTCACGCCGCAGATGATCGCGTACCAGACCTTCTGGTGGCTCTACATGACCTCGCACTACCACTACGAAGTGGGCGTGCTGTCGATGTGGGACGTCATCGCGGAGAAGTTCGGCTTCATGTTGGTCTGGGGCGACCTCGTGCTCGTGCCGTTCTTCTACTCGCTCGGTGGTTGGTTCCTCGTCGACGCCACCGCGCCGATGCCCGCGCTTCGCCTCGTGCTCATCTGCGCCCTGTTCGCGACCGGCATCTGGATCTTCCGGGGGGCGAACGCGCAGAAGGATCGCTTCAAGCGCGATCGCAGCGCCCGCATTTGGGGCAAGGCCCCCGAGCTGCTCGGTGGTCGACTGCTCGTCTCGGGATGGTGGGGCATCGGCCGCAAGCTCAACTACACCGGCGAGATCATGGTCTACTTCTCGTTCGCGCTCTGCACCGGATGGGGCTCGTGGGTGCCGTATCTGCTGCCGATGTGGCTGTGCGTCCTCTTGCCCCACCGCGCCTGGCGCGACGAGCAACGCTGCCGGAAGAAGTACGGCGAGCTCTGGGACGCCTACACCAAGCGGGCGCGCTTCCGCATGGTGCCGTTTCTGTATTGACGTCGCGGCGACGTGGGCACGACGCCCAAAATAATTCTGCTACGCTGGGATCGTCGATGTCTGCGCCGACGACCGGCCGCCTGATCGTTGCGACACCACCCGAGTTGGTGATCCACGACGCGCCGACGCCGTGCCCTTACCTGCCCGGTCGCACCGCGCGCCTACCGTTGCGATTGCCGGTGCGTGCGCTCGCGCGCCACGAGTTCGAGACGCGCCTCGACGTCGGCGATCGTCGTCAGGGTCTGCTGCTCTACCGCACCGCGTGTCCCAGCTGTCATGCGTGCGAGCCGATTCGACTCGACGTCGAGCAGTTCGCGCCCGGTCGCACGCAGCGGCGGGTGTTTCGCCGCGGTGAACGCGAGCTCCGCACCGAGCTCGGTCGACTCGAGCCCACGCTCGAGAAGGTCGCGCTCTACAACAAGCACAAGTTCGGCCGCGAGCTGAACACCGGCGAGCAACCGATCGACCTCGAGGGCTATCGCGCGTTCCTCGGCGAGTCGTGCTGCGACACGTTCGAGCTGCGCTATCGCCTCGGTCGTCGACTCGTCGGCGTGGCCATCGTCGATCGCGGCGAGCAATCGCTGTCGGCGGTGTACTGCTACTTCGATCCGTCGCTGCCCACGCTCGGGCTCGGCACCTACTCGATCCTCAAGCAGGTCGAGCTGTGCAAGAGCTGGGGGCTGCGTTGGCTGTACCTCGGCCTCTTCATCGGCGAGTGCTCGTCGATGGCCTACAAGGCCCGCTTCCTGCCCCACGAGCGTTTGCTCGACGGGCGCTGGGTCACCTTCGATCGCGACCACGGCGGCGACGAGACCGGGTAGTCTCCTCGCGAATGATCGACGTCGAGACCGAGGTCGGACGCCTGCGCCGGGTGCTGATCCATCGCCCCGGCGACGAGATCGTGCGCATGACGCAGCACGACCTCTCGAGCATGTTGTTCGACGACATCCTCGCGCCCACGGAGACGCAGCGCGAGCACGACGTCATGACCGAGATCATGCGGGCCGCGGGCGCCGAGGTCGTGCAGTTCGAGGATCTGTTGCTGCACGCGTTCGAGTCCGCGGCGCCGGACAACGTGCGCGCGCTCATCGAGAACGCATGCGAGCGCGCCGGTGCCCCCGGCATCGTCGACGAGCTGTGCGCGTGGCCGGCTTCGCGGCTGGCCCACGCGATGGTGGCGGGCGTGTACTGGGACGAGCTCGTGCGCTCGCCCGCGAGCCTCACCCGCCTGCGCGACGAGCTCGGCGGCGGGCGACCGATGGCGTTGCGCCCGATCCCCAACCTCATGTTCATGCGCGACCCGTGCATCCCGATGTACGACCGCGTGTTGGTCGGGCGCATGGCCACGCGCGCGCGTGCACGCGAGCCGCTGTTGGTGTCGTTCGCGTTGCGCTGCGCACCGGGGGCGACCGAGCCGCTGGAGTTCGCGCAAGACGACGCCGGTCGCGATGCTGCGTTCCGCTCGCTCGAAGGTGGCGACGTGCTGGTGCTGTCGCGGCGCATGCTGATGATCGGCTGCTCCGAGCGCACCACGCCCCAGACCATCGAACGCCTCGCCGAAGAAGCGCTGTTCGCCGAGCACGACGAGCTCGAGTCGATCTACGCGGTGATGATGCCGCAGCAGCGCACGGTGATGCACCTCGACACCATCCTCACGCAGATCGACACGCGGCTCTTCCTCGGGCACTCGCCGCTCGTGAGCCCTGGTGCGAGCCACACTCCGCTCACGGTGGCGCGCCTGCGTCGTGATCGGCCCGCGGAGATCGTGCACGGTGCGACGGTGCTCGACGTGTTGCGCGAAGAGCTCGGCGCCGACGTCGAGCTGGTGCCGTGCGGCGGCCACGACCCGCTCTTCCAGGAGCGCGAGCAGTGGACCGACGGTGCGAACGCAGTCGCGCTCGCGCCCGGGCAGATCCTGCTCTACGCGCGCAACAGCCACACCGTCGCGACGCTCGCGACCCACGATTTCGCCGAGGTGCGGCTGTCGGCCGTGCTGCCGCCGGAGCAGCGCGCCGAGCTGGTGCGCCACGGCATGGCGCGGCGCCGCACGGTCTACACGTTCATCGGCAGCGAGCTGTCGCGTGCACGCGGCGGTGGGCGCTGCTTGACGATGCCGCTCGAGCGCGATCGGATCGAGCCATGAGCGCGGTGTCGGGCAGCAAGAGCGAGCGCTCGGGGCTCGTGCAGCTACCGATCGCGGTGGTCGCGATGGGCGGCCACGCGTTCATGCAGGCCGGCGAGCAAGGCACCTACGAGGATCACGATCGCAACGCGCGGCAGATCTGTCGCGAGCTGATCGTGCTGGTCGAG
>DASZPU010000677.1:0-3434 GCA_035550195.1 Nannocystaceae bacterium
CGAGCTCGTCGAGCGTGCCGATGCGCGCGGCACGAGCGAGCCCGTCGTCGTCGAGCAGGTCGAGCTCGCGCGCGCACGCGATGCGGCGCTCGAGCTCCTCGAAGTCCTGCGGCGGCCGCAGCTTCGCCGCGCGTGCGATCACGTCGGCGAAGTCGGGCACGAACTGCGCCTCGATCTCGTCGGCCGCTGCGATCGCATCGGCGACGTGCGCATCGATGCGTGCGCTCATCCGGCCTCCTGCGAGTTGCCGTCGTCGGCGTAGATGCGTGCGAGCTCGGCGTCGAGCAGCTCGCGCGCGCGATGGGCCCGTACGCGCACCGTGCCGGGCTCGATGCCCAGCACCGCGCCGGCTTCGGCGGCCGACAAGCCTTCGACGTAGCGCAGCACGAAGGCCTCGCGCAGCGCATCCGACAGCCGCGCGAGCAATCCGTAGAGCACCTCGGTACGGCGCGTGCGCGCGAGCTCGCCGTCGATCTCACCGGCTGCGAGCTCGCGCACCGCTGCGATCGCGACCAGCTGATCCTGCGCCCGCGCAGCGCGTTGCGCCACGCGGTAGTCGTTGCGCACGAGGTTGATCGCGATGCCGTGCAACCACGTGCGAAACGTCGAGCGACCGCTGAAGTTCGCGAGTGCGACGAGCGCACGCGCGAACGTCTCCTGCACGAGATCTTCGGCGATGCTCGACTTGCCGGTCAGGTGCAGCACGTGCCGCAGCACGCTGCCATGATGCCGGCGATACAAGAGCGCCCACGCGGTCATGTCGTCCCGCCGTGCACGCGCGATGAGCTCGGCCTCGTCGTCCACGCCGCGATCGGCTGGGCACGCGTGCGCGGGAAACGGCACGACCGTGCTGGTCTTCGGCGCGAGCACCTCGGTGTGGGTCGCACCAGCGGCCTCCTCGTTACATCGCGCGCGCCGGTCGTCTGCGTCGTGCAGCCCACCCGAGCATCACCGTGAGCAATGCCCAGGGCGCGGTCGCGCGCGAGCCGATCGCGCACCCGGAGTCCTCGTCGGCACCGCCCGAGTCGCCGCCACCGCCCGATTCGCCGCCGGCTTCACCCGATCCGCCCTCCGATGCCGCCGTCGCGCCGCCGCCTTCGTCCTCGCCGTCGTCGGCCGACGCCGATCCCGATGCGCTGCTCGAGGCGTCGTCGGTCTCCCACCAACCACCTTCTTCGGATCCCGAGCCCCCGGTCTCGCCACCGGTGCCGCCGGTCTCACCACCGCCACCGCCGGTCTCGCCACCGCCGCCCCCGGTCTCGCCACCGCCGGAGCCACTCGCATCGCCCGCGCCGGATCCGCTCGCGTCGCCTTCACCCGCGGAGCCGCTCGCATCGCCTTCACCTGCGGAGCCACTCGCGTCGCCTTCGCCGGCGGAGCCACTCGCATCACCTTCGCCCGCCGAGCCGCTCGCGTCGCCTTCGCCCGCCGAGCCGCTCGCATCACCCGCGCTCGATCCACTCTCGCCACCACCACCACCGCTGCCGTCGCCGGCATGCGCCGACGTGATCGTGGAGAGCCACAGCGTCGATCCGAACATCGCAGTCTTGCACAAGCGTCGCATGCCGAGTCGTCCTTTCGCGCTGCGTCCTCGAGCAGCGTCGTTCGGCGGTGGGTGGCTGCACGAGGCGCGGTCGTTACATCGCATCGCCAGGTAACGCCGGGCCGGGCTCGCGCCACTCACCGCCTCGATGGCTGCGACCACGCCGACCCTCACCACTTCCATGTTCGCGTTCGCGTTCGTCTGCGGCTGCGCCGGCGGTCACGGATCTTCGGGAAGTGCGGACGATGCCGCGTCGCTCGGCAGTGACGCGGGCAGCGAGGGCGGCAGCGACAGCGCCGCGGACGACGACGACTCGGGCGACGGCACCGCGGGCGCGCTCGACGATCCGGAGGCGATCGGTCCCACCGGTCTGCGTCGCTTGACGATCGCCGAGCTCGACGCGTCGCTGCAGCTCGCGCTCGGCATCACCGCGGATCGCACCGCGCCGCTGCTCACCGTGTTGCCCGGCGACGGCAGCACGCCCTTCGACAACGACTACACCATCCAGTCGCCGTCGGCTCCGCTCGTCGAAGGCATGTTCGCGATCGCCGAGGATCTGTCGGCGGCGGTGCTCGACGATCCGGCGCTGCGCAGCGAGCTGCTCGGCTGCGTGCCCAGCGGACCCGACGACGCCGCGTGCCTGCGCACGCTCGCCGATCGCGTGGGCCGACGATTGCTGCGGCGCCCGCTGGAGGCGAGCGAGCTCGACGAGCTGGCCGCGTTCGCACAGTTCGGTGCCGCCGAGGACGACTTCGACGTCGGCGCGGCACTGGTGCTGCAGACGCTCTTGCTCGACGCCGAGATGCTCTACCGCGTCGAGCGCGGCGAAGCGGTCGCGGGGCACGACGATCTCGTGCACCTCGGCGACGTCGAGATCGCGTCGCGCCTGTCCTTCTTGCTGTGGGGCAGCGGACCCGACGATGCGTTGCTCGATCGCGCCGCGGCCGGCGAGCTCGGCAGCGCCGCGGAGATCCGCGAGGCCGCGCGCGAGCTCCTGCAGGATCAACGCGGGCTCGCACAGCTGCAACGCATGCATGCGATGTGGCTCGGCTACGAAGAGATGGGCCTCGATCCCACGCTCGCCGAATCACTGCGCCACGAGACCGACAAGCTGATCGAGCGCGCGCTCGTCGACGGCGACTGGCTGGCGATGTTCACGTCGGAGGACACCTGGATCGACGCAACGCTCGCCGAGCACTACGACATGACGTTACCCGGTGGCAGCGCGGGTTGGGTGGAGTATCCCGACATCCGTCGCCGCGGATTGCTCGCGCACGGCAGCGTGCTCTCGACCGGTGCGAAGTTCGGCGACACCTCGCCGACCGAGCGCGGCAAGGCGGTGTGGACGCGATTCCTGTGCAACGAGATCCCGCCACCGCCGCCGGACGTCGACACCGGTCTGCCGCCGAGTGGTGGCCCCGCGAATGCGTGCAAGACCGAGCGCTACGACATGCGCACGAAGACCGAGTGCCAGGGGTGCCACGGCATCCTCGACTCGATCGGCTTCGGGCTCGAGAACTACGGCGCCGCCGGCGAGTGGCGCACGGTCGAGCCCGACAAGCCCAGCTGTGCGATCGATGGCGAAGGTGAGCTCGCCGGCGTCGGTGAGTTCGCGGGCGCGGGTGCGCTCGGCGATCTGCTGGTCGACACCGGCCAGCTCGAGCGCTGCTTCGTGAAGAGCTACTACCAGTTCGCGATCGGTCGTCGCGTCGACGACACCGATCTCGCGATGGTCGACGAGCTCGGTAGCGCGCTCGAAGACGACGACGACGTGCTCGCGCTGGTGCTCGCGTACGTCGGCAGCGAAGGCTTCCGTCACCGCCGAATGCCGTCCGAGTGAAAGGGATCGAACGATGAAGACACTCCACCGTCGCACTTTCTTGACCGGGCT
>DASZPU010000678.1:0-4689 GCA_035550195.1 Nannocystaceae bacterium
CGATCTCGAAGACCTCCGCGAAGCGCTCGACCGCGCCGCGCACGTGCAGCGCCTCGCGCTCCCAGTGGGTCGCGAAGAGCTCACCGACCGCGAGCGGTCGGATCATGTGCGCGAGCAGATCCTCGGTCACTGCAAGAGGCCGGGGATCGTACCGCTGATCTCGCCCAGCGTGTCCGTCGCCATCCCCAGCGCCTGCATCGCGGTCACGATCACGTTCGCGGGGTGCATGCCGTCGGCGACGATGTGCTGCCCGTTCACGAGCCCACCGACGCGGCCGGCCACGAGCGCGACCATGTTCTCGGTGGAGTGTGCACGATCGCCGGTGCCCGACTCCGGATCGAAGCCGTAGCCGCCTTCGAAGCACAGCACGATCGCGGTGTTGTCGAGCATCGACGTACCGTCGAGCTCCTGCGTGTCCCGCAGCATCGCCACGAGCCGCGCGAAGTGCTTCACGTGCCAGCCCACCGCATCGCCGTGGGCCTCGTCGCTCACCGCACCGTGGCTGAGCTCGTGCATGTCGCTCGCTGCACCGGACAGCGGCAGCATGTTGAGGAAGGTCTGGTCGATCGTCATGCGCACGGCGGCGACGCGCGCGAGGTCGCACGCGAACGCCATGCGCACGTAGTCCATCATCAGCTCGGCGCGCAGGTCTTCGCCGCTGTAGGCCGCGTTGGAGTCGTAGTCGAGGTTGCCTTCGGCGTCGGTGCCGTGCGAGCTGCCGATCGCCGGATCGTCGCCGGGATCGGGCAACAGCTCGCACGCGCCGGTGGTCGGTGGTGGCAACGCATCGAGCTTGTCTTCGAGCGCCTTCAGCTCGTCGAAGTGTCGCTGCATGCGGACGTGATCTTCGCCGCCGAGTCGCCCGAGCAGGTTGCCGGTGCGCATGCGCAAGGTGTCGAGCGCGCTGCGACGGCGCGCGAGCAGGAACGCGGCCGCCTCCGCGAGCTCGGGATCGGGCGGCTGGAAGTTGCCGAACAGCGACTGGTACGCGAGCCGCGGGCTCGAGAACGGATCGACGCCGACGATGTTGCCGCCGCCTTCGTCGCGCCACGAGATGCGGCCGGCGTTGCCACCGGCATCGCCCGCGCCGACGTACTTCACCGGCTGCACGCGATACGTCAGCGGCGACACACCGGGCGAGAGGAAGTCGGCGACGAGGTTGTCGGAGGACGGACCGTTGGGCGGAGTGTTGCGCGAAGGCCCGCCGTTCACGCCCGACACGATCGGACCGACGGTGTTGTAGTGGAACTCGGGCGACTTGCCGCCCGGCGGTGGTTGATCGCCCGCAGTGTCGGCCCACGGGATCGTGAGGCCGGAGACGATCGACACCTCGTCTTGCACGTCGAATCCGTTGCCGCCGTACGGCAACGCCGCGCCGCCGAGCGGCAACAGTGCTTGCTTGAGATCGTAACCAGGGCCGGGGGCGTCGGGCACGATGAGCTGACCCGCACCGTCGCGTCCGGTCGAGAGCCCGGCGTAGACGAAGACGTAGCGCTTCGGTGTACCGCCGCCGCCGGCATCGGCACGGCGCGAGCGCGTGAGCTCGAGCATCGGGAGCGCCATGCCGACACTGCCGGCGGCGCGCAGCAGGTTGCGTCGCGTGAGGACGTAGCTCATTGCGCTTCCTCCTCACGGCGGTAACCGAAGGCGTGCGTGCCGACGAAGTCGAGGATGACGTCGTCGAAGCGATACTCGCCGTCGCCGACCGACTCGGTGACCGCGTCGATGAATGCGTGATCGAGCTCGTCGAGCACCGGGCGTCCGACCGCGTAGCGATAGAGCTGGGTGACGACGCAGCGATCGAGCAGGCCGGCTTCGATCGCGACGCTGCTCAGCTCCGCTGGGCCACTGAAGGTGCCGTTGCCCAGCAGATCGCCCTCGCCCGAGATCACGCACTGCGACTCGTCGTCGGGCGTGTTCGGGTTGTCGGGCTCGTTGGTGCGATAGCGGCCCTGCGCGTCGAAGTTCTCGAGGCCGAAGCCGACCGGATCGATCTGTGCGTGGCAGCCGGCGCATCCGCCTTCGCGGTGCATCGCGTAGCGATCTTCTTTGCAGATCGCACCGGTGGGCGCTTGATCGACGTCGACGTTGGGCGGCGGCGGCGGGATGTCCTGACAGAACAGCCGCGTGCGGATGAGCAGGCCACGCTGCACCGGGCTGGTGTCGTTGAACTTGCCGCCCACGGACAGGAAGCTGCCGTGGGCGAGCAAGCCGCGGCGTTCCGGCAGATCGTAGGGCACCCACTGCGGCTCGTCGGAGCCCGGCAGCGGCAGGCCGTAGTGCTCGGCGAGCGCGTCGTCGACGAAGGTCTCGTCGAGGCGGAAGACGTCGTACCACGGTCGCTGCTCGGTGAAGACGACGCGCTCCAGCAGCGCGCGACTCTCTTCGCGCATCGCGTCGGCGAGCTCGCCGGCGAAGGGCATCTGCGCGTAGCCGAGCCACAGCGCGTGGAAGCGATCGACGCGATCGATCGCGCGCTCGTCGGTGAGCATCGTGGCTGCAGTCGCGCGGATCTCTTCGGGCGTGCCGAGCCCACCTTGCTCGGCGACGTCGAGCAGCGTGTCGTCGGGCGTGCTGCCCCAGATGAAGTAGGAGAGCCGCGTCGCGATCTCGAAGTGGTCGAGCTTGAAGACGCCGGCTTGGCCCTCGACGGGCTCGCCGATCTCCACGCGGTAGAGGAACTGCGGGTCCTGCAAGATGATGCGGATGAAGGAGTCGACGCCGGTGTAGAAGTCGCCGTCTTCGATCGCGTAGTCGAGCACGCCGTCGGTGCCGTTCTCGCCGTGCAGGAACTCGTCGAGCTCGGTGTCGGAGAGCGGACGTCGCAGCGCGAGCCGACCGAAGCGCGCGACGAAGTCACGCATGCAGGCCTCGTCGTCGGGGCCGGTGGGCACGCAGCCGATCACCATGTCGCGGCGCGCGGGATCTTCGGCGAGGCGCTCGGCGGCATCCGCGGCCAGCAGATCGGCGCCTTCGATGAGCGCCTTGCTCGCGATCTGTGCGGTGTATGCGTTGTCGAACGGCGTGAGCGGATCGTTGGGCAACAGCAGCTCGGCCTGCGCGTCGTCGCCGAGCAAGATGTCGCGCACGGTGTTGTCGTACTCGTTCGCGGTGAGCCGACGCAGACCGCTGAAGCCGACCTGATCCGGATCTTCGGGCGGCGGCACGTCGCCGCCGCTGCTGTCGGCGCCTTCGCTCGCAGCATCGGCCGCGTCGGCGGCATCACCGGCATCGAGGCTGCCTTGTGATCCGCCGCTGTTGGCATCGTCGCCGCCGCCGTGCGACGACAACCCGGTGTAGCAACCGGAGAGCCCCATCGCCGCGCAGAGCGTGATCGTGCGTCGCATCCGTCTCCCCCGACGCCCAGGATCCAGCGCCGCGCGTGCAGAAGACAAGCGACGACGCGCACCGGTTCACAGCTTTGCGCGTATGCACGCTGACGCTCGCGACGATTCGGGTACTGTGGAGGCGATGCGTCGGGCGCTCGTGATCGTGGCGCTGCTCGCCGGTGTGGGCGGCTGGGCTTGGTATCGCGCGCGTGAGCCGGCGGCCCCGACGGCCGCCGAGCTCGCAGCGATCACGCGCACTGCGGACATCTACTCCGAGGTGTTCACCATCGATCGCAAGTATCGCTCGATGATGGGGCCCACCGGCATCGTCGAGGGCGCGCTCGGGGATGCGGACCCGCCCGAGCTCTTGTGGGTCACCGGCTATCGCGCGGTGATGGTCGACGCCGAAGGTGATCGCGAGCAGCCGCAGGACTTCATGTGCCACGCGAATCTCAACCTCGACATCGCGACGCATCGCGAGCGCTTCGGGTGGGAGAAGAACGCGAGCCGTCGCCTCTTCACGCTGTCGCAGGGGCAGTCCGAGGTGCGGTTCCCACCGGGCTTCGGCATCCCGATCGCCTCGAACGAGCAGATCAGCGTCGAGATGCAGGTGCTCAACCTCGTGCACGAAGGCGCGCCGATCTCGGTGCGGCACAAGGTCACCGTCGAGTACGTGCGCGATGCGGATCTCTCCGCGCCGATGAAGCCGCTGTTCATGAAAGCCGCGACCGGGCTGGTGTCGCTCGGTGCCGAGCAAGCGCACTACCAGGTCGAGCACGCCGATCCGCAGCAGCACGGCGAGGGCTGCTTGATGGGCGAGGCCGCGGCGGGCAAGCCCAAGGTCGACAAGTTCGGCCGCGAGTTCTCCGGGCACTGGGTGGTGCCGCCGGGCCGGCAGGAGAACCACACGCTGGTCACCGAGTCGATGAAGATCCCGTTCGACACCACGGTGCACTACATCGCCGCGCACGTGCATCCGTTCGCCGAGTCGATCGCGCTGCGCGATCTGACCACCAACGAGACGCTCTTCACCAGCCACGCGCACAACTTCGAGGATCGCATCGGGCTGCGCGAGGTCGAGTTCTACGCGAGCGCCGAAGGCTTCCCGTTGTACGATGACCACGAGTACGAGCTCGTGAGCATCTACGAGAACACCAGCGGCGAAGAACAGGACAGCATGGCCGTCCTGTTCATCTACGCGCTCGATCGCGAGTTCGAGCGTCCGACGGATCTCCGCTAGCAAGAAACCGTAGTCCGGTCGCAGCGTCCGTGTTTAGGCGGCGGACTTCAGTTCGACCGAGTACCCGAGTGCCTCGAGTTGCCGGACGTGTCGACGTGTCGCGCGGTCGCGGTCGAGCTG
>DASZPU010000679.1:0-3213 GCA_035550195.1 Nannocystaceae bacterium
AGTGGTGACGTGCGCGCGTTCGAAGAGCTGGTGCACCACTACCAGCACCGCATCTTCGGGCTCACGCTGCGCATGATCGGCAACCGCCAAGAAGCCGAAGATCTCGCGCAGGAGGTGTTCATCACCGTCCATCGCGCGCTCGCGAGCTATCGCGGTGAAGGTCGCTTCTATACGTGGCTGTATCGAATCGCGACCAACACGTGCAAGAACCGGATCAAGTACCTGCGCGGGCGCAACTTCCACCGCAGCGTGCCGGTGGAAGAGAGCCCCGAGGCGCAGGCGCCTGCAGCGGATGGCGGGCCCGCCGTCGCGCTGCAGAGCCAGATCGCCGGGCCCGAGCAGATGGCCGAGGGCAGCCGGCTCGAAGCCGCGATCCAGGCCGAGCTCGCGCAGCTCGAGCCCGAGCATCGCTTGCTGATCGTCCTGCGCGACGTGCAGGGCATGTCGTACCAAGACATCCTGCGCATCACCGGTCTGCAGGAGGGCACGCTCAAGTCGCGGCTCCACCGCGCGCGGCTCGCCCTCAAGGACCGCCTCAAGCCCTACATGAAGTGATTTCCGACGATCCTCGCCGTACTCTTTGAAAGCCGCCGAAGATGGCCACCCCGAACGACAACTCCGCGCGCGCCTCCGAGAGCTCCGAGCTCATGTCGGCGTATCTCGACGCGGAGCTCGATGCCGCGGAGGCCGAGGCGTTCGAGAAGTATCTCGACGAGTCGCCCGAGGCCCGCAGCGAGCTCGAGGATCTGCGCAAGCTGATGAAGCTGGTCGGCTCGCTGCAGCCGGTCGAAGCTCCGCACGACTTCGCGGAGAAGCTGTCGCGACGGCTGCGACGACGCCAGGGCCTGCATCGCGATCAGGGCCTGTTGGCCCTCGTGACGCTGCCGTTCCAGGTCATCTGCATCATCGTGATCCTGACGATCGCTGCGGTGCACATGATGGCGCAGCTCCAAGAAGAGCCCGGTGCGGTCGAGCGCGATCCCGCGGCGGATCCCGAGCACCAGCACGCCGACACCGACGGCCCGAGCCCCATCGTGCCGTAGCGATCCGAGCCGCGGGGTCGGTGGCACTTGGTTCGCGATTGACGCGAAGAAGGGCCATCTGTGATACAAACCGGCGCGCATGGCCCGGGAAGTGACCATCGTCGACGCGGGGCTGGGGAACCTGGCGAGCGTCGAGCGTGCGCTCATACAAGTTGGCGCAGCTGTTCGAGTTTCTGGCGATCCCGACAAGGTTGCGACCTCCCGCATGGTGGTGTTTCCGGGGCAAGGCGCATTTGGCGCGGCGACCCAGGCCATCGTCGATGGTGCGCTCGGGGCTGCATTGCGGATGGTGATCGAGCGCGGTGATCCCTTCCTCGGGATCTGCCTCGGCATGCAGCTGCTCTTCGACGGCAGCGACGAGAACGGCGGGCAGCCGGGCCTCGCGATCCTGCCGGGCTACTGCCGTCGCTTCCCGCTCGGCATCGACGAAGACGCCGAGCCCGGGGCCGCACCGCCGACCACTCCGATCCGCGCCGCCGATCCGCAAGAGGGTCCGTCGCAGCGCGAGTCGATGGTCGAGACCATCGCGGCCGCGCTCGAGAGCGATGCGGAGCGCCCGACCACGTCGGCGTTCTCCACCGCGGACAGCGACGAGATCCCCCGCGAAGATCTCCCGCCCGGCATGCAGCAGGCGGTCGGGGCCTCGCCGGCCCGCGATGCGCTCATCCCCGCGGTGCCCGACATCGTCGTGCCCGACATCCCGCCGGCCGCGAACGCAGCATGGACGCCGCCCATCGTCGCGCCCACGATCGTCGCGCCGCCACCTGCACCGATCGTCGTGCCCGAGCCCGCGCCCGAGCCCGTCGTCTCCACCGAGCCGTTGCGTCGCCGCGTGAAGGTGCCGCACGTCGGATGGAACGAGGTCGAGCCCACCGGCGAGCACTACTACTTCGTGCACAGCTACTACGTCGACGCGGTGCGCAGCGAAGACGTCATGTGGGTGACGAGCTACGGCGGCATCCGCTTCCCCGCGGCCGTGCGCTACCAAAACGTGTTGGGCTGCCAGTTCCACCCCGAGAAGAGCCAGCGCTCGGGGCTCAAGTTCCTGCGCGCGTTCCTGCTCGGGGGCTGGGGGTGATCGTCATCCCGGCGATCGACCTGCAGGGCGGGCGCGCAGTTCGGCTCGCGCAGGGTGATCGCGAGCGCGCGACGGTCTACGACACCGATCCGTTGCGCATCGTCGAAGCGTACGCGAACGCCGGCGTCACGCTGATGCACGTCGTCGATCTCGACGGTGCGTTCGCAGGTGCGGCGACGCAACGCGATCACATCGCGAAGCTGTGTGCGCGTGCCCGCGAAGGTGGCGTGCGCGTGCAAGTGGGCGGTGGCCTGCGCGACGCCGACGCGGTCGCGCGCGCGCTCGACAGCGGTGCCGATCGTGCGGTCATCGGCACGCTCGCGCTCCGCGATCCCGAGCTGGCCGCGAAGCTGTGCGCGACGCATGCCGAGCGCATCGTCGTCGCCGCCGATGCGAAGGACGGCAAGGTCGCCGTCGACGGCTGGCGCGAGCGCTCCGAGCTCGCGGCGATCGATCTCGTCCGTGATGCCGAGCGCTGGGGCGCGGCGGCGGTGCTCTACACCGACGTCGCGCGCGATGGCATGCAGCACGGCCCTGCCCTCGATGCCACGCGCACGCTCCAATCGGCGGTCGCGATCGACGTGCTCGCCTCGGGTGGGGTCGGCGCGCTCGCCGATCTCGACGCCTGCAAGGCCGCCGGCATCCGCGGCGTGATCGTGGGCCGTGCGCTGTACGAACGTTCCTTCACCATCAGTGAGGCCATGGCGCGATGCTGAAGCGAAGAATCATCCCTTGCCTCGACATCAAGAACGGTCGCGTCGTCAAAGGCGTGCACTTCGCGGGGCTGCGTGACGCCGGCGATCCGATCGAGGCCGCGCGCGCCTACGACATGCAGGGCGCCGACGAGCTGTGCTTGCTCGACATCACCGCGACCACCGAAGGTCGCGAGACGTTCGTCGAGGTGGTGCGGCGCGTGTCGGCGCAGCTGTTCGTGCCCGTGACGGTGGGCGGCGGCGTGCGTCGTGAAGAAGACGTGCGGCGCTTGTTGAACGCCGGTGCGGACAAGGTCGCGATCAACTCCGCAGCGGTCGCGAATCCGATGCTGGTGAAGCGTCTCGCCGAGCGCTACGGCTCGCAGGCGATCGTCGGTGC
>DASZPU010000680.1:0-9260 GCA_035550195.1 Nannocystaceae bacterium
CGTTGCGCAAGCACGGCATCGAGGCGGTGCCGAGCGTCGGCACACCGTTCGATCCCGCCATCCACGACGCGCTGCAGCAGATCGATTCCCCCGATCACGCGCCCGGCACCGTCATCCGCGAGTTCGAGCGCGGGTATCGGATGGGTGAGCGCTTGATTCGACCCGCCCGCGTCGTGATCGCCGGGCCAGGATCCACAGGCGGCCCGTCGGACGCGGGCAGCGGAGGCTAGGAGGCCACGATGGGCAAGGCGCGGATCGTCGGCATCGATCTGGGAACCACCAACAGCTGCGTCGCCGTGATGGAAGGCGACGAGGTGAAGGTGATCCCGAACGCCGAGGGCAGCCGCACCACGCCCAGCGTCGTCGCGTTCACCGAAGAAGGCGACCGCATGGTCGGACAGATCGCCAAGCGTCAGGCGATCACCAACCCGACCAACACGATCTACGCGAGCAAGCGGCTCATCGGCCGCAAGTTCGAAGACCCTGCGCTCACCGGTCTGCAGCGAGTGCTGCCGTATCAGCTCACGCCGTCGGAGAACGGCGATGCGTGGGTGCGCGTGTGGAATCGCGATCACTCGCCCGCCGAGGTCGCGTCCGCCGTGCTCGCGAAGATGAAGGAATCGGCGGAGGCCTATCTCGGCGAGAAGGTCACGCGCGCCATCATCACGGTGCCCGCGTACTTCAACGACGCGCAACGCCAGGCCACCAAGGACGCCGGGCGCATCGCGGGGCTCGAGGTCGAGCGCATCATCAACGAGCCCACTGCGGCCACGCTCGCGTACGGCCTGCACAAGCGCGACGACAACCGCATCGTCGCGGTCTACGACCTGGGCGGCGGCACGTTCGACATCTCGCTGCTCGAGCTGCGTGGCGGCGTGTTCGAGGTGCTCGCGACTGCGGGCGACACGTTCCTCGGTGGCGAGGACTTCGACAACTCGATCCTCACCTGGTGCGCCGAGACCTTCCAAGCCGCCAACGGCATCGATCTGCGCAGCGAGAAGCTCGCCACCCAGCGCCTGAAGGAAGCCGCCGAGAAGGCGAAGCAAGAGCTCTCGTTCTCGCTCGAGACCGAGATCAACCTGCCGTTCATCGCCGCGAAGGGTGGGGCGCCGCTGCACTTCTCCGCGACCCTGTCGCGCCGCAAGCTCGAGGAGCTCACCAAGAACCTCGTCGAGCGCACGCTCGATCCCTGCAAGCAGGTGCTCGCCGACGCGGAGCTGCGCGTCGCCGACATCGACGAGGTGATCCTCGTCGGTGGGCAGACCCGCATGCCGCTCGTGCAGGCGCGCGTGAAGGAGTTCTTCGGCAAGGAGCCCAGCAAGGGCGTCAACCCCGACGAGGTCGTCGCGGCCGGTGCAGCGATCCAGGGCGCGGTGCTCTCGGGTGGCGTCGACGGTGTGCTGCTGCTCGACGTCGTGCCGCTGCACATCGGCGTCGAGACCCAAGGCGGCGTGTTCTCGGTGCTGATCCCGAAGAACACCACCATCCCCACGCGCAAGTCCGAGGTGTTCAGCACCACGGTGGACAACCAGCCCATCGTGAACATCCACGTGCTGCAGGGCTTGCGCGAGATGGCCGACGACAACCAGAGCCTCGCGCGCTTCCAGCTCGCCGACATCCCGCCGGCGCCGCGCGGCGTGCCGCAGATCCAGGTCACGTTCGACATCGACGCCGACGGCATCCTCGGCGTCTCGGCGAAGGACCTCGGTACTTCACGCGAGTCGCGAGTCCGCGTCACGCCGTCGTCGGGCCTCTCCGAGCAGCAGCTGCAGAAGATCTCCGCAGAGGCCGAGGCGAAGCGCGCCGAGGACGTCGCGAAGCGCGACGTCGCGGACATCCGCAACCGCGCCGAGACGCTCATCTACACCTGCCGGCGCTCGCTCGAGGCCTACGGTCACCAGCTGCGCGACGTCGATCGCGGCGACATCGAGCGCGACACGCAGCGGCTCGAAGCGCTGCTCGAGGGCAACGCGTCGGCCCACGCGCTGCGCGACGCGCTCGCTGCGCTCGAGAACTCGTCGCACATGATCTACGAGGCGATGCTCGCGGGCAGCGAATCGGGCGGCGGCGGCGAGTAGCGCGAGGCGGTTCCGTGGCGCAGCCCGATTACTACGCGATCCTCGGCGTCGATACTTCGGCGAACGCGGACGAGATCAAGCGCGCCTTCCGGCGGCTGACGCTCGAGTACCACCCGGATCGTCACGCGGGTGATCCGGCCGCCGAGGAACGCTACCGCCTCATCAACGCCGCGTACGACGTGCTGTCCGACTCGGGCAAGCGCGTGCGCTACGACGCGCAGCGTCGGCTCGGTCAGCTCGACATCAGCAAGTTCGATGGTCAGAGCGCGCGCGATCTCATCGGCAACATGTTCGGCGACGTGTTCGGCACGCGTCGCACGCAGCGTCGCAAGGGCCGCGACCTCAAGTACACGCTCACCGTCGATCTGAAGGATGCGGTGCTGGGCTCGACGCACACGATCGAGTTCGAAGCACCCGGCCCGTGCACGACGTGCAGCGGCAGCGGCACGCAGCCCGGCGGCAAGGCGCCCGAGTCGTGTCCGGTGTGTGCGGGCCGCGGCGAGGTGAAAGGCGAGGGGCTCTTCTCGCGGCGCACGCGTTGCGGTCGCTGCGACGGCACCGGGATGGTGCAGCTCGATCCCTGCACCACGTGCCGTGGCGGCGGCACGAAGCGACAGCTGCGGAGCTTCGAGGTGCGCTTGCCCGCGGGCGTCGATGCCGGGGCCGAGCGCGTGCTCACCGGGCTCGGCGAGCCCGGACGATTCGGCGGCGAGAACGGCGACCTGCGCATCACGATCAACGTGCGTCCGCATCCGCGACTCGTGCGTGAAGGTAACGATCTGCGCTGCGAGCTCGCGGTCAGCATCACCGAGGCGGCGATGGGCACGAAGCTGCGCGTGCCCACCGTCGAAGGCGAGGTCGAAGTCGACATCCCTGCGGGCATCAAGAGCGGCACACGACTGCGGTTGCGCGGCAAGGGCGTGCCCGTCGAAGGTGCGAAGCGCGGCGCGCCCGCACGCGGCGATCAGCTGGTCGCCGTCGTCATCGAGACACCCGACGCGAAGAACGAGCAGGTTCGCGCCGCGCTGCGCGACCTCGAACGCGCCTGCACGGACGCCGGCGCGCTGCCCCGCCGTGTGGCCGAGCGCTAGCAGGCGCAGCCTGCTCCGTGCCCGTGCCCGTGCCCGTGCCCGATGATACGATCGCGGTGCGCGGCCCATGGTGTTCATCGACATCCAGCACCGCGAGGTGACGCTCAAGCTGGTCTACTACGGCCCGGCGCTGAGCGGTAAGACCACCAACCTGCAGCAGCTGCACGCGCAGATGGGTGCGCACACCGGCACGTCGTTGATGACGCTCAACACGCGCGACGATCGCACGCTGTTCTTCGATCTGTTGCCGCTGCAGATCGCGACCGCACAGGGCCTCGCGATCAAGCTGAAGCTGTTCACGGTGCCCGGGCAGGTCTATCACGCGGCCACGCGCCGCATCGTGCTGCAAGGCGCCGACGGGGTCGTGTTCGTCGCCGACAGCCGCATCAGCGAGACGCGCAACAACAACGAGAGCTTCGCGGATCTCCGGCACAACCTCGCCGAGAACGCGATCGCGTGGGACGACATCGCGGTCGTCATCCAGTTCAACAAGCGCGACCTCGACGGCATACGCACGGACGAAGAAGTCGAGCGCATCGCGGCGAAGGGCGCCGAACCGGTCTACAAGGCGATCGCGATCGACGGCGTCGGCGTGATGGAGACGTTCCGCGGGCTCGCGCGCGCGACCTGGGCCAAGCTCGAGCGTCGCTACGAGCTCGGGCGGCGCTTCGGCGTCGAGCCGGACGAGCTCGAGCGCAAGCTCGACGCGCTCACCGGGAGCGGTTGATGCAGGCGACCGGCCCGACCGATCGGCCCGCGCCGCTGTCCGAGCTCATCTCCGAGGCCGAGCTCCTGCGTTGTCTGCAGCCGCTGCTCGTGCACGGCGTCGATGCGATCGTGGTGTTCGACGAGCGCGGCACGTTGCACGCGCGCGCGTGCACGCCCGACTCGCCCGCGGCGAGCTGGGAGCAGCTGCCGCCGGAGTCCGCGGCTGCGCTGCGCCGCATGGCGCCGCCGACCTTCGGCATCGCGGAGCAACACGTCGCCGACACGAGCCCGCTGTTCGCCGGCAGCGATCGCGTCGGCGCGTTGGTCGTCGTGCATCGCGTGTCCGAGGCCGCCGCGCAGCTCGTCACGGCGATCCCCGCGGTGGTCGGGCAGATCCTGCAGTCGTGCTATGCGGCGTGGGTCACCTCCGAGCTGCACCTGCAGGCGAGCGCGAGCGCGTGGCGAGCGATCACGCAGCAGAACGCGGAGCTGCAGCGCGCGGTCGAGCACCTGCGCCAGATCGATCAGCTGAAGGGCAACTTCCTCGCGACCGTGAGCCACGAGCTGCGCACGCCGCTGACCTCGGTGATCGGCTTCTCGGAGATGCTCATCGAAGGCATCGCGGGTCCGCTCAACGCCGAGCAGCTCGAGTACGTGCGCACGATCCTCGCACGCGGCGAAGAGCTGCTCTCGCTCATCACCCACGTGCTCGAGATGTCGCAGCTCGAGGCCGGTGCGACGCGGCTCGAGCTCGAGCCCGGCGACGTCGGCGAGGCCATCGATCGCGCGCTCGAGTCCGTGCAGCTCGCGGCGACGCAGAGCCAAGTGACGCTGCGCGCGATCGTGCCCGCCCTGCCGCCGGTGCTGGTCGATCCCGCGAAGCTGCAGCGCGTGCTGGTCAACCTCCTCGCCAACGCGATCAAGTTCTCGCCCAAGGGTGGCGAGGTGATCGTCGAGGCCGAGCTCGCACCGATCCGTCGGCCCTTCGAAGAGGAGACGCTCTTCGGCGAGGAGATCGCCGACGCGGTGCGCGTGACGGTGTGCGATCACGGGATCGGGATCGCTTCCGATCAGCTCGCGCGCGTCTTCGAGGCCTTCTATCAGGTCGATTCCGGCCCCACGCGACGGCACGGCGGCGCAGGCCTCGGCCTGTCGATCGTGCGCAACCTGGTGCGTGCGCACGGCGGCGAGGTCTGGGCCGAGAGCACGGTCGGGCGCGGCACGCGGATGCACTTCACGTTGCCGCTCGCCGCCGCAGCGCGGGGATCTACATCGGAGTGATCCGCGAGCGCGTGCAAGCATGTCGAATTGAGCGGGATGATCGCCGCATCGGTTTCGTCTTCGACTTGCACACGCGCGCGAGCATGGGCAATGTGCGGCAGCAGAGATGACGCCGCAGCGACAACTCGAAGAGCTCGAGCGCGTAGCCGGTGAGCTCGCCGTGCGCGTGTGCTACGAGCCGATGGCCGGGCTCGTGCAAGGCATCGGTGGGCTCTGCAAGGTGCGCGGCGAGTACCGCGTCATCATCGACAAGCGACTGCGCGCACCCGAGCGCGTGAACATCTTGGCCGACGCGCTGCGTCGCTTCGATCTCCGCGGCATCGAGATCGTCGATCCGCTGCGCCGCATGCTCGGCGCCGAGATCTCGGAGACGAGCTCAGGCGCGGCGCAGTAGATCGGCCAGCGTCGGGTCGCCGGCGAGCAGCGCCTCGACCTCCGCGGACAAGGCCGCGACGCTCGCGGGATCTGCCCCCGGGCCCAGTGCGTTTGCGACCGACTGCGCGACGAGCTCACGGGTCGCCGCCTCGACGTCGAGGGTGCCGGCGGCCAGGGCCTCGGCGATCGCATCGGTCGTGCCCGCGGACGCGACCTCGTCGGGACCGCGGACTCCGGCGGCCGCGGCGGCCCCGTCGACGGCCTCGGCGCCGGCGGACGCGGTCGTACCGGCGGTTCGCGACACGCCCCCGATGCTCAGCGGATCATCGTCGTCGGCCATGCGTGGGCTCCTCGAAGTCTAGCATCGGCCGCCGAGCGGCCCCCGTTGCAGCGGAAGTTGCCCCAGCGGGCCCGCGCGGACGCACAGGCACACACTCGACCGCGAAGACCCGGACTCGGACCTCGTTCGTATCGCGAACGAGCTTGCGTCGGGCAAATCCCGCTATAATGCCGGACGGCTGTGCGAGTCGCGCACGCGAAGCGCAACTCGCCTTTTCCTCGAGTGCCCCGTAGGGGCGGAGCGGCGCGTTGAACCTCCCCATGCAGTTCGGCCCGTACCTGTTGCTCGAGCGCATCAGCGTCGGCGGCATGGCCGAGGTCTACAAGGCCAAGGAGTATGGCGTCGAAGGCTTCGAGCGCACCGTCGCGGTGAAGCGCATCCTTCCGCACGTCGCCGAAGATGACGAGTTCATCGCGATGTTCAAGGACGAGGCGAAGATCGCCGTCCAGCTGAACCACGGCAACATCGCGCAGATCTACAACCTCGGTAACGAGCAAGACAGCTTTTACATCGCGCTCGAATACATCAACGGTCGAGACCTTCGCGCCATCTTCCAGAAGTGTCAGCAGCAAGCGAAGCCGATGCCGGTCGCGCAGGCCTGCTACGTGATCATGAAGATCTGCGAGGGCCTCGATTACGCGCACAACAAGAAGGACAAGTACAACCGCGAGCTCAACATCGTGCACCGCGATGTCAGCCCGCCGAACATCTTGGTGTCCTTCGAAGGTGAAGTGAAGCTGATCGACTTCGGCGTCGCAAAGGCGGCGGGTCGAGCCTCGCGCACGCAAGCCGGCATCTTGAAGGGCAAGTTCGGGTACATGTCGCCCGAGCAGGTGCGCGGCATGCCGCTCGATCGACGCAGCGACGTGTTCAGCGTCGGCGTCGTGCTCTTCGAAGTGCTCACCGGCAATCGCTTGTTCCAAGCCGACACCGACTTCGCGACGCTCGAGAAGGTGCGCGCGGTCGATGTGCCGCGTCCGGCATCGCTCAACCCCGACATCCCGAAGCCCCTCGAGAACATCATCTACAAGGCGCTCGCACGCGAGCCCGAGCAGCGCTACCAGAGCGGCATCGAGCTGCACGACGAGCTGCAAGCTTTCATGTTCGCGCAGGGCCTCTTCTACTCGCGCAAGGATCTCGCGGGTTGGATGCGGCAGCAGTACGCGCGAGAGATCGAGCTCGAGAAGGAGAAGAACGCCGCACCTTCTCCGCCGCCGCCGGCCGAAGCGGGTCGTCGCAAGACGATCATGATGCCGCCGGGGTCCGGTCCACCACCGCCGCCCGGTGCTGCGGCTCGCAAGCCGCCGCCGGTGCCGACACCTTCGGGGGGTCCACCTCCGCCGCCACCGCGCGGAGCGACGCCTGCACCACGCAACACCGCACCGCAGACGCCGGTGTCGGCGGCTGCGACCGACGAAGATTCCGATCTGCGCCCGCGCAAGGCGGTGAAGCGCAAGACGATGGTGATGACCACGGCGCGGCCGAACCTTCCGCCGCCGCCCGGTGGTGGCGGTCCGCCCAAGCCGCGTCCGCGTCCTGCACCTGCAGCGAGTGGTGGTGGCGGTGGTGGTGGTGCGCCCGCGGTCGCGATGCCTGCGGTCACCGCAGGTGCACCGGCCGTCGTGGCGCGCGACGCGAGCGCGGAGCCGCCGACGATTCCACTCGCGCCCGCGTTGCCGCGCCCCAACGGTGCGGGTCGATCGAAGCCGACGCAGAGCTACGCGGCCACCGGTGTCGCGCCCAACTCCGACTTCGACTGGGACGACGACGAGCTCGAGACGCGCCTCTTCGAGGACGACAAGAACGCGCCCGCACCCGCGGCGGCGAATCGTCCGGGACCACCGCGCGGTGCCGATCGTCCGGGCCAAGTCGGCGGCGAGCTCGACACCGCGATCGACATCGACGTCTCCGAGCCGCCGACGATCGCTGCCGGTGGCAGCGTCACGGTGGTGCCGGGGGCCGTGCAGGTCTCGCCCGGTCTCACGATGGTGCCTTCGGCTGCACCGCAGATGGTGCCGCCGCCGACCCACAATCCCTTCGCGCCACAAGCACCGATGCCGTTCGCACCGATGCCTGCCGCGCCGCAGATGGGCGGCACGCAAGCGATGCCGGTGGTGCCCCAGCACATGCAACCGCACATGCAGCAGGCGCAGATGGTCGCGCCGCCGCACATGCAGATGCAGCCGCAGATGTCGTCGCAGTACGACTTCGACGATCGTCCGCGCAAGAGCAGCGCGGGGCTCGTCGTCGGCATCCTCGCGGCTGCGCTCGCGCTCGTCGCGGCCGGCTTCGGCGGCGTGTGGCTGTACTCGCGCAACAAGACCGGTGGCAGCACGACCGCCACTGCCGAAGGTCAGGCGCCGAGCCAAGCGGTCGCGCGCTCGGGGCTCACGATCCAGACGACGCCGGCCGACGTGCAGCTGTCGATCGACGGGCAAGCGATCGCCGGCAGTTCGCCGTTTGTCGTCTCCGATCTCGCGCCCGGCAAGCACAAGGTCACCATCGCGCGCGACGGCTTCTTGCCGATCGAACGCGAGATCGATCTCGGTGCGGGTGGGCTGAGCTTGCCGCTCACGCTCGAGCATCGCGACGTCACGCTGTTGCTCGAGAGCGATCCGCCGGGCGCTGCGATGAACCTGCTCGTCGGTGGTCGCGCGTATGCGATGGGTCCCGGCGGCACGCAGTACAAGCTCACGCGCGATGCCGCGGCGAAGTACGAGGTCGAGGCCACCGCGCTCGGCTACCTCACCACGCGCATCGATCTGCCGTTCACCGGCGAGCAGACCCAGAAGGTTCGCGTCACGCTCGCGCGTGACAACAACGCGACCGCCGGCGTCGCCGTGCCCACCACGCCGACGACACCCGTGGATGCCGGCACGCCGCCCACGACACCGGGCACCGGCGTGACGCCGACGACGCCCGCGACGACGCCGAGCACTCCGCCGTCGACACCGCCCGCGACGCCGCCGTCGACTCCGAGCACGCGGCCGTCGAAGCCGAAGCCGCCGAAGCAGCCGACGCCGCCCAAGCCCACCGCCGCGAAGACCTCGACGCTGCGCATCGGCACCAACGCAGGCGTCGCGCCGGCGCAGGTGTTCGTCGACGGCAAGCTCGTCGGCACGACGCCGATCGGTGGGCTCAAGGTCTCGCCCGGCAAGCACAAGGTGAAGTGGAAGTGGCCCGACGGCCGCGAGGTCACCACCTCCGTCGACGTCGCCGACGGCGAGATGAAGACCATCAAGAACGGCTAGGAGCGTGACCGAGTAATCGTTCAGCGCTTCGGTCGGCGGCGCGCTCGAGGTGGCGCGGCCGAGGCACGCTCGAAGGGCTGACGGGGCTGTTTAACGGTCGGATCCCTTCCTACTCGTGCTCGTCCTGCGAGTTTCG
>DASZPU010000681.1:0-1850 GCA_035550195.1 Nannocystaceae bacterium
TTCGCGCGCAACACCACCGCGCGCAGGTCGGGCCGCGCGAGCGCATCCGCCATCGCGAGCAGCACGGCCCGCCGCTCCGGCCCACTGACGCGCCCGAGCGTCCACGCCGCACGCTTGGCCGCGCGCACGGCCGCCTCGAGCTCCGCTTCGTTCACGCGGGCATGGTAGCAGGCGCGGCGCGGCGGAACTTTTCGTAGGCTGACCTCGTTCAGGAGGTCCGTGGCCGAAGGGGAGGGCAGCGAGCTGCGCCAGCGCTTCCGGGCGGTCGTGGTCGCACACCAGCACGTGGTGCACGCCGTGATCGCGCAGCTGCTCTTCCGCGGCACGCTCGCCGACGTCGAAGATCTCGCGCAGGAGACCTTCGTGCGCGTCCATCGTGCACTGCCGCGTTTCGCGGGCGAGCCGGCGCAGCTCAAGCGCTGGGTCGTGACGATCGCCGCCCGCGTCGCGATCGATCACCTGAGGATCGCGCGCGTGCCCATCGAGCCGTTCGACGAGACCGTGCATCGCATCTCGCCGCACGCGGCCGACGAGCTCACGCGCTTCCGCAAGCTCGGCGATCGCATCGAGGCGGTGCTCGCGGAGATGGGTGAGGAGCAGCGCAGCGTGCTCGTGCTGCGCCAGCTCCACGGGCTCGACTACCAGGAGATCGCCGATGCGCTCGAGCTCGATCTCGGCACGGTCAAGTCGCGGCTGCATCGTGCACGCGCGAAGCTGCAGCAGGCGCTGCTGAAGGAGCACAGTGGCTGACGACGATGCGCCGTTGCGCGAGCTCGAGGGCTGGGGCACACCGCCGCCGCAGTCCGGCTTCGTCGATCGCGTGCTCGCGCGTGCCGACTCCGAGCGCGCGTCGCGACGCCGCGCGTGGGCGTTGCCGTTCGCATTGGGCAGCGTCGCGGGCGGACTCGTCGTCGGGCTCGTGCTCGGGTTGCAGCGCGAGTCGAAGGACACGCGCGCCGCCGAAGCGATCGAGCTGCAGCTGCCGGGCATCGTGGAGATCGTCGGCGAGCCCGGGGCCGAGCTGCGCTGGGATCGCACGCCCGACGGTCGCGTGGTGGTGGAGGTGATCGAGGGCACTGCGTGGGTGCGCACGATCGATGCGCAGGCGCTCGACCTGCGCGCGGACGACGAGCCCGCGATCATCGGCGGCGAGTGCGGGCGCATCGCCGTCGCGCGCGGGCTGTTCGCGGTCGACGTCGAGGTCGACCGAGTCGACTGCGCGAACGTAGCGGAACTTTCGCGCGACGGATCTCGTTAGCGGCGGCATGAACCGAACACGATGTGTCGCGGTGCTCGCGACACTGGCCGCGTGCGCGCGCGAGCCCGACACGGAGCGCTGCCCCACCGCGATCGCGCTCGCCGAGCGCGCGTATCTCGACTGCACCGATGGGCTGGGCCTGACGGTCGAGTCGCTGGCGATCGATGCGTCGGGCGGCATCGACGTGGTGTTCGGCGACGATGCGACGGCGGATCAGATCGATCGCGCGCTGCACGAGTGCGAGCCGGCGCTGGCGCAGGCGTTGGCGCTCGGGCAGCTCGCGTGCACGAGCACGGACGTCGGGCATCCCGCGAGCGAGGCTGCGATCGCGGCGGCGGTCGAGGATGCGGACGGTTTCGTCGGCGCGGTGGTGGTCGTGCGCGACGGCCAGCCGCTGTGGCGCGGCGGAAAGGGGCTCGCCGATCGCGACGCCGAGCTCCCGAACACGCCGGACGTCGCGTTCGACTGCGGCTCGATCATGAAGGTGATGACGGCCGCCGCGATCTACCAGCTCGAGGCCGAGGGCGCGTTGACCCGCGACACCACGCTCGGTGCGCTGTTCGACGCGGTGCCGTCCGACAAGGCCGACGTC
>DASZPU010000682.1:0-2760 GCA_035550195.1 Nannocystaceae bacterium
GCGCTTGCATCGCCTCGGGGAGCACGAACACCGGGTGTTTCATTCGAGCTTGCATGACTTCGTTTCTCCTTCGCCCACCTGACGCAGGAGCCCGCGCAAACGTGACCGCGCGCCGAAGAAAAACCGCTACAGGCAGGTGCAGGGGGCGCTGCACACGTCGGCGAGGCAGTCGAAGACCGCCATCGCGTCCGTGCTGCCGGGCGTGCAGTTCATGCACATCGACTCGTCGCCCATCGCGACGCAGTAGCGATAGCTCATCACGCCGTTCAAGCAGGCCTGATCGATCGGCATCTCCATGCACGCGGCGAAGTGCGTCGCACAGTCGTCCGCGAGCGCACACTCGACACAGTCGCCGCAGTCGGCGATCGCGGCGCAACCCGATGCGGGGCCGGTGGATCCCGCTTCGCTCGACGACGCGGCCGTCGTGTCGGGATCCGTCGTCATCGTCTCGTCGCTCGGCGCCGTCGCGCCGGTGCCTTCGGCGGGATCGGTCGTCGACACCGCGGTGGTCGACGGATCGCTCGTGCTCGTCGCATCGCCGTCGTCAGCCGTGCTCGCGGACCCGCTGTTGCTCGCGCTACCGGACGCGTTCGTGTCGTTGCCGCCGGGCGGAGCACAGTACTTGCCGTCGAGGCACTCGAGCCCGGGATTGCACGCGCCCGCCATACCGCACGGACACTCGAGCGCACCGACCTGACAGTCGACCGCGACGCACACGTCGGCGGAGATCGAGCAGGTGAGCCCGGGATCACACGCACCGTCCTGGCACGGACACAGGTGCGCGCCGAACGAGCAACCCGGTGGTGGCGACATGGACACGGAGTCCGACTCGCTGAAGCAACCGGCGAGCACGAGCACACCGAACGCCGCCGCGCGCAGTCGTGCGAACACCCGCAGATGTTCGCACGATGCTCGCGTCCTGCAAACCGAAGCGCACCGCCGCGCGTTGTCAGCCGGATGCCGACACCGCGCCGCGCGTGGCTCTCGTTGCTGCTCGTCGCTGCGGGCTGCGCGGGCTGGGCGGTGGAGGACGAGCTCGCCGTGGATCCGATCGATCCCGCGCATCACGACGCCGCCGTCGTCGTGATCCCTGCGATCGACGCGCACGACGAGCCGCCGGAGCCGACGATGGCGACCTACGAGCGCGCTGCGTCGTGCGTCGAGATGCTGCCGTACCAGGACGCGGAGGACGGCACGACGCCGCGCCAACGAGCGATGTTCGCGGAGCGACCGCGTCGGCCGTGGCCGGAGATCCGCAAGTGGTTCGCCGCGCGCGGGGTCGAGCTCGCGTCGAGCGACGCGATCGGCCCGGTGTTCGGCGACGCGCCGTCGACGTGGAGCTGCGATCGCGCGGTGGAGCTCGGCGACGATGCTGCGATGCTGTGCACGCGCACGTTCATCGTCGGCGACGACCTCGTCACGGCCGACTGGGTCGCGGTGCTGGAGCGCGACGGCGCGTTGCTGCCGGTGCGCATCGCCACCGAGGCCGGTGGCGTCGCACCACCCGACGGCATGTCGCTCGGCCCGTACCTACGGCTCGACGCGCGCGTCGAGGCCGAAGGACGCATCACGATCCACGAAGCCGCGCCGGGTGTGTGCGCGTACGCGTGCGGTCACGCAGCGGCGGTCGAAGCGGTCGCGCCGCGAGACGCGTGGGCCCACGCCAACGCGCGTCGAGTGATCGCTGCGCAGTGCTCCGCGCGCGGCACCTACGAGCTCCGCGGCGATCGCTTCGTGAAGCTCGGCGAGTGATCTACTGCGCGCCCGGGCGTGGGTGCTTCGCGACGAACGCGGCGAGCTTCGCCTGGGGCTCGCCGGGATGTTGCATCGCTTCGACGAGCTGCAGCTGCCAGCGGATCGTGTCTTCGATGCCGCGGCCCTGTCGCCACCAACGCTCGCGGCCGAGGCCGTAGGAGAGGCGTTGGTTGTCGTCGGTGATCACGCTGCCGATCGCGGCGTACTCGCGTAGACCGAGCGGACCGGCGATCACCGAGCGCACGATCACGTCGGGGGCGAGCGTCCGTGTGATCGGGCGCTCGAGGCCCGGCCATGCGATGCGTCCGTCGGGATCGCGCGCGCGACCGAGCAGGATGCCGGTGCCGCTGCGATCGATCCACAAGAACGCGTCGGGGAAGACCGCGAGGAAGGTCGCGGTGATCGACGCGGATTCCTCGGGGTCGACGAGATGGAACGGCAGCCACTGCGCGACCACGCCATCCGCATTCAGGCGCGTCTTCATGAGCTCGTAGAACTCGCGCGAGTAGAGCGCGTTGGTGCCGGCGAAGGTCGGCGGCATCGGCTCGAGCGTGATCACGTCGTATGTGCGCGGCGATCGTCGCAGCCACGCGCGACCGTCCATCACGTGGTGATCGACGCGCGCGTCCAGCAGCACACCTTCGTTCTGCGCGAACAGCTCGTGCATCGCGAACACGCTCTCGTTCACGTCGACGATGTCGAGGTGATCGGGTCGTTCTTTGCGCACCGCGTTGGCGGTCTGGCCGGTGCCGAAGCAGATCACCAACGCGTCGCGCGGATCGTCGTGCATGATCATGGGCAGGTGGCCCATCCACGCCATGTAGTGCTCGCCGGCGCCGGTGCCCGAGGCGTGGAAGCCGTCGATCACCAGGAAGCGCGCGTCGCCGCCTTCGTGCTGGATCACGGAGACGGTCGCGTCCGGGCCTTCGCGCGTCGCGACGACTGTGTGCGCCGTCTCGCCGTTGATCTGCGCGCGTAGCCGGCCGACGTCGGAGGCGAAGAGCC
>DASZPU010000683.1:0-7163 GCA_035550195.1 Nannocystaceae bacterium
GCTGGTGCGCGGTCGCAAGGGTCTCGGTCAGACCGCCGCGTTCGCGAGCGATGCGAAGGCGCGCTGGGCCGCCGGCTGGCTGGGCTGGAGCGGGTTCGCGAAGCTGTGGGGACAGATCGCGCGCGACACGATGCGCCAGGGCGCGACGCTGCTCGGTGGTGCGTCGATCAAGATCGTGCCGGGCAACGATCCGTCGAGCTGGCGCGTGGTCGTCGACGTCGACTCGCCCGAGGGCTTCGCGAACGATCTCGACGGCGCGCTCGAGATCCTCGATCCCGCGCTCGCCGAAGACGATGCTGCGCGCACGCAGACCGTGAAGCTCGAGCTCAGCGCACCGGGTCGCTACGAAGCCGAGCTGCACGACGTGCGCTCGGGCCAACGAGTCATCCGCGCAAAGCTGCACGACGGCCGCGAAGATCCGCCGCGCCTGGTCGCCGAAGCGACCGCGCAAGTCAGCGTGCCCTACCCCGGCGAGCTGCGCCCCGAGCAGTTCGCCTGGGATCCGAGCTGGCTGGTCGAGCTCCCGCTCGGCACGCGCGACGGTCAGCTCGGCGAGGTGGTCACGTCCGCGGGCGAGCCCGACGGACGACTGCGCGTGCTCCCGCTGTGGCCGCACGTGCTGTGGGCGCTGCTTCTGCCGCTGTTCTTGCTCGACCTGCTGTCGCGCCGCATCAGCTTCGGCACGCGCAGGCTCGCGGTGTGATCAGCATCGACACGCCGCGAAGCCGCGGGCGAGCGCGGCGCGATCGAGGGCGAAGCCGACGATCACCAGACGGCTGTCGCGGGGCGCGTCGTCCCATGGATCGCCGAACGTGATCTCGAACGAGTCGGCGACGCCTTGCACGATCATGCGAAGGTCGAGGCCGGCGATCGCGAGGATGCCCTTCGTGCGAAAGAGGCGGCCGGCGAACGGGGCGAGCTCGTTCTCCATGAACTCTGCGAAGCGATCGCCGTCGAGCTCGCCGTCGAGCGCCAGCGACACCGACTCGTACACCGCGTGCACGCGCGCCTGCTCGGGCGGCCGTGACAGCTCGCCGCGGCGCAGTGCGAGCAACGCTTCGAGCGACGCGGCCGCTTCGACGACCCCATGATCGCCTGTGACCACCACCGCCACGCCATTGTGCTGCTCGACGCGCGCGATCGCTGCGCTCGCGTCGCAGGCATCGCTGCGCGAGAGCACGACGACATCCGCGTAGCCGATCTGCTCGATCGCGAGATCCTGGCGGCACACCGCGTCGATGCGCGTCGCGTCGACCACCGTGACGACCCCGTCGAGCACGAACGCCTCGCCGCTCGCGATCGCGCGCAACACACCCGCCGGCGACGCGGCGCCCGAGGTCTCGACGAGCACGCGTCGCGGCGGCGCGTCGCTCGTCGACAGCACGTCGAGCGCACGCACGAGCTCTTCCTGCGAGGCGCAACACACACAGCCGCCGGTGATCTCGACGATCGTGCGCGCTCGCGCCGCGAGCAGCTCGCCGTCGATCCCGACGCGACCGAGCTCGTTGACGATCACCGCGATCTCGCCGCGCGCCACCCCGCCGAGCCAGCGATTCACGAGCGTGGTCTTGCCCGCGCCCAGGAATCCCGTCACCACGGTCACCGGCAGCGGGTTCGACACCCCCGCAGCATTGCACATCCGGTAGCATCGGCGCGGGTCCTCGCCGTGCCGCTGCGAATCGACGCCGCCCATGCGCCCGTGTTGGTGGTCGAGCTCCACGATCGGCTCACCGCCGTCGACATCGAGACCTTCTTGCAGACCGGCGAAGGCTACATCGCGCGCGGCGAGCCCTACGCGTTCGTCTTCGTACCGCGCGGCATGGCGGTGCCGTCGTTCGCAGAGCTGAAGACGCTCATCGCGTGGATGCGTGCGCACAAGCGCGACCTCGATCGCTGGTACCGCGCGCAGGCGCTCGTCACCGAGTCCGCGGTGATGCGTGGCGCGCTGCGGGCGATCCTCTCGCTCAGCCCGATCGACGCACCGCAGCTCGTCACCGCGGATCTCGACGAGGCGATCGCGTGGGCCGTGCAGCAGCTGCGCGCGTCGATTCGCGCCTCCGGCACACCGCCGTCGTGAGCCCGGCCCGAACGCGGACGTGCGGCGCGGCGCGAGCGTCGGCTCGCGGCTACAGCACGCGCGTAGCCGGCCGAAATGGGCGCCGCAATGTTCCGCAGCCTCGTCCTCGCCCCGTTCGCCCTCGTCCTCGGCCTCGCGCTCGCACGCGCGGATGCCCACGCCGCGGAAGGCAGTGTCTGCCCGGTGCAGTGCGGCTCGTGCGACGACGGCACGTGCCGGATCGAGTGCGCGCCCGGGTCGTCGTGCGAACAGGAAACGGTGACCTGCCCGAGCGGCATGCACTGCGAGGTCGCATGCGTCGGCGACGCGTCGTGCCGCGCCGCGACGATCGTGGGGCCGAGCGATCACGACCTCGCAATCGAGTGCAACGGCGACAGCGCTTGCGGCGACGCGACGCTGCAGTGCGGCACCGGCATGTGCGACTGGGCGTGCACGACGACCGGCGCGTGCGAGAACATCGCGGTGCGGTAGCAGACGAGAGTCCTGCGCGGTCCGCCGTCAGTAGAAGCCTTCGCGTCGCGCGTAGCGGCCCGCGCGTTCTTCGTCGTACTTCGCGGCGTCGAAGTCGTCGCGGTTCTGCAGCAGCTTCAGGATCTCGCCGCTGCTCGGGAGCTCCTCGCGTGCGCTGAACTGCGCCGGGTCCCACAGCGTCGAGCGGATGAACGCCTTGCTGCAGTGCGTGTAGGCGGCCTCGATGTCGACGAGGATGCCGAGCGTCGGCACCTTGTCTTCGACTGCACACGGCTCGAGCAGCGCACGATCGCTCACGAGCGTCGCGCGGCCGTTCACGCGGAACGTGTCGCCGACGCCGGGGATCACGAACAGCAACCCGACGCGTGGGTTCACGAGGATGTTGCGCAGGCTGTCCGCGATGCGATTGCCCGGACGCTCGGGCACGAGCAACGTGACGTCGTCGAGGATCCGCACGAAGCCGCGCGGATCACCGCGCGGGCTGACGTCGAGGTTGCCCGCAGCGTCGCAGGTCGCGAGGCACAGAAAGGGCGAGCGCTCGATGAACGGCCGCGTCAGCGCATTGAGCCGATCGCTGAGCTTCGCGCACACGATCTCCGTCGGCGCCCCGATCAGCTCGCGCAGCGCAGCCTCGCTCCCGATCGTATGCGGCGTCAGACGATGACCGGCCATGGCCGAGAGTATGGAGCCCACCACGTGGTATCGTCGATGCGCGATGACGGATCTCGAGCTGCTGCAGTGCACGCCCGTGCCGCGTCCGAGCGATCTCTGCCGTCGCTACGCGCGCAAGATCGACTCGATCTTCGGCTTCATCGCCTACGGGCTGCTGTGGTTCTTCGTGTCGTGCCTCTTCGCGACGGCCGGGCTGTTCCTCGGCATCGCGATCGTCGGCGACGGACCCAGCGTCGTCGGCATGGTCTTCGTCGCGGCGATGTGGATCACCGGCTTCGTCGGGGCGTGGGTGCTCTTCGCGCTCTGGGTGCGCCGGCGCATCGGCCCCGCGCGCCGACTCTTCCGCGACGGCACGTTCGCCGAAGCGACGGTCGGATCCGTGCACCACCTCAGCATGCGCGGCGCACCGTTCACGCGCGCCGTGCTCGCGGTCGGTGACCGCCGCATCGGCCTGTCGATGGGCGGCCACCCGCGCGAGCTGCACGAAGGCGCCACGATCACCGTGCTCGTCGTGCCCGACTACGGCTACTGCGCGACCTTTCCGATCGCGGGCAGGCTGATCGCCGCGTCGATCGAGTAGCTCGGCATCACAGCACGCCAGCGAGATCGCCGATCGGAATGACCTCGACGCGGCGATCGATCCGGTAGCGTCGCGGGCCGGGATAGACCACGTAGAGCTGCGCGAGCTCGAGGTCCGCCAACGCGACGTGCATCGACTTCGTCATCGTCGGCGCGTCGCTCCACTTCGCCTCGAAACCGACGAGTCGATTTCCCCGACGCCAGACGAAGTCGAGCTCTGCACCGGCGTGGGTCGACCAGAAGAACACATCGCGCTCGGACACCCGCGCGAGCAGCTCTTCGAGCACGAGCCCTTCCCACGACGCCCCGAGCGTCGGATGACCCTCGAGCTCGCGGAAGCTTCGAACGCCGAGCAACACGTGCAGGAGCCCACTGTCGCGCACGTACACCTTCGGCGATTTGACCAGCCGCTTGTGCAAGTTCGGCAACCACGGCTGCAGCTGACGCGTGACGAGGGCGCCGGTGAGCAGATCGAGGTGTCGCTTCACGGTCGGATACGCCTCTCCCAACGCACCGGCGAGCGCCGCCCCATTCCAGACCTGGGCATGGCGATGCGCGAGCATCGTCCACAGCCGTCGCAGGTTCATCGGCGAGCGGATGTTCGCGCCGAGCGAGGGCACGTCGCGCTCGAGAAACGTGCGCACGAAGTCCTCGCGCCATCCGAAGCTGCTGGCGTCGGAGACCGCGAGATACGACGGCGGAAATCCGCCGCGCAGCAATCTGCGGCGCATGTGGCTCGTACCGATCTCCGCGAGCGAGAACCCCGGTAGCTCGACGAAGCGGATGCGCCCCGCGAGCGTCTCGGAGGATTGCCGCAGCAGCTCGGGCGAAGCGCTGCCGACCACGAGGAATCGCGCGGGCGCGGGCTTGCGATCCGCGAGCACGCGCAGCGTAGGGAACAGCTCGGGCACGCGCTGCACTTCGTCGATCACCACGAGCCCACGCAGGCTCTCGAGCGCGGTCATGGGTTCCGCGAGCCGCTGCAGGTCGCGGACGTCCTCGAGGTCGAAGCGTTCACCGCGACGCGCGCCCGTGAGGACCTGGCCGGCCAGCGTCGTCTTGCCCGACTGCCGGGCGCCGAGCAGCGCCACCACCGGGCTGACGCGCAGGAGCGCCCGCACGTGGCCGAGCAGCTCGGTTCGTGGCACCAACTTCATTCCTTGAAAATCTATACATAGATGTACAGTTTTTCAATGACGACGCAGCAGGCGGACCGCAGCCATCCCAGGGCCGGGGATCCCTGCCCTTGACTTGCGTCCGCGTCCAGGTAGCGTCGCGGCCGTGAAGCGAAGCTCTGGGACGTTGGTGGTCGCGCTCCTCGTCGGCGCGTGTGGCGGTGGCAACGAGGGCGTCGAAGCATCGGCGAGCGAAGGCTCGACGTCCGCGCCCGGCTCGGAGAGCAGCAGCAGCAGCGCCGCCACGACCATCGTCGACAGCAGCGAAGCGAGCTCGGTCTCGCTCGACACGAGCGGCGGCAGCGAGAGCACCGGCGGCCCCACCGGTGACGTGCCGGAATTCGGCGCGACGCTCACCGTCATCGCGACCGCCGAAGACGGCTTGAACGTGCCGCGCGATCTCGAGTTCGCACCCGAGCACCCCGATCAGCTGTGGACCGTCAACGGTGCGATCCACGGCGCGGTCATCATCCTCGATCCCGGCACACCCGAGCAGACCGCCGAGGTGCGCGTCGACGCCTACGGCCAGCACTTCATGGCCTACGTGTCGTCGCTCGCGTTCGGCGAGAACAACACCTTCTCGTCGTGCCAGGAATCGCGCGACGAGTGGAACGTCGGCCCGCAGATGCCCGACGACTTCATGGGCCCGACGCTGTGGTCCGCCGATCTCGACGTCTTCGCCGCGGTGAACCAGGCCTTCCCGCCCGATCCGCTCGAGGGCAGCCACCTCGACATGCTGCACCAGAGTCCGCTGTGCATGGGCATTGCGCACGACAACGGCAACGTCTACTGGACCTTCGACGGCTCCGGCGGCCACATCGTGATGTACGACTTCATGATGGATCACGGCCCCGGCGGCAGCAGCCACGTCGACGGCATCATCCGTCGCTATCTCAACGCCGTCGTCACGCGCGTCGCCGAGGTGCCGAGCCACATGGTGCTCGACCCCGACAGCCGCATCCTCTACATCGCCGACACCGGCACGGGTCGCATCATGGCGCTCGATACGGCGAGCGGCGAGAGCAACGGCGACCTACCCAACAACTGGGACGGCGCGACCGAGTACACCGGTTGGGACGGCGCGACGTTCGATCCGCTCGTCGAAGGCCTCGGCCAACCCAGCGGCCTCGCACTGCACGACGGCCGGCTCTTCGTGTCCGATCACGAGAGCGCCGAGATCATCGCCTACGATCTACAAGGCGCCGAGCTCGGTCGCATGCCCACCGACGCAGTCGGTCTCATGGGCATCACGATCGGGCCCGACGCCAAGCTCTGGTATGCCGATGGCTTCGGCAACCAGATCGTGCGCGTCGATCCTTAGATCTTCACCGCGTTGTCCCAGTCGGCGCAGAGCTTGTCGACGGCCTTGTCGAGCTCTTCGTCCTCCATGGTCGCGGCCATGATCTCGGTCTGCAGCTTCGTGCACATGAAGGTGGCGTCGATGATGCCCTCGGCCATCTTCTTGGTCATGTCCTCGCTGAGCTGGAAGCCGCGCAGCTCGCTCATCTCCTTCATGCGCTTGACGATGTCGTCCTTGTTCGCATCGAGGTACTTCTGCGCGTCGGCGACGCCAGCCTTCTTGTCGCTGGCTCCGGTGACCTTGGTGGTGATCTCCTTGCCGTGCTTGGCGAGCAGATCGAGCGACTCCTTGACGGAGTCGTCCTTCTTGCAGCCGGCGAAGGCGATGAGCGAGAACGACAGTGCGGCGAGGCGAACGGTGCGAGACATGCTGGGCTCCTGGTACGTAGCGTGGATGACGGGCAAGACGGTACACGGTTGCAGCGCGGCTTGAACGCGCGACATCGGCGTGCGAGTCTGGACGCCCGCGATGCGCCGAGCTTGGCTGTTCTGCTGGGTTGCGCTCTCGTGCAACGACCCGTACGGCAGCTCTGCCGCGGCGGTTCCGAGCGCGGCTCCGAGCGCGCCCACCACTCCGCCCGACCAGCCGCACGCGGCTCCACCGTCGGGCAGCCCGTCGGTCGCCGACGAGGATCCGAAGGCCGGCAACCTCCACTATGTCGAGATCGTGCTCGGCGATGCGAAGGCCGACGACGAGCTGCCGATGATCGTCGCGATCCACGGGCTCGGTGACGAGCCGCGAAACTTCGCGCACCTGTTCGACAACTTCACCGAGCGCGCGCGGCTCATCCTACCGCGCGGCCTCGACCAGACGCCGAGCGGTGGTTGGT
>DASZPU010000684.1:0-17244 GCA_035550195.1 Nannocystaceae bacterium
CGCGTCACCCAGATCGAGCTGCGCAACCCCGAGCGCGTACCGCCGGGGCTCGCGCTCGGCGAAGCGGGCTTGCTGCCCTACGCGCCGTGGTCGGGCACGCTCGCGCAACCGGACCTCGCCGCGCCCGCCGAGCTACCGATCGACGGCGAGCTCGATCTGCACAACTTCGCGCCGAAGGAAGTCGACCCGCTCGTGCGCGCGTACATCGACGAGTGCCTCGCGCGCGGCATCCTCCACCTGCGCATCGTGCACGGCAAAGGCATCGGCGCGCTGCGTCGCACCGTGCAAGCGATCCTCTCGCGTCACCCCGCCGTCGAGAGCCAGCGCCTCGGCGGTCACGGCGAAGGCAGCTGGGGCGCGACGATCGTGACGCTGCGATCGCCGGTCAAGTGAAGCGCGCGGCGCGAAGTGCCCGCGTGTCGTGCTGCTCGATCGGACCGTCGTCGATCTGCACCGACCAATAGATGTGCGAGCTGGTCGGGCTGGACGGCTCGCAGCGCAGCTCGGTGCGGATCGTCGCGCCGCGCTTCACCTCGTGCGTGCGCACGAGCGGGAGCATCATGCGGCCCCAGTGCGTGCGCGGAGCACCGACGGCATTGGTGAGCGCGATCCCTTCGCACATCACCGCGTCGAACCAGGCCGCGAGCGCGGAGAGCTGGGCGTCGCGACTCGCGGTGAACGTGAGTCGCGCTTCGAACGTGCTGTCGGCGACCGCGAGGCTGCAGGTGCGTGCGTCGTGACTCCACATCGCTTGCGGTGGCGCGACGAGATCGTCGGGGGTGACCCGCCACTGCGTCATGACCGGCTCGTGCCGGCTAAGCTCGTTGATCAGCTGCATGTCGATGCCGTGGGGACGCGAGCTCCAGTGGCGGAGCTCGTCGTCGAGCTCGACGACCCACATCGGTGCCAACCACGCGGTGACGCGCTCGGGCACGATGATGCCGCCTTCGCGCAGCCAGCGATCGCGCGCGATCACCAGCGGCGCGAGCATGTTCTCGTCGACTCCGAACGCGCCCATCCACTCGGAGACGATCACGTCGACCTTGCTGGGCAACACGACATCCTCGAGGTCGCAATAGTGGACCTCGATGCGGTCGGCGAGCTGGTTGCGCGCGATCAGCTCGCGCGCTACCTCGGCGATCGACGTGCGTTCCACCGCGTGCACCTTCGCAGCGCCGGCCTGGGCCGCGAACATCGCGAGGATCCCGGTGCCCGCACCCATGTCGAGCACGACGTCGCCGGGGCGTACGACCGCGGAGATCGCACGACGAAAGGCCTCGTTGCGGACCTCGTCGAGGAGCATCCAGCGATGGATCGCGAGCCGCGAGTACTCTTCGCTCATCTCTGCCGTTCCGCGCGCGCAGCATACCAGTCGCCGGATCTCCGCACCGCCGACCAATCGGCTACCCTTCGCGGGAATGTCGTCGTCGCGACCCGACAGCCGGCTCAAGCGCGCGATCGGGCGCACGTGGCTGCGGCTCCACGGCTGGCGGCTCCAAGGGGAGCTGCCCAGCGCGCCGAAGTTCGTCTTGATCCTCGCGCCGCACACCAGCAACTGGGACGTGCCGTTCATGCTCGCGCTCGCGTGGGTGTACGGCATCCACATCGAGTGGATGGTGAAGGACTCGCTGTTCTTTCCGCCGCTGGGATGGTTGCTGCGTTGGCTCGGCGGCATCCCCATCGATCGCCGCGCACCGCACGGCATCGTGGGGCAGATGGTCGACGCGTTCGCGCAGCGCGACGAGCTCATCCTCGGCGTGCCCCCCGAGGGCACGCGCAAGCTCGGCAAGTACTGGAAGTCGGGCTTCTACGAGATCGCTCGCAACGCGGGTGTACCGATCGTCATGGGCTTCCTCGACTTCGGCAACCGCGTCGGTGGCATGGGTCCGGTCCTGCAGCCGACGGAGATCCGCGCGGACATGGATCGTTTCCGCGAGTTCTATCGCGACATGAACGGGCATCGTCGTGGGCACTTCACGACGCCGCGGCTGCGCAGCGAAGACGAGTAGTCACGCATCGCCGAGCGCGAACAAGCCGTGCTCCATCGCGAACAAGGCTGCACCCGCGCGCGACGACACCCCGAGCTTGTCGAAGATGTGTGCGACGTGGTTCTGCACGGTGCGCGCCGAGATGCCGAGCAACGTGCCGATCTCGCGGTTGGTCTTGCCGCGCGCGACCAGCACGACCACCTCGACTTCGCGCTGCGAGAGCCCGGCCGGCAGCGCACGTGCACGCGGACGCGCGACGCCGAGGGCTTCGAGCGCGAGCGCGGACAGGCGCGGATCGAAGCCGTGCCCGGACAATGCCTCGGCGATCTCGCGGTCGCTGCGCGGCGGTCGATGCGGACGATCTTCGCGCATCGCGTGGGCCACGTCGCAGACCGCGAGGATGCGCGCCGCGGTCGGTAGCACCGCGCCCGGCGATCGTCGGGGATAGCCGCTGCCGTCGATGCGCTCGTGCGCGGACGCAGCGATCGCCGCGAGCGGCTGCAGCTCGACGCACGAGGCCAGCGCGCGATCGGTGTAGTACGCATGCAGTCGCACGCGCTCGCGATCCGCGAAGCCGAGCGGGCCCGGATGATCCCACACGCGATTGGGCACGCTCAGCCGGCCGAGGTCGTGCAGATGTGCGGCGCGCACGAGCTGCCGCGTGTCGTCCGCAGCGAGGCCCGCAGCCGTCGCGACGCGCTCGCACAGCCCCGCGACACCCGACGAGTGTCCGAGCATGTAGACCGACTTCAGATCCGCGAAGAAACCGAACGCACGGGCGACCGCGTCGACCTGGGCTTCGTCGCAGCGCAGCGTCGCGCGCTCGCAGCCGAGGAACAGCTCCCACAGCTCGGGCGACTCGATCGCGTCGAAGATCGCATCGGCATGCGCACGCGCGACGTCGACCAGCTCGGGATCGAAGTGGGCCGCGCGGCGGCGTGCGAGCAGCTCGAGCGCGGCCGCACGCCCCTCGCGGTGATGCGCGATCTCGACGACGTCGGCGATCGCCTGCACGCGTGCGACGACGCCGATCTGCTCGCCGTGCAAGCGCTCGGGCGCGCCACGTCCGTCGTAGCGTTCGATGACCTGGCCGAGCGCTGCGCCGAGTCGATCGAGGCCGAGGATCCCGGCGATGCCGCGCGCGGTGTCGGTCTGCGCGCGTGCGTGTTGCACCGGCGCGTCGCCGACCACCAATCGCCACACCGCACGCGCGCGCGCCAACGAGGGTGCGCCCTGGCCGATGCGCGCTGCGATCGCGGTCAACGTGCCGAGTGGATCCGCCGCATCGGCCATGCACATCACGTTGCGCAGTAGTCGATCGTCGCCGACGCCGTAGATCGCGGCTTCTTCGTGGGCGAAGCCGGTGCATCCGAGGTAGCGCAGCAGCGACGCGTAGTAGACGTCGTCGATCACGTCGTCGCCGAGGCCGGCATGGCGCGCGAGCTCGGCCGCGAGCACGGCGGTGCGTACGGTCTTGCCGGTGGGCCACTCGTTCGCGACGTCGCAGGCGAGCGAGAGGCCGCCGAGCAGCGCCGCGAGTCGGACCATCTGCGAGGGAGCGTAGCAGGGGCAGTAGGCCGAATTGCCCATCGACCGTCGGGGCCGCGCTCGCGTAGCTGTGGGCATGGAGGGACCCCGACGATGCTCTTGGTGATCAATGCGAACGGTGCGACCGGCGGCTTCTTGACGCGCGAGCTCGCGAGCCGCGGAGCGCCGGTGCGTGCGCTCGTCCGCGATCGCGCGAAGGCGCTCGACACGTTGCCCGCAGGCACCGACGTGGTGGCGGGCGACGTGACCGACATCGGCAGCGTGCGTGCGGCGTTGCGTGGGGTCGAAGCGGTCTATCTCGCGACGCCGGCCCATCCCGAGCTCGATGCGATCGAGCACGCGATCGCGCATGCGTGTGTCGACGCCGGCGTCGCGCGCATCGTGAAGCTCGGTGGCATCCGGGTCGTGGACGACTCCGCGCCGCCGCTCATGATGAAGCTGCACGGTCGCGGGCAACGAGCGATCCGCGAGTCGGGCGTGCCGTGGGTGCATCTGCGCGCGAGCTTCTTCATGCAGAACTTCTTCATGTCCGCGCCGGAGATCGCTGCAGGTCTCGTCCACGCGCCGACCGGGAACGCGCGCGCGAGCTTCGTCGATGCGCGGGACATCGCGCGCTGTGCCGCGGTCGTGCTCACCGAGCCCGGCCACGAAGGTCGCGAGTACGACATCACCGGTCCCGAAGCGCTGTCGTTCGGAGATGCCGCGCGCGTGCTCGGGCGCGAGCTGGGCCGAGACGTCGCGCATGTCGACGTGCCCACCGCGGGGTGGGTGCAAGCGGCGGTCGGTGCAGGCGCGCCGGCGTGGGTCGTCGCGCGACTCGGCGAGCTCTACGATCATCTGCGCGCGACCGAGTTCGCCGCCGCGCCGACCGATGCAGTGCGGACGATCACCGGTCGCGCACCGATCGACTTCGCGACGTTCGTACGCGACCACCGAGCCGCGTTCGGTTGATCTACTGCCGCAGCTCGACGCGCACGTCGGTGCAGTGCAGGTACGGCACGCCGTCCCGCATCGCGGGCTCGAAGCGCCACGCCTGCACCGTGCTCACCGCGAGCGCGTCGAACTCGGGCTCGAACGGCTCGAGCACCGTGACGTCTTCGGTCTTGCCTTCGGTGCCGACGCAGTAGCCGATCTTCACCGCGCCGCTCTTGCCGTCCTTGGCGGCGGCCGTCTGCGCGATCGCATCCGCGCTGGGCATCGGGTTCTCGATCGCCTTGGGCGACACGACCACCGGCAACGGCTTCTTGCAGCCGACGAGCGCGAGACCCACGAGCAGCAGCGCTTGCTTCACGCGCGGATGATACTCATTTCGCCTGCAGCACGTCGACCGAGGCCGCGTTGGCTTCCTTCGCGGCGTGGCGCCAATAGGTCTCGCCACCGCTGCCGTACGTGCCGCTGTTCTTGCTGCGTTCGGTCGCGAGGTCGTTGCGCAGGTCGTTCATCACCTCGCGCTGGCGCTCCATGTGTCTCAGCTTGGGCGCGGGCGCGTCGTCGGCGTTGGCCGCTTGCACGGCCTCCAGCGCCTCGTCGTTGTCGAGCAGCAGCTGCTCCGCGTCCTCGAGCTTGCCCGATCGCGCCATCGCGATCGCGTCGATCGTGGCCGCCGCCGCACGTGCACCCGCGACGCCGAGCTCGATCTCGGGCGTGCGCAGCGCGAGCACGGCCGCATCGTCGCTCACCGGCATCGCCACGAATGCGCGGCGTTCCAGTCGACCGCTGCCACCGACGCGATCGTCGAACTGCACGATCGCGTCGAGCAACTCGAGCGTGGTGCCGGCCTTCGGCGGCGCGACGGCGAGCTCGACGAACACTTCCTGCGCCTCGCCCTCGCTCAGCTCCGCGAGCACGATGCCGTACGAGTGCACGTTGGCCATCGATCCGGTGCTGCCGATCACGCGCGAGATCGTGACGCCGGGGCCGGTCGACAGGAACAGCCGCACATCCCCCGCGACCTGACGCTGCGCGCCGAAGACTTCACCGACCACGCTCTCGGCGAGACCGTCGTCGTCCGCGACGTGGTGGAAGCGCCCGCCCGAGTTGCGCGCCATCTCGCCGAGCAACACCTCGTCGTAGTCGAGCCCGACGCCGAGCGTGGTGATCGCGAAGCCGGACTCGCGTGCGCTGGCGACCTGCGACGCCAGCGACGACGCATCGTTGGGCACGCCGTCGCTGACGATGACGATGCGATCGAGATCGCCGGTGCGCGGCTGCGTTTGCAGCTGCTGCATCAGCGTGGCGAGCCCCGCCGCGAGATCGGTGGTGCCCTGGGCCTGGATCGCGTCGATGCGCTCGGCGAGCTCGTCGAGATCCGCATCGTCGATCACCGTCGGCGGCAGCACGACCTGCGCGCGCGAGTCGAAGGTGACGAGCGTGAGTCGATCCTCGGGGCGCAGCTCGCCCACGAGCGCGTGGACGGCCGCGCGCGCGTGCTCGATCGGATCGCCGGCCATCGACCCCGAGGTGTCGATCAACAAGCCGAGGTCGACACCGATCTCCGCCTCGCTCGCGCGCTCGTCGGCGGCGAGCTGCAGCCGCACCACCACCTGGGCGGCTTCGTCGGCGCGCAACGCCGCGCGATCGGGTGCGGCTTCGAGGTGGACGAGCTCCGGATCCGCCGCGGGCGGGGTGCGCCCGAGGACCGACACGAGCACGGGGATCAGGACGAGTGGGACGAACCGGAGGACGGGCGGAATGCGGCGGAGCATGCGATCGGCTGGGAACGCGACAGGCCGCGATCCGGTCTGCGGCCGCTTGCCCGCCGTGACGATGCGGTTACACGGGCTCAGTTATCGAGCGCGGAGCCGAGGTCGTTGCCGAAGGCGCCGAACGACGCGTCGCGCATGATCTGCTCGGGCTCGACGCGCACGATCGTGCCGAGCTCGGCCACCGCCTTCATGTCGATCGTGGTCAGATCGCCCACCACCACCAACGCGGGTACCTCGCTCGCGATGCGCTCGTGGTAGCGCAGCAGATCCTCGTAGCGCAGGCTCGGCAGCGCGAGCCACTGCGCGACGCGTGGGTCGGATCCATCCGGCGCCCAGCCGTACACCAGCGCGGGCACGTTCTTCGGCGCCCATCGCCCCGCGCGGAAGTCGGTCTCGAGCACGTCGTGTCTGCGCACGTACTCTTCGCGCGTGGGCTTGCGGCGCAGCGCATCGCGGGCGGCGATCAACGCCTCGCGCACGTCCTTGCCGTCCGCCTTCAACGCGACGCCGACGCCGAGCGCGGGATCCGGCGTCCACCACAGCTCGTAGCCGAGGTGCTCGTAGTCGGGGGCGAAGCGAGAGGTGTGCTCCGCTTCGAGCGCGGCACCTTGGTGGAAGCGCGCGGCGAGCTCCTCGACCGGATCGCTCGCGAGCCACGGCAAGCTCGCGACCACCGAGACGCGATCGTGATCGGGATCGTGCATCACCACGATCTCGGGCTCGCTGCGCGTTCGATAGTCACGCAGCTCGGGGCCGGGCGAGCCGCGATCGCGCGGGGTCGGCAACGCGGCGCGCAGTCGATCCGCGTGCGGGCCGACGTAGAGCACGTCGGGGTCGTAGCGCACCATCTTCGCGCGCGCGTCGGGGATCGCCACGCTCGCGCGCGCACGCAGCTCGCTGTCCGACGGCAGCAGCGGATCGAGCCCACGATCGCCGAGCAACGCCCACAACGAGGTCCACGTCGTGCGCAGGAACGGCTGCGTGCGCTCGCTCCTGCGGTTCTCGACGATGTGGCGGCCGTAGTCGACGAGGTCGAGCTCGGGATAGTCCGCGCCGTCGAGCCACCGCACGAGCTCGGGGAGCATCGCTTCGAAGCGCGCGCTCGGTCCGACGATGCGCACGCGCGTGTCCGCGACCGTGCAGCTCACACGTACCTCGGTGCCGACCACCGGCAGCGCGCGCATGCGTGCACGCGTCGCATCGCAGGCCCAGGGATCTTCGGCCGCGCCGATCGGATGCACCCACGTGAGCCAGAAGAGCGGACCTTCCGCGTGGGTCGTGATCACGCGTCCGGCTCCGTGACGCGTGCGCTCGAAGTGACTGCCCTCGACGAGGAAGCGCGGCTCGGTCTCCTGCGCGGGCGACTCGATGAGCTGCGCGACGAACGGGCTCCAGCGGCTGGTTTCGTCGCCGTCGTCGGGCACGCGCGGCAACGTGGGCACCGGCGGTACGACGAGCTTGCCGGTGCGTTCGTAGGTGACGAGATGATTGCGCGCGAGCAGCTTGCGCGCGGCCGCGACGATCTGCGCACGCGTCGGCGGAGCCGCACCCAGCGACGACGCAGTGGTCGCCCAGGTCTGTCGTGCGAAGAACGACGTGGTCGCGGCGAGCACCAGCTGGCCGGGGCCGCGCGCCCAGTCGAGCCGTGCAAGCTGTGCGTCGGCGAGCGCACCGGCCCAGATGTCGTCGGGCAATCGATCTTCGGCGATGGTCGCCAACGCGTCGAGCAGCACGCGCTCGGTGACCTCGTGCGCGTCGCCGGGCTGCGGCACGGCCATCACGTGCAGATCGCGGGCGTCGCCGATCCACGCGCCCCAACCATGCGCGCGTCCGTTCAACGTCGCGGCGAGCAATCCGACGCGACCGTAGAGCGCGCTCACCAACACCTCGAGCTCCGCATACTCGCTCGTGCCGAGCGCGGGCATCGGCCACGTGAACGTGACCATCGGTGAGCCCGGCCCCTCGCTCTCGATGAGTGTGCGACCGGGCGGCAGCGGCTCGTCGATGGTCGGGATCGCGGGGATCGCTGCGGGCTCCCACTCGCCGAAGCTGCGCTCCGCGAGCGCGACCGCTTGCTCGGGCGTGATGTCGCCGACGAAGACGAGCGCGCTGTTGTTGGGCCGATACCAGGTGCGATGGAACTCGCGCGCGTCCGCGAGCGGGACCTCGAGCAGACCGCCGATGTGCCGCTCGCGATCGTGTTGGATGCCGGTCGACTGCGTCAGCGCCTTCAGCTCGGCGGATGCGCCCGGACGATCCGCGCCGAGCCCCGCGGTGTACTCGAGCTCGCCCGACGCGGTGTGCAGGAAGTTGCGGAAGACCGGGCTGCGCACGGAGTCGGCCAGCAGATCGAGCCACGCGCCGACGCGATGCGACGGCTGCTTGACCATGAGCAACGTGCCGTGGCGATCGAGGATCATCGTGCCGCGACCGCCGAGCTTCTGCGCAGCGCCGAACAGCTCGCCTTCGAACCAGTACGGCGCGGTGGTGGCTTCGACGGCCGCGATCGTGTCGATCAACAAGGCGCGCGCGTGGGGCTCGCGCACGCCGGGCAGCGCTTCGATCATCGCGTGGTCGAGCGCGCGCAGCGGTCGTTCGCGCAGCTCGTCGAGCACGCCGATCTTCTCGGTGCCGCCGACCAGCGACGCGGTGACGAGCCGCGGCAATCCGACGTGGTCGCCTTGCTCGTGCGGGCCGGCTCGTACTGCGAGGCCCACCGCGACCATCGGCTCGAGCGGACGGTGTGCGACGTAGATCGTGAGGCCGTTGCGCAGCCGCTCCACGTGCATCTGCGCGGGATCGTCGGGCAGCGGCGGCGACACGACCGGTGGTAGATCCGAGGCGCCGACGACCTCCGTCCACGGATCGTCGGCCACGGTCGCGTCGACGTTCGCGGCGGCTTCGCCCTTGGGTCGCATCGCGAAGCCGATCGCACCCGCACCGACGACGACCGCGAGCACGGCCCCGGCGATCCAACGCTTGCGCGGACGCGTCCGGGTCGCGCGCGCGAGCTCGTCGAGCAACGCGCGCATCGATGCGTGGCGCTCGAACGGGCTGCGCGAGAGCCCGCGCATCATGATCGCGTGCACGTGCGGCGGCACGTCGCGACGGTTGCCGACGGCGACGGGCTCACCGGCGCTCAAGCTGTCGGCGAGCTCGGTGTACGTCGAGCCCGCGAACGGACGCTTGCCGTAGAGCGCCTCGAACAACGCGACGCAGAACGAGAACTGATCGCTGCGCGCGTCGGGCTCGGAGCGCGAGAGCTGCTCCGGAGCCATGTATGCCGGCGTGCCGAGCACGGTGCCGGTGCGCGTGATGTCGAGGTCGCGCAGCACGGGATGCTCGCCCGTCGACATGTCCGCGCTCGCGCGCGCGAGCCCGAAGTCCACCACGCGCGGACGCTCGTGGTCGGTCGCGCCTTCGCCGATGAGCACGTTGTCGGGCTTGAAGTCGCGGTGCACGATGCCGTGATCGTGCGCGGCCACCAGCCCCTCGCCGGCTTGCACGAACATCGCGACGATCTCCAGCCACGTGCGGCGTCGCAGCGCGAGCCATGCGCGCAGCGTTCGCCCACGCACGAGCTCCATCGCCATGAACACCTGCTCGCCCTGCTGACCGACCTCGTACACGTGCACGACGTTGGGATGCGAGAGCTTCGCAGTGGCTTGGGCCTCGCGCACGAGCCGTTGTCGACCCTTCGTGCCGGGCGCGAGCTCGCTGCGCAGGATCTTGATCGCGACGTCGCGATCGAGCTCGTCGTCGTGCGCGGCATAGACGACACCCATGCCGCCCTGACCGATGCGTTCGAGCACGCGATAGCGCCCGACCGTGACCGGCATGTCGTCCCAGCCGAGCAGCTTCTGGCGCGCGCGCGCGAGCAACACCTGCGACTCGAGCCCGTCGCCGCCCGACGTGTCGACCTGCTCCTCGAGTGCGAGCGACCAACCCTTGGGCGGCATGTCGAGCGTGTCGAGCACCTCGCGCGGCAGCACTTCCATGCGCGGGCGCGGGCGCTCCGGTGCCGTCGGTATCTCGAGTGCGTCGTCGCCGTGCGGAGTCGACATCGCGCAACGCGATCGTAGCCACAGCATGCACGCTGACGGAAGCGTGCGCGCGCACCGGTTTCGGAGTGCCTGGGGTGATCTCGTGCGATGCGGTCGTCGCACTCGACGGACACGCGCACGGGAACCTCGCGCGCGCGCACGGATCGGCGGCGATCACTGCAACGGCCAAGGTGTCAGCACTTGATCGGCGCCCGCGCCGTGACAGCCGGTGCACAGGCCTTCGCCGATCCCGTCGGCATACGTGCTGTTGCCGACGCGCTCGAACCAGTACCAACCATCGCCGCCGCGACCGGCTTCGACCTTCACCATCACGGCATAGCCGCTGATCGCATCCCCGCTGTACAGCTCTTTCACCGCGGCGCTTCCGACCGGATGCTCGGCGGCTTCGGCCATGAAGCTCGCGACCAGCGCGTCGGAGACGAACGTGCGCACGCCGCTCGATCCGTGCGGGCCGCTCGAGCCGTGCACACCCGATTCGGCGGCCCACGCTCGGTACTCGCCGCGTTCGAGCCAGCGCTGCAGCGCGTCGCCGTCGGTCGGTGGCGCATCGCTCGGCGAATCGCCGCCGCTGCTCTCGCTCTCGTTCGCGCCCTCGCTCTCGTCCATCGCGGACGGATCGGTGGCGCAGCCGAAGGCGATGGCGAAGGTGAGCAGGGCGATGCGCACGCGGGGGATATCCCCGCCGCGGCCGTCCGGTTACCCCGCGGTCTCTTCGCCCACCTTCAGCGTGATCATGAAGCCCTCGCGCCCACCGGCCGGAGGCGGCGGCAGCGTGGTCGCGAGCGCGGTCTCGCGGATGCAGTCGAGCAGCTCGTCCTCGTGCACCTCGTTGTTCGCGGGATACTCGGTCGAGTCGATCACCGCACCGAGCTCGGGATCGGCGACGAGCTCGAGCGAGATCGCGAGCATGCCGCGCAGCTCGGGCTTGCGCTCCCGCGCCTGCTCGATGCACTCGTCCGCGAGCGGCAAGAACTCGTGGTTCAACGCCTTCACCAGCGCATCGCGACCGCCGATGCGATCGGTGAGCCCGGGCCCGGCCTCGGCGGCCGCATCCTCTTCGTCGTCGCGTGCGTTCGCATCGTCGGGTGCGCTACGCGATGCGATGCGGGCCGCGGCCTGCTCGCGCTCGAGGATGCGCTCGCGTAACGCATCACGGCGTGCACGATCGAGCGCGATGACGTTCGCCTTGCGCTCGGCCTGCGCGTGCGCATGGGCGACGGCCGCCGCAGGACGTCCCTCGTCGTCGGGTGTGCTGGGCTCGATGCGTCCGATCGGCGTGCGATGATCGGCGAGCTGCCGCAACGATGTCGGCTCGTGCGCAGCCCGCCACGCGATCGCGACGAGCAGCACGACCGCGAGCACGAGCAGCCAACGCAACGGCCGACGAATCCTCATGCGACAGGGGTAACACGCGGCCGGCGACGATCTGACTCAGCGGGGACCGCGAGGAAACCACGGCGGCTTGATCGCGCGCGTCTGGCCCTTGGCCGGCAACACCAGCGGCACCAATCCATCGGGTCCGGCCTCGAGGAACACGAGCTGCGGATCGTCGAGCCGGCGATCGAAGCGGAACACCACCGACACCGGACCTTCGCCGGGCTTTTCCTTGCGCACGGTCGCGCGGAAGATCCCGACGTCGACGCGATCGCCCTCGTGCAGCGCATCGCGAGGGGCACGGAAGAGCGTCTCTTGATACTCGGCATGCATCGCTGCGCCGACCGACGAGAGCTCGAGCGTGTGCTCGTCGAGCTTGCGCAGCAGGTGTGGGCGCGGACCGATCGCGAGCGCGTGCCAGCTCGCCGGCACCGCGTGCCCGAGCGTGCTGGTCATCGCGAGCCCGTAGATGCCGGTGACGAGATCGGGCACGGCGACGACCACCACGTTGCGTCCGCCGAGATCGATGCGCTCGATCGCATCGTTGGCGAAGAAGGCGAGGTGGATGCCCTCGATGACCACGAGCTCGTCCAGCTGCTTGCGCATGTGGTAGGCGTCGCCGACGACGTGCTGCCACGCGAGCATCGGTGCGAGCACGGCGAGCGCGATGCGTCGCGGCAGATCACCACGTCGCGATCGCCACGCACGGATCGCGGCGATCGTCACCGCGGCGAAGAGCGCGCCGCCACCGAGGCTGGGGATCGCGAGCGCGCGCGTGGCCGGGGGAATCGCGGCGAGCGGCACGAGCGCGACCAGAGCTCCGGCGATCAACACGCCGGTGCCCTTGCGCTCGCGCGTGCGCAGCTTCGATCGGCACGCCCACCACGCGAGCGTGCACACGAGCGCGGTGACGAGGCCCGAGAGCCACGCGTGGCGCAGCGATCGGCCGGGCACATCGGCTTCGACGCCGCGGAACACCATCGGCGGCAGCCCGGTCCAGTCGAAGCGCGGCCACATGCGCTCGATCTCGCCGGGGATGACGAGCAGCGCTTCGCCGGCCGTGCGTGCGATGCGACTGCCGAGCTCGGCGACGAACGTGCCGGGGTCGCTGATCGGATCGACGTAGGTGGTCGCGCCGTAGACTCCGCAGCCGATCGCGAGATAGACGATCGCGAAACACGATGCTGCGATCGCGGCGGGCACGAGCGCGACGGCGCGCGCCGGCAGGCGATCCTTCGGCACCGCGAGCTCCCAGCACACGACGAAGGCGACGATGCACAGCGCATACTCGCCGGCCGCGAACGCGAGCGCCCAAAGCACGGTCTCGATCGCGAGCGCGCGCCGCGACGGTCGCCACGCACGACGGCGCGTGACGTGGACCGCGAGCGCGAGCAGGCCGAACGTGGCCGACACGATCGCGCAGCGGTTCGCGATCCAGCCGACCATCCACGCCATCGGCTCGCCCAACGCGATCGCCGGCAGCACCAACCATGCGAGCGGACGACCGATCACACGCGCGAGCGCGTGCGCGGCCGCGACCAGGAACGCGACCATCCACAGCATCGAGTGCACGTGCGGCCACGGCGAGTTGCGCGGCAAGACGGCATGGTCGAACCACACCAAGATGCTCGAGAGCGGGCGCAGGTGGGCGAAGCGGAAGTGCGGCTCGGTCCACCACGGCAGACTGCCGCGGGCCGCGTGCGCAGCGGTCGCTTCGGGATCGTCGAGCGCGAACAGGTAGAGCGACCACGGCGACTTCGGACCGAAGAGGCCATCGACGTAGCCGACCTGGAAGAGATCGTCGGCGAGCAGGCCGAGCTGCAGCGCGGGCCACGACACCCAGACCGCGATCACTGCGACGAGCACGAGCCATCCGCGATCGATCGCGCGCACGCGACCACGCGCACGCGCGATCACGGCACGCTCCGCCACAGCGCGTAGCAAGCGAGCGCGAACGATGCACCGCAGAGCAGGCGCATCCGATTCCACACCTTCTCGGGCGTGTGGCCGTGGATCGGCAGCGCGGCCGCGACGAAGGTGGGCGCCGCGACGATGACTCCGAACGAGCGCCATGCGTGCACGCCCGCGAGCACGGCGAACACCTTCACGAGCACGGCGGTGCGCTCGGCGCCCAACACGACCGCGGTGGTGCGCACGCCCTGCGCACGATCGGGCTCGTGGTCGCGCAGCACCTGCACCGACTCGAACACGCCGGAGTAGAGCCCGAGCAGCAACAACAAGGGTAGGGCGGTGGTGAAGCGATCATCGGGCACGCCGACCATCGGCATCGCGACGCCCCACACCACCATCGCGAGCACGTCGACGATGGGCCGCCGCTTGAGCACGGCCGAGTACGCCCAGCACACCGCACCACCGAACACCAACGGGATCCACAGCCCGCCGCCGTGCGCGACCGCGATGCCGAAGAGCGCGAGCACGAGCAGGAGCTGCACGCGGATCGCCGCGCCGATGTTCGCGACCAAGAACTCGGTCTTGCCGCGCTCGCGACCGGCGGCGGCGAGATCGACCTCGCGATCGTGGAAGTCGTTGTTGAGGTAGACGAGCAGGTTGAGCAACAACCCGAACAACAGACGCACGCCGATGTCGGCGGCGGGCAGCTTCAGTGACAACGCCAGCGCGAGCGCGCCGGCGAGGTTGGCCATCTCGAGCCGCCGTAGGCGATAGATCGCGACGTCGGCGAGGATCTGGAGCTCGGCCGGCACCGTTCGCTTCGAGCCTATCAGTATGCGTTCCGGATCTGGAAGTCCGCGGGGTGTGGAGCGGGTACGCGGAAGAACCCGACCGGGTCGCCCTTGAGCTTGCTGCGCTCGATCGTGCAGTCGGGCTCGCACACGAGCTGCGGCAGCCAGTGGTAACGAAGCAGCACAGGGCGGGTCGGATCCGTGCCGTGCACCCGCAAGAGGTTGGTCGCGGCCTCGACCGTGCCCTGCGGCGGATCGAGCAGGTGCGTGGCCTGCTTCACCTTGTAGATGCGAAACGGTTTCAGCTCGGCGACCAGCTCGATCAGATCGTTGCGATCCCACCAGGGCGCGAGCTCGCGATGCGTGGACACCACGACCCAGCGCACGCCGTAGTCGGTGAAGTACTTCGCGAGCTCGTCGCGCTGCACGATGCCTTGCGGTCGACGGCGGAAGATGTTCGCCCACGAGTGCTCGAGGTTGCGCCAGATGAAGCCACCGAGGATCTGCGCGTCGGTCTTCCACGACAGCTGCTCGCCCCAGTTCCAGCCCTCGACGAGGAAGCGACCTTGGCCGTCGTCGTGCGCGGTGACCCACGCTGCGAGATCGTCGCGATGCCAGCCGCCGTATGCGTAGTAGGGAATCGGCAGCGGGTGACCGATCGCCGAGAACGCGACGCGATCGCCGTGCGGCAACGCCTTCGGCTCCGGCAGCGTGCCGGCGGTGAAGTACATGACGTCGCGTGCACACCACAGCGTGGTGGTGAAGGCGAAGAGCGCGGTGACGCGCTTTGCCGAGCGTGGCCAGCCGCGCAGCCAACCCTCGCGCGCGGCGGTCTCGACGAGCGCGGCCATCGGGATCGTCGCCATGATCGCGAGCGGGCCGATGTGGCGATAGGGCTGCACCTGCGCGAGCGGAGTGGCGCCACCGAAGTACGCGAACAGCAGGAGCACGATCATCGTGAGCCCGAGTGGACGTCCGCGTGGATCGCTGCGTCGCCACCACATCCAACAGCCGCCGGCACCGAGCGCGATGGCCAGCACGCGGAAGCTCGTGCGCGTCGCGATGATGCCGGTGACCGCGGGATCTTCGATGATGCCGAGCAGATCGAGCAGCACCGCGAGCAGGCTGCGGCGACCGAAGAGCGACGAGTCGGTGATCGACGGCCACCACTGCAGCGAGACGCGCAGCCACCACAGGTTCGCGAGCACCGTGAACGCGGCGATGCTCCACACCGCGAGATGGCCGCGGCGATCGAGGCCGCGCGCACCGCTGGCGTAGACCACGAGCAGCGGGGTCACCAGCAGGAAGAAGCTATAAGGATGCACGAGGTGGCACAGCGCCATGAGCAGCGCGACGCCGATGGCTCGTGCGGCGCCGCGCCGACGCCACCAACGGATGAACAGCGACATCGGCAGCAGCCACAGCCAGCTCGCGGTCGCGTACGAGATCATCCCGACGTACCAGCACCAGTGCAGCCACGAGTCGAAGCTCCACAAGAGGAGTGCGAAGCCGGCGGCGAGCGTAGCCGCGGGGCGACCGAGATCGAGCCAGCGCGCCGACAGATACACCGCCGGCATCACGCCGAGGTGACCGACGAGCAAGAACATGTTGAACGCGAAGCCCCACGGCAGGCCGGCGCGGTGGAGCAGCCACGTGAAGATTTCGAGGCCTTTGTTGTCGGCGTCGAAGATGGTGCCGTTGGGGAAGCCGGCGAGCAGTCGCACGTCCCAGACCCAGCTGCGCCCGAAGCTCTCGAGGCCTTCGAGCACGCGGCGCGTGTCGGTGAGGTGCGTGTCGTGATCGAGGCCGGCGACCGGTGCGTCGCGGAAGAGCTCGGCGCCGCCGAACCAGCGCAGCAAGAGCAGCTGCACCGCGACGAGCACGATCCATGCGATCGGTACGCGCCAGCGATGCGAAGAGGCGCTCAACGGATGGAGCGACGATACCTCAATCGCGCGCGAGCGTTCGCAGACGGCGCTCGGCCGTGTGCGAGCCCAGCCGTGCCGCGGCACGATACTGACGGGCCGCGGCCTGCGATCGCCCGAGCCGGTTCAGCGCATCGCCGAGCCGCAGGTGGGCCCGCGCCGACGAGGGATCGCGCCACACCTCGCGGCTCGCGAGCTGCTTCTCTTCACGCAGCTGATCGCGGGTCTTCGGGGCCGGCTGCTTGCGCGGCGGGTCGAGGCGCGCGACTACGGGCGCGCGCGTGACCGTGGGCGCGCGCGTGATCGTCGGCTCCGCGATCGCAGCCGGCGCGACGGCGGACGCGGGCGGCTCGGGTGCGAAGCTCTCTTGTGCACGCGTCGGTGCCACCGCGCGTGCGAGCGCCGGCGTCTCGATCGTGGTCGCGAGCAGCGTCGCCTCGGATGCACGCGGCGCAGCGACCGGGGCCACTTCCATTCGACGCGCGAGCGGCTCGGGGTCGATGTGCGTCGCGAGCACGGCGAGCGCAGTCGCGGCCATCGCGGTCATCGCGGTGCCGAAGATGCCGCGCTCCAGCCACGCACCGCGGCGCGGCGCGAGCATGCCCGCGAAGCCGATCGCGATGCCGTCGCGACGCATGCGATCGACGTCGGGCAGCTCGAGATCCTCGCGCGTCGGCGCGAGGCGGCACTCGATCTGCGCTTCGCACAGCTCGGCTTCCAGCTCGGCCATCGACGCCGGTCGTCGCGCGGGATCACGGGCGAGGCAGCGTCGCACCAGCGCCTCGACGCACGCCGGCACCTTGGCCTCGGGCGGGAACACGAGCCCCGCTTCGATGCCGTCGAGGTGCTGCGCGACCGCGCGCTCCACCGTGCAGCCGTCGTCGATCAGCAGCCGGCCGGTGACCATCTCGTACGCGCAGCAGCCCAGCGCGTAGACG
>DASZPU010000685.1:0-5948 GCA_035550195.1 Nannocystaceae bacterium
GCGCATCGCCACCGGCGAGCTCGAACGACCGCGCGAGCGCAACCGTGCGCCGAGCTGGGTGCTCGCGGTGCTCGAGCGCGGCATGGCGGTCGAGCCCGACGATCGCTTCGTCGACATGAACGCGTTGCTCGCCGCGCTCGGCGGTCCGCCGAAGCGACGTCGGCTCGTGCCGGTGCTCGCGTTCGGCGGTGCGCTCGCGATCGTCGCAGCCGTGCTCGCGCAGGACGAGACGCCGCCCGATGCGTGTGCCGGCGAGCCGCCGAGCTTGCGCTGGCCCGGCGAGCAAGCCGAGATCGCGAAGCGTGTGCTCGCGTTGCAAGACGAGGCCGCGAACGAAGCATGGCTGCATCTCGACGGACGCATCACCGATCGCGTGCGCACGTGGTCGAGCACGCACGAAGCGGTGTGCGAGGCGGCCGCCACCGATCGCGTCGAGGCCGATCTCGCGCGCCGCGATCGCGAGCTCGCGTGTCTCACCGACGCTGCCACCAGCGTGGACGATCTGCTCGCGGAGATCGCCGAGCCCACCGTCGTCGCGCTCACGCGTGGCGCCGAGGTCGTGCAGCGACTGCCGGATCCGGAGCGCTGCGTCGGCGTGCCGCCCACCGTCGTCGCACCGCCGCCACCCGAGATCGCCGGAGACGTCGATGCGCTGCGCGCAGAGCTGCATCGGGCGCATCTGCGGATGCGGCTCGGCCGCGTGCACGAAGGGCGCGCGCTCACGGAGGTCGTGGTCGTGCGCGCACAGCAGCTCGACTACGCACCGTTGCTCGCGGAGGCGTTGATCCTGCGCGCACGCACGCGCATGGTGCTCGGTCTGCTCGCCGAGGCGGAAGCCGACGCGCGCGCGGCCAGCGAAGAAGCGCGGCGTAGCGATCACGAGCGCGGCCTTGCGCACGCGGCGAGCGTGCTCGCGGAGATCGCCGCGGAGACCGGCGATCTCGAGCAAGCGTTGCGTTGGACCACCGAGGCGCGCGCGCATCTGCAGCGGCCCGCCGACGATGCGCTCTTGCTCATCGCGCTCATCGATCGCGAGGCGACCATCCGTGCGCAGCGAGACGAGCGCGACGCTGCGCAGGCGCTCTTGATGCAGGCGGAAACCGTCGCGGCAGAGCTCGGGCTCGGCGACGAAGCCATCGCATCGGTCGAGCACGCACGGGGCGATGTGGCCGTGCTCGCCGGCGACTACGGCGACGCCATCGCACACTACGAACGTGCACGCGAAGCGTTCACGCGCGTGGTCGGCTCGAACGGCTATCGCGTGGCGCACCTGTGGCATCAGATCGCCGGCACCTACGTCGAGGCCGGCAACTACCTCGAGGCTCGCAACGCGTACGTGCGCGCGATCGAGATCTACGATCGCATCGGCGATCTCGCGATCGCGCAGCGCGTGGGCCTCGCATTGGGCGTGGCCGCATGCGAAGACATGCTCGGCGACGGCGAAGGCGCGCTGCGTCGACTCGCCGAGGTCGAACCGCTCGTGCAGCTGCTCGCCGACCCGCGCGTCTCCTCGGGTTTCTACGAGACGCGCGGCGTGATCCTGATCGGTCTCGGGCGCGGCGTCGAAGCACTCGACGCGCTCGAGACCGCGTTGGGCGACTTCCACGAGCTCTACGGCGAGGCGCACGCGGACCTGCGCCAGCTGCTCGCGAACCTGGCACTCGCGGCGCGCGAGGCCGGTCGCTCCGAGCTCGCGGAGACGTATCTGCAGCGTGCGCTGCTCATCCAGAGCACGCTCGCGCAACCCGACATGCAGGGCGCCGAGTTGCTGCATGCATACGGTTTCTTGTTGCTCGAGCGCGGTCAGCTCGACGCCGCGGCCGCGCAGTTCGAGCGCAGCGGCAACATCACCGAAGAGCTCGTCGGCATCGACGCGCCCGACATGGGTTGGATCGAGCTCGGGCGCGGACGCATCGCGCTCGAGCGCGGCAACCATGCGCTCGCACGACTGTCGCTCGAGCGTGCCGAGGCGCTGTGGTCCGGCGATTCGATCCCTCCCGAGGATCGCGCCGACATGCAGCGCGATCTCGCGGTGGCGTTGTGGGAGACCGGCGATCGTGCGCGCGCGCTGGCGGTGGCGCGCGCGGCGGCCGAGGTGCGGCCCGACGACGAGGTGCTGCAGGCTTGGCTGGCGGCCCACCCGGGCAAGTAGGCGGGGTTCCGCGGCCGATCGACGCGGGGGCGGCCCCGTCCCGCTCCGGAATCTTCCCCCGCGCCCGTACGTGGGCTAAGCAGCATGGAACCGATGCGTTCGCTCGCGGCCTGCCTGTCGATCCCGCTGTTCGCGCTCGCCTGCGACAACCAGGGTGAAGCGCGGGCCGGTGCACGCACCGAGCAGGTGACGAAGCGAGACAGCGCACCGCCGAATGCGAAGTCGCCGGCGGAAGTGCTCGCGAAGGCGGAGAAGCCCGACGGCGCCGGGCCTGCACCGCCGCCCGCCGAGCAAGGCGAGGATCGGCCCGAGGAAGCGCCGGCGATCGACGAAGCCGCTCCGCCCGAGCCGCCGGCCGACTACGGCGTGATCAAGCCCTCCGATCCCGCGCCCGATCCGAGCACGCTCACCGTGCACGGGCTCGCCGGCTACGAGGTCGTCGCGATCCACGACAAGCCCGATCCCGAGTCGCCGCGGCTCGGCTATCTGCGCATCGGCACGCGCGTGAAGGTCACGCCGAAGGTCGAAGGCGTGGGTTGTCCGAAGGGCTGGCATCAACTCGCGCAGGGCGGCTACGCGTGCGTGAACAAGGGGCTCGTCGTCGATGCGAAGGCCGAGCCGTTCATGAAGACTCCGCCTCCGCCTGCGCGGCTCGACGAGCCGTTGCCGTACGACTACGCGTACGTGCGCAGGTGGAACGCGCCGATGTGGTGGCGCGTGCCGACGAGCGAAGAAGTCGCGGCCGCCGAAGTGCTGCGCACCGAGCGAGAGCTGCAGCGGCTCGCCGACGAAGCGGCGGCGAAGGGCCTGCCTCCGCCGGCGCCGAAGACCAAGCCCGCCGATGCGCCGCCCTCCGATGCACCGGCGGACGAAGCCGATCTGAAGGCGTTGCCGTCGGTCGACGATGCGCCGCCGCCGGAGATGGCGCGCGACGAGAAGACCTCGATCGCCGCGACCGAGAAGGCGCCGCCGAAGGAGACGATCCCGATCTCGCGACTTCCGCTCAAGCCGGAGAAGTCGTGGCTCGAGCGCGGCTTCTACATCTCGGTCGGCGAGAAGATCGTCGAAGAAGGCCGCACGTGGTGGCGTACCGCGCGTGGCGGTTTCGTCGACGTCACCGCGGCGCACAAGTACGCGGGCAAGGACTTCCAAGGTGTGCCGCTCGCCGAGGGCGCGTCGTTCCCGTTCGGCTTCGTCATGTCCGACACGACGAAGCTGCTCGAGCTCTCGCCGGAGGGCAAGCTGAAGGTCGTCGGCACGCTCGAGAAGAAGGCGTTCGTCGACGTCGGTGAAGAGACGGAGATCAGCGGCAAGACGTACATGATCCTCGAGGACGGCAAGCTGGTGAAGAAGGCGGACATTCGCCTCGCCGATCCGCAGCCGTTGCCCAAAGGCATCCAAGCGTGGGAGCGCTGGATCGACGTCAGCCTCGACAAGCAGATCCTCGTCGCCTACGAGGGCGAGCGTCCGGTGTTCACGTCGCTGGTGTCGACCGGCAAGAAGGGCACGCCCGAAGATCCGTTCGAGACGCCGACCGGTCGCTGGCGCATCCGCAGCAAGCACGTGTCGACCACGATGGACGGCAACACGGCGTCCGACGGCAACTACTCGATCCAAGACGTGCCGTGGACCATGTTCTTCGAGGGCAGCTTCGCGCTGCACGGCGCGTTCTGGCACCAAGGCTTCGGGCGCGTGCGCAGCCACGGTTGCGTGAATCTCGGGCCCTCGGCGGCGCGCTGGTTGTTCTTCTGGACCACTCCGTTTCTGCCCGAGGGCTGGCACGGCGTGCACGCGCATGCGGGCAGCCCCGGCACCACGGTGATCGTGCGGCGATAGCCACGTGAAGCTCGAGCTCGAGTCGCACAGTACCCACGACGGTTCACCGTTCGCGTTGCGCTCGCCGGTGCCCGACGATGCAGCGGTGATGCTGGTGTTCCTCCGCCAGCTCCTGCACGAATCGTCGGAGCATCTCAACGCGCCGTCGTCGGGCTACGACGGTGTCGACATCGGCAGCCACGTCGCGACGCTCGAGCGCATGCTCGCGGCCGATCGCTCGTTTTATCTGTCGGCGTTCGACGGCGACGCGATGGTCGGCAATCTGGTGTTCTCGCCGATCGACATCCCGGTGTCGCAACACTGCGGTCAGCTCGGCATGGGCGTGCTCGCGACGCACCAAGGTCGCGGCGTCGCATCTGCGCTGCTGTCACGATGCATCGCCGAAGCGAGCAAGCTCGGCGTCTGGAACATCCGCTTCACCGTGCGCACCTACAACCAGCGCGCGATCAGTCTCTACGAACGCCACGGCTTCCGCCGCGTGGGCCGACTCGAACGCGTCGCAAAGATCGGCGACGCGCACGTCGACGAGTTCATGTACCAGGGTGTTTTCGAGTAGGGGCTGCGCCCCTAGCTCCCGGCGATAGTCGAGCCGATGCGGCTCGACTATCTTGGTCACTACCCCCGCGGCAAAGATGCCGCGCCGCCGCCGTGCGGCGGAGCCTCGAACGACGTCGACGCTCGCAGCGTCGTCGTCCTTCGGGCTTGGTTGTACCGCGCTCGAGTCATCAACAGTCTTCGGTGAACAGGCGCGGCATGCCGCCGTCGTCGGCGCAGTACCAGACGTCGCCGTTCTCGTCGCAGCAGCCGGCACCGGTGATGCCCATGTTGCCGCCACACTCGCCGCCTTCGACGAGGTCGACGCCGTACGACGCACAGTCTTGATCGATCATCGCATCGGGATCCGCACCGTCGCCGCCGCAGATGTAGCCCATCGGCGTGGTCTTCTCGCCGGTCGCTCCCCATCCACATGCGCCCGCAGCTCCCGTGCTGCTCTCCGCTGCGGCCGTCGACGAATCGGCCGCGGTGCTCTCGCTCGTGCCCACCGTCGTGCTCGCGTTGGTGGCATCGGTCGAGTCACCCGTGCCCGCCGTCGTCGCAGTGGTCGTCTGCGTGTTCGCGGTGGTGTTGCCCGACGTCTCGTTGTTGCCGTCGTCGTCGGTGTTGATGATGCAGGCAGCAGCGAGGAGCAGCGAAGCGAGGCCCAAGGTCTTCGTCATGTTCAAGGTCTCCCGAAGTTCCACCGAGCAGCGAAGGTCGTTGGACGCAGATCGCCAGGGCGGATTCACGCGCACGCCTGCAGCGAAACGGGCGCTATGGTCCTTACAATACCATGCGCATTGGGGCCGGGCAAAGGCGTAGGAGCATGACACGCGTGTCATGCTGCTCGGTGCTATACGAGTCGCCGTGGCACGCGACCGCATCGAAATCGACGCGCTCGAGCTCGCTTGTATCGTCGGCATCCGGCCGGAGGAGCGCGATCGCGAGCAACCGTTGCTCGTCGATGTCGTGCTCGAGCTGGAGCTCGCGCGCGCCGGGCGGAGCGGCCGCATCGCGGACACGTGCGACTACTCCGAGCTGACCGCCGAGCTCGCCGCGCTGGTTCGCTTCCGCCGCTACAAGCTGCTCGAGAACGCCGCCGAAGAGCTCGCGGCGATGGTGCTGGGCATCCACGCGGGCATCGAGAAAGTCGAGCTGCGACTCGCGAAGCCGCACGCGTTGCCGGGCGCGAAGCAGGCGGCGATCCGCGTGTCGCGAACGCTGCGTGACTATCCGAAGCGGCGCGAGTCTGCGCGCTTCGGCGAGGTCGAGGTGTTGCTCGAGACGCGCGAAGCCGGGCTCTACTTGTTGCACGTCGATCCCGGTCGCGCGATCCCGCTGCATCACCATCAACGCATGCGCGAGCTCGAGTGGCTCGTGCACGGCGAGCTCGTGCAAGATGGTCGACCGCTGCAACGCAGCG
>DASZPU010000686.1:0-2592 GCA_035550195.1 Nannocystaceae bacterium
CGCGTGGCCGCGTCGAGCAGACGATCGAGCTGTGCGTCGACGAAACGGATCTCGTGATCGTAGCCGTCGGCGATGCCGTCGCCGAAGCTCGGCGTGCCTTCGTGCGTGGTGTTCGGCGAGTGCGGGCCGAACAGATGCACCCAGACGAAGCGCGGGCGATCGCGGGGCAGCCCGCGCAGCGTCGCGATCGCGAGATCGACGACGCGATCGTCGGGATCGCGGCCGCGGATCTGATCGGCGTCGACGAACTCGTCGAAGCCGATCGCCGTGCCGACGCTGGGATCGAGCAGCTCGGAGAAGCGATCGTCGACGATCGCGGCGGTCGTCATGCCGCGCCGCTGCAGCCACCACGCGAGCGGCGGTGGTCCGTCCTTCGGCAGCATGAACACCTGCATCGCGCGCTCGTCGTCGCTGGCGACCAACGGTTCCTCGGGGGCGAGCAAGCGTCCGCGCGTGGTCTCGGTGAACGGCTGCCACCGCATGCGCCGCGCCTGCACGCCGCGCATGAGCGTGGGGATCGCGATGCTCGTCCACGCGCCCGCCGTGTACGCGCGATCGAACACGCGGGCATCGGCCGCGCGGGCCACCAACGCCGGCGTGGTGTCGCGCGTGTGACCGTAGAGGCCCATGCGATCGGCGCGCAGCGTCTCGATCGTGACCAAGAGGATGCTGCGCGGCGACGGATCGTCGGGCACGGGGATCGCCGCGATCGCGAACGCGTGCGTGCTCGCGTCGCCGTCGCGGCAGTTGTCGTCGATGCCGTTGTCGGGCACCTCGACCGCGGCCGGATGCACGTCGGGATCCCACGGCGCACAGTCGCCACCGCCGAGCCAGCTCGACGCGCCGTCGCCGTCGACGTCGCCGAGTCGGCGCAGCGTGCCGATGCCTTCGTCGGCGAACGGCGACGACCACACCGCTGCGAGCTCGGGGTCATCGCCATCGTGCAACACCACGAACGGCACGAGCGCGAGGCCGAGCGCGAGCACGATGCCACGGCGATCCCACGGCGCGACGATCTGCGGACGTGCCCACAGCACGATCGCGAACGCCAGCCCTGCGAGCTCGGCGGAGCGCAGCGCGGTGTGGGCGGTCGCGTGCAATCCCGTGAACGCGAGGCGATCGACGAGCGTCGCGGCGATCGCCACGAGCACGAGCACCCCCGCGGCGCCGCGACGCGCACGCGTCGACGCGGAGAGCCAGCGCGGCTCACCGCGCTCGTCGACCGCACCGAAGCCACCGGCGACGACACCGACCAGCACACCCGCCACGATGCTGCCCACGAGTGCGACCACGGCGAGCATGTGGCTGCGGGTGCCGAGCTTGTCCCACGCGCCCAACGTCGCGGGCAGCAACAGCGCGATCGCGAGTCCGATCGCCGCCCAGCCGATCCGCCGCCAGCGCGGGCCTGCACGCGCCGGCAACAGGATCGCGGCGCTCCACGCCAGCCCGTGCAACAGCCCCAACGCGGTCGCGCCTCCACACGCGGCCGCGAGCGCCGCGAGCGATGCTCCGCGCGCGACCGCTTCGACGAGCGTGCAGACGCACGCGACGGCGACGAAGACCAGCGTGATCTCGATGCCGCCGGGCCGCGCCGCCATCTTGCACGAGCATCGCAGAATCGCGGCGAGTGCTGCTACCCTGGCTGGCGATGCGCAAGCTCGCGGTGCTCGGTGCGCTCGCGCTCGGCGTGCTCGCCCACGTTGCACACGCGGGCACGCTCGCGCGCCGCAAGGAGGTGCCTGCGGAGCTCGACGTGCTCTACGTGCCGCCGCCGGGACAGCTCGCACCGATGGCGGTGGGCTATCGCGAAGCGCTCGCCGATCTGATCTGGGTGCGCGCGCTGATCTACTCGGGCAGCCAGCTGGGCTCGGCCCAGGTGGATGCGGTCGGTCGCTACGTCGACGCGATCACCGGGCTCTCGCCGCGCTTTCGCCGAGCCTATCTGTGGGGCGGGATCACGGTGGTGTACGGCGGCCAGTCCAGCGTCACGCGCGAGATGGTCGATCGCGCGATCGGGATCTATCGTGCGGGCATGCGCGAGTTCCCGGAGAGCCACGAGCTGCTCTACCCGTTCGGTATGTTGCTGCTGACGCAGTCGCCGTCGACACCCGGCTACTCCGACGAGGAGCGCAAGGCGATGCGCGAAGAAGGCATCGAGCTCATCCGTCGCGCCGCCGCGTTCGGTGCCGATCCGCTCGTGCGCCAGTACGCCGCGACACTCGTCTCCGAGCAAGGCGATCAAGCGCTGACGATCCAGTTCCTCGAGAGCCAGCTCGCGCAGGCCGAGGACGAAGATCACCGTCGCATGCTACGCAGCAAGCTCTCGCGGCTCGTCGGCCGCGACGCGACCCGACGCATCGAAGACCTGCACCGCGACTTCACGGCGGAGCGCGATGCGAAGGCGCCCTACGTGCCCGACGCACTGTGGGCCGTGCTGCGCGACGAGACGCGCTAGGAGCGTGTCCGAGTAATCGTCGCGAGCGCGAACCACGCTGAAGTGGTTCGGCCGAGGCGCGACCGGAGGCGCTCGGGGGCTGTTTAACGGTCGGAACCCTTCCTACTCGTGCTCGTCCTGCGAGTTGCGGCGCGAGC
>DASZPU010000687.1:0-10632 GCA_035550195.1 Nannocystaceae bacterium
GAGCCTGCGCTCGGGCCCGAGCTCGTCGGCATCTGCCGTCGCGAGTCGCACTGTCGCTGGGTCGGCGCGCACGTGCACGACGCGTGGGCGGGTCCCACGATGTATCGCAACGCGATGCGCGTGGGTTGGCTCGATCCGACCTGCAGCTTCCATCATGGCGATCGCATGCGCTTCTCGACGCGCGGCGTGCATGGGCTCAGCGCGGCGTACAGCCTGAAGTTCGTCGGTGGTTGCGTGCCGCCCGAAGTGCTCGACGTGCCGCTCGTGTCTGCGATCGCGGCGGCCCGACGCGCGCGCGAGCAGTGCACGCGCCACGGTGCATGCACCACCGAAGCCCGCAAGCGCTTCTGGACGGGCGCACGTCGCTACGATCGCAAGGTGCGTCGCGCTCGCGCGATCAGGTCGCGCAAAGCCGCGGCGTGATCAGCCCGGCGCGTCGGGCTGACGCGTCTGCACGATGCGACTCTTCTCGTCGTCGCTCAGCGGATCGTTGAGCTTCACTTCGACCTTCGTGCGTGCCCAGTCGGCGCCGACGCTCGACACGATCACGCGATACTGCCGACCATCGATCCGCAGGCGCGCCGCGCCGTTGAAGAACGACCACACGTTCGTGTCTGCGCTGGGGTGCTCGAGCTTCGGCTCCCCGGGCAGCTCGAGCCCGACGTAGGCGAGCGCGGTCTTGGGCTCGATCGTTCCTTCGGCACGCACGAACCCTTCGAACCCGAGCGCGGTGGCCTTGCCGTCCTCGTACTCCACGCTGATCGCCTTGTACGCACCGCTCTTGTCGCCGTAGCGCTGCAGCGCGAACTTGCACTGGAACCACGTGCGATCGGGAACGAAGCGCACGCATGACTCGCGCGCCATGCCTTTGCCGAGCGGCTCGGCGAGCTGCGCTTCGACCTCCGCGGGCGGCTTGCCGATCAAGCCCGCGATCGGAAGCGGACCGTCGAGCACGCGACCGCTCGGCGCTTCGTCGGGCGCCTTCGCTTCGGTCTTCGTCTCGACCTTCGTCTCGACCTTCGCGTCACTCTTCGCGACGGTGGCCGATTTGCCGCTGTCGGGTGACGAGCTCGGACAAGCGCACAAGCACGCAACGAAGAGCGGCGGGATCATCGCGACGACGCGAGCAGACATCGCCACGAAGGTACGCGATGACGTGCTACCGTGCGACCGCATCGGGCGAGCCTGGCGGAATTGGTAGACGCGCTGGATTTAGGTTCCAGTGTCCTCGCGGCGTGGGGGTTCGACTCCCCCGGCTCGCACCGCGATCACTGCGGCTTGGCGTGGCCCTTCGCGAGCGTCGGCGCGGCGGTGCTGCGATGGACCTCGAGGTCGAGGCTGAAGAGGTGCTCGTCGACCGTGAACACGATGCGATGGCCCTGCTCGGCGACCTTGCCCAGGAAGCCACGGCTGTCGAGATGCACGCGCTCGATCGGTTGATGACGCCACCACGCATCGTGGCGGCTCTTCACGTGTACCTCGTGCTCGAGCACGATCTCCGGCGGCGGCTGGCCCTTCTTCGCGGTGCCCTGCAATCGCGGCGTCGCATCGATGCCGAGCATGATCTCGAGCTCGCCGGCGTCGAGTCGCACCGTCTGATCGACGGTCGCGTTCATGCCGAGGATCGTGGTGACCACCGGCTGCGAGAGGATCTTGCCCTGCTCGTCGATCTCCGGATCCGGCGCACCCACGCGCAGCTGCGCGTCGGGGTAGAGCCGCAGCGTCGCGCGCACCTGCACCGCCTGCGGGTTCGACAGCTGCTCGGAGAACTCCTGCGGCGGCGCGTCACCGACGAGCTGCGCGACGTTGGCATTGCCGACGCGCACCTCGGGCGGCGGCGAGAAATCGATCGCGCGCGTCACCACGAGGATCGCGCCCGCGATCACCACGAGGTACGCGTTGCGGCGCGCCCAACCGAACGCGGCGCCGAGCTTCGCGAGTCGGCGGCGAGCCGGGCTCGGCGGGGGCGCAGGGGTGGGCTCTTCGTGCACTGCGGAGCACGCTGGCACGCGGCGCCGAAGCGAAGCAACTTTCAGGCGAAGCGCAGCGCATAGGCGGCGACGCCCAGCGCGACCGACACGTTGAGCGAGCCCTTGTGGCCGAGCATCGGCAGGAAGAGCACGCGCTCGCAGAGCTCGACGATGCGGGGATCGACGCCCGAGACCTCGTGGCCGAGCACGAGCATGATCGGATCGCCGTCGACGTCGGCGCGGGCTTCGAAGAGGCTCTGCGCGCGTGGGCCGGCCTCGATCGCCCACAGCCGCCAGCCCTCGTCGCGACACTCGATCGCGGCGGCGAGCGCATCGGGGCGACTGCGCCACGCGACCGTGCGCTCCGCACCCAGCGACGTCTTCGCCATCGACGGGTGATCGGGCGCAGGGGTGATGCCGCCGCACACGAGCAGCTCGAGCCCGACGCCGTCCGCGGTGCGCACGATCGATCCGACGTTGCGGATGCTGCGGACGTTGTCGAGCAACGCACCGAGTCGTCCGCGCGGCGCGGGTCCGCGCGCCGTCGCGGTGTGCGTGACGTATGGCGCATCGACGGTCTCGGTCGGCGCTCCGCACACCGGGCACTTGTCGCCGAGCCGCACGCTCGCTTCGCTGCCGGCTTCGAGCGGAAACCGCAGCCTGCAACCGGTGCAGCTTCGCGTGGTGAACACGCGCCGCGTGGTCTCGCTGCCGGTCATGACCCGCCGATGCTACCCTGGGCGAGCATGGCCTATCGCGACGATCGGCAGGCGCTCTCGCTGCAGGTGGCCGCGCTCGAGCAAGAGAACGAGCGGCTGCGCGAGCAAGTCGACCAACTCGAGGGCGAGACCAAACGCTTGCGCGACGAGGACCGCGCCGAGCGGCTCAAGACCGGCACCGGTCGCGACTGCGTGATGTGTGGCGGATCGCTGTTGCCGGTCGCGCTCTTCGCCGGTCGCAACCTGCGTGCGCCGGTGCCGATCGCGACGAGCACGTTGCGCTTCGGCGATCCCGAAGGCGGCTTCACGCGCTCCGCTCCGGTGAAGGCCAAGGTGTGTGCGAGCTGCGGCTTCCTGCACTGCTTCATCGACATCGTGGAGGGCGAGGAATCGCTCACGCACCAGGAGCCCGAGCCCGAAGACACGCCGTAGTGCGGCCCGCTGCGGGCCATGTGGGTGGCGAGGCGGTCGCGCGACCGTATGCACGCGAGGTGGTCACGTTCGCGATCATCCCGGCGCGCGGGGGCAGCAAGGGCATCCCGCGCAAGAACCTCGCGATGCTCGGTGGGCGTCCGCTGGTCGTGCACTCGATCCTGCACGCGCGCGAAGCCGCCGGCATCGATCGCGTCTTCGTGAGCACCGACGACGACGAGATCGCGAGCGTGGCGAAGGCCGCGGGCGCCGAGATCGTGCGACGTCCGGCTGCGCTCGCCGGCGACACCGCATCGACCGAGTCGGCGATCGTGCACGCGCTCGGCTGCTGGGCCGATCAAGGCCTCGTACCCGATCGCATCGTGCTGTTGCAGGCGACCTCGCCGTTCCGCGACCATGGTCAGCTCGATGCCGCGCTCGCGCAGTTCGATCGCGACGGCTGCGACAGCATGCTCAGCGTCGTGCGCTTCTGCGGGTTCGTGTGGCGCACCGATGGCTCGGGCGCTGCGGCACCGTGCAGCTACGACCCCGGTACGCGTCCGCGTCGCCAGGAGATCCACGACACCTTCCTCGAGACCGGCTCCTTCTACGTGTTCTCGCGCGTGTTGTTCGAGGCCACCGGTGCGCGACTCGGCGGACGCATCTCGACGTTCGCGGTGCCCGAGCACGATGCGATCGACATCGACGAGCCCGCCGATCTCGAGCGCGCCCGCGCCGAAGCGCGTCGACGTGGGCTCGCCGACGCGATCGATCTCTCCGGCTTCGAGTGGCTGCTGCTCGACGTCGACGGCACGCTCACCGACGGCGCGATGTACTACGGCGAAGGCGGTGACGAGCTGAAGCGCTTCGACACCCGCGACGGTCACGGCATCGGCCAGTTCCACGCCGCGGGCGGTCGCGTCGCGCTGTTCACCGGCGAGCGCAGCCAAGCCGCGGCTCGGCGCGCGGAGAAGCTCGCGATCGATCACGTCGTGATCGGTTGTCGCGACAAGGCCGCGGCGCTCGACGAGCTGTGCAACCGCTTCGGCGTCGCGCGCGAGCGCATCATCGCGATCGGCGACGACGTGAACGATCTGCCCTTGGTCGGGCGCGTGGGCATGTTCGTCGCGACCGCCGATGCACGCCCCGAGGTGCGCGCAGCGGCCGACTGGATCACGACCGCCGAGGGCGGTCACGGTGCGGTGCGCGAGCTCGCCGATCGCCTGGTCGCGGCCCGGCGTCGCGCGGCGTAGCATCGACGACGTGGTGCGTTGGCTCGTCGCGTTCGCGATCACGCAGGCGGTCGAGACCCCGATCTACGTGCGCGCGCAACCGGGTGTGCCGTGGCCGCGACGCATCGCGGTGGCGTTCGGCGCGAGCACGATCACGCATCCGCTGGTGTGGCTCGCCCCGCGCGATGCGTTCGAGAGCTGGGTCGGCTACGTGCTCGTCGCCGAGGCGTTCGCGATCGTCGTCGAAGCGCTGTGGCTGCGCGCGTTCGGGGTCGCGCGCGCGGGTTGGTGGTCGCTCTTCGCGAACGCGGCGAGCGTCGCGATCGGTCTGGCCCTGCGCGCGGCGACCGGCTCCGTGTGAGTCACTCGCGTCGGCGCAGTCGCAGGCCGGCGAAGACTGCGAGCGCGAACGCGATGCCCGAGCCCATCAAGCTGCGCTCGCGGCCCACGGTGCAGCCGCCCTTGTCATCGTTGTTGTTGTCGACGCCGGCGTCGCCGTTGAGCTCCGCGGTCGTGCTGCTCTCTTCGCTGCCACCGCTGCTCTCGTCGTCGCCCGGGAACACCACGACGTGGATCGTGACGGCCTGCGACGGGTAGCCGTCGCCGTTCGACGCGATCGCGGAGATCTCGTGCATGCCCGCGGGCAGCGTCACGCTCTCGATCACGTACGGCGCCTGGGTGATCTCCGGCTGATCGACGCCGTCGACGCTCACCACGACGCGTGAGACGCCGCTGTCCTCGTCGACCGCCGATACTTCGATCGTCACCATCGCAGACGTTCCGGTGAACATCTGCTGATCGGTGGGCGACACGAACGACACCGTCGGCGGTGACTCGTCCTCGTTGGGCATGTCCGCGCGGGCAGTGGTGGAGAACAACGCGACGGCGATCGCAGGCAACATCAGGCTACGGCAGTTCATCATCCATCTCCTCTACGGGTTGTGAGCGTGTGGTCGGTGGGCCGACCTTCGATGAAGATCAATGCGGCGGCGGCGAGCTCGAGCACGACGTGGAAGCCGGCGAGCGCGAGATAGCCGTCGCGGGCGGCGTGCAGATCGAACACCGCCCAGGTTGCGAGCGCGAGGGCGAAGAGCGCTGCGATCGCGAGCAACGGCACGCCGAGCTCGCGCGCGAGCGCGCGATACGAGGCCCGGAACGTGCGCGGCGAGACGCGCTCGCGATCGTCTTCCGGCACGAGCCGCAACCAGATCACGTAGTGCACCGCCTGCGCGAAGCAGAACGACAAGAGCACGCGGGTTGCGAGCGTCTCGGGCAGACCGGGTGCGAGGCGCTGCAGCTCCTGCGCGCGCGTGGCCTCGTCGACGAGCCACGAGCTCGCTTCGAGCGGCAGGCCGAGCAACAGCAGCGTGAGCGTGATGCACAGCCCGAGCGGGAGCAGGTGCAGCGCGGTGCGACGACGACGCCACGCGAGCCACAGCGCGATGCCGACGACGTTGTGCGCGTGCACGAGCGCGAGCGTGGCGATGCGGGGCAACGACGCCGTGGCGATCGTCGCGACGAGCGCGAGCGCGATCACCAGCATGCGGCGACGCGTCGGACCACGCGCGGCCGCGGCTGCGCCTGCGACCGCGACGAACGCGAGTGCGAGCTCACCGGTCGCGACTGCGAGCACGAGCGGAATGCCGGCAGCCACGACGAGCGCGCGTCGACGATGCCAGCCCGGGCGCACCAGGCAGTAGCGCACGTCGGCCACGAGGTGCGGCACGCCGAGCACGATCGGTCCGAGCGCGAGCATGAGGATCGGCGCAGCGATCGTGGTCGCGAAGCAACACGCGATGCCGACGATCCCGATCACCGCGATCCGCAGCTCGCGACGCGCCGCGAGCGTGCCCGATAGCGGTGTGCAGGCCTTCAGCACGCGACTGCGCGCGCGATCGAGCCCACCCAACACCAGCTCGAGCGGCGCCGGCACGGCGCCGCCGATCCCACCCAACCTGTCCACCTGTCCGCGATGCTGTCACGATGCGGCGAGACGCGCACGCGCACGCCGAAACATTTCGCCGATACGCGCGTGCACGCGCACGCAGCGGGCATGTTCCGTGATTTCCTGGCGACGCGGGCGTGGAGCTGCGGCTCGTGCGCGCGTCAGAGCATGTCGGCGATCGCTCGCGTGACGGCCTCGGGCGCTTCTTCCTGGGGGAAGTGGCCGACGCCCGCGAGCTCGATGATGCGTGCATCGGGCAGCGCGCGACGCCAGCGATCGAGATAGCTCGCACCGAAGGCCGGGTCGGCGCTGCCCCACACGATCGTCACGGGTCGCTCGCGCAGCCGCTCGTGTCGCGCCCACAACGATGCGTAGTAGGGATCGGAGCCCGCGAGCTCGCAGCCGAGCACCCACGGAGCGATTCGCGATTGCGGCGCAGGAAACGGTGCGACGTACTGGCGATGGGTCGCCTTCGCCAACGCCTTGCGATTGCCGAAGCTCATCGGCACGAGCCAGCGCGGCGACGCGTTGAGCTTCGTGTACAGCCAACGACCGAAGCGCGAGCGCACGAGGTTCGACAGCCGACGCACGCGCTTGTCTTCGCCGTGCGCCCACGCCCACGTGTTCATCAACACGACGTTGCGCACGCGATCGGGCTCTTCGAGCAGCACCGGCAGACCGATCGGGCCACCGAAATCGTGCAGCACGAGCGTGATGTCGCGGAGGTCGAGCGCGCGCACGAGCTCGAGCAATCGTCGTGCGTGATCCTCCGGCTTGTACGGCGCATCCGCGGGCTTGTCCGACAGACCGAAGCCGAGGTGGTCGGGCGCGACGACCCGCGCGCGCCCCCGCAGGTGCGCGATCGCGTGGCGCCACTCGAACGACCACGACGGCGTGCCGTGCACGAGCAACACCGTCGGGCCCTCGCCCTCGTCGACGTAGCTCATGCGCCCGTCGCGGGTCGCGAACGTGCGCGTCGTGAACGGATACGCGGCGACGTCGAGCCACGTCGGCACGAGCGCGACGTCGCGGGCCATGCGAGCGGGAAGGTTCGGGGCGAGCGAGAACGGGTCCATCGGCGACTCCTGTGCTCGCAGCATGGGCGCGGAGCCGCGGGGGCGACATGGTAGATTCCTACCCGTAGTGGCCGTCGACGACCCGCTGCGCGTGCTCTGCGATCTCGCGCGCAGCTCGGGCTCGCTCGTGCAGTGGCGCAGCGACGCGCTCGCGATCGTGCGCGACGAGGTGCCCTTCGATGCGGCGCTCTTCCACGAGCTGTCGCCGCGCGTGCCACTCGATCGCGCAGCGCTCGTCGGCATCGATCGCGGCGCGCTCGAGATCTCGCGCGCATCGTGGGACGAGCTCGCGGTGGTGCTCGGGCGCCTCCGCGATCTCGCGAGCGCGCAGCAAGGCGTCGCGAGCACCGACGAAGCGTTCGCGCCGGGCACTCGCGGCCGCAAGGACTGGAGCGCGCGCGTGGCCAAGGTGCTGCGGGCACCCGAAGCGTTGATGGCCCACCTCGAGGTCGGCGGACGCATCGTCGCCGGCATCATGCTGGTGCGCCGCACCGCGTTCCGCGACGTCGATCGCGAGCGCATGCGTCGGCTCGTGCCCGCGCTCGCGGTCGGCGACGCGCTGCGTCAGCTCGCGGAGAGCCAGGCGTTGCAAGGTCTCGTCGCCGAGCTGCGCTGCGTCGATCAACGGCTCACCGAGCGGCAACGTCAGCTCGTCGAGCTCGTCGCGCTCGGCCAGACCGACGCCGAGATCGCGCTCGCGCTCGGCATCTCCGCCAACACGGTGCGCAACCAACTCGTGCGCGTGCGCGAGCGACTCGGCGCCGCGAATCGTGCCGAAGTGGTGCGCGCCGCGGTGCTGCGTTAGGAGTGCTCGGCGAGCCAGCGCTCGGCGTCGATGGCCGCCATGCAGCCGGTGCCGGCAGCGGTGACCGCCTGGCGGTAGTGCTTGTCGGCCACGTCGCCGCACACGAACACGCCCGGCACGTTCGAGTAGGTCGTGCCCGGCTTCGCGACCTTGATGTAGCCGGCCTCGTCCATGTCGAGCACGCCCTTGAACGGCTTGCTGTTGGGCTCGTGGCCGATCGCGATGAAGAGGCCGGTGACCTCGAGGCGCTCGTCGGGGCCGCCCGCGGTGTTCTCGAGCACGAGCCCGGTGACGCTGTCGTCGCCGAGCACCTCTTTCACCGCGCGGTTGTAGTGCACGGTGATCTTCGGATTGTCGATGGTGCGGCGCTGCATCACCTTGCTCGCGCGGAACGAATCGCGACGGTGGAGCAGGTGCACCGAGCGACACATGCGGGTGAGGTACTGCGCCTCTTCCATCGCCGTGTCGCCGCCGCCGACGACCGCGACGTCTTGGTTGCGGAAGAACGCACCGTCACAGGTCGCACACGCGGTGACGCCCTTGTTCTTGAGGCGCTGCTCGCTGGGCAGGTTCAGATACTTCGCCGTCGCACCGGTCGCGACGATGAGCGCGTCGGCGAGATACACACCGCTGTCACCGACGACGCGGAACGGTCGCTTCGAGAGATCGACCTCGTTCGCGAGGTCGTAGATCACCTCGGTGCCGAAGCGCTCGGCTTGCTCGCGGAACTCTTCCATCATCACCGGGCCGCTGATGCCCTTGGGATAGCCGGGATAGTTCTCGACGTCGGTCGTGGTCGTGAGCTGGCCGCCGGGCTCCGGGCCCGCGAGCATCACCGGCTTCAGCTCGGCGCGCGCGGCGTAGAGCGCAGCGGTGTAGCCGGCCGGACCGGCGCCGAGGATCAGGACCTTCACGTGACGCGCGTCGTTGCTCATGGAATCACGCGAAGTATGGGGCTGCTGCTGGGCCCCCACAATGGCCACTCACGAAGGTTGAGCCGCGGGCGGCGCCTCGGGGAACCTGAAGAGGGATGCCGCAGCCCGGCCATTCGCAGAAGCCCGCGGGCCCACGGCTCGCGTTGGTGAGCGCGCACGCGGGCGACGAGACGATCGTCGCGCGGCTGCGTGCGGGCGATCGCACCGCGATCGCCGCGCTGTTCGATCGCCACGCGGAGGCGATCGAACGCGTGCTGCATCGTGTGTTGGGTCTCGACGCGGAGATCCCCGACCTGCTGCAGGACGTGTTCGTGCACGCGATGCAGGGCGCGTCGCGTTACAAGGGCGAGCTCGGCAGCGTTCTACCTTGGCTGATCCAGATCGCGGTCCGGAGCGCGCGCAAGCACATCCGTCGCCGCACCACGCGACGTTGGCTCGGGCTCACCGAGACCGACGAGCTGCCCGACGCTCCGGCGGCGATCGATCCCGAGCAGCAAGCCGCGCTCGCGCGGGTGTATCGCGTGCTCGATCGCATGCCGTCGCGCGAGCGCATACCGTTCGCGCTGCGCTTCGTCGACGGCATGCAGCTCGTCGAAGTCGCCGATGCATGCGAGCTGTCGCTCGCGACCACGAAGCGTAGGCTCGCGAAGGCGCGCACGCGCTTCACTGCGATGGCGGGGCGTGACGCGATCCTCTCGGCCTGGATCGCGGAGGAGCAGCGATGAGCGATCGTCTCGAAGCGCTCGGTCGCCACGTCGCGGAGGCCCAAGACGCGCTGCGCGAGGATCATCGCGCGGACGTGCGTGCGCGCCTGCTCGCGCACGCGGAGCCGTCGCGCACGTCGTGGATCCGGGCCGGTGCGATCGCGGCCGCGTTCGCGGCGGTGGTGCTGTTCATGGTGTGGCCCCAGGCGCGCCCGCTGACCTTCGAGGTCGGGCAGACGCGCGGCACGGTGGGCGCATGGATGTCGGCGCCCGCCGAGCGCGGCGAGCTGTTGCGCTTCTCCGACGGCAGCGAGATCGAGCTGCAGCCGCGCGCACAGGCCCGCGTCGCGGAGCTCGATCGCGGCGTCGTGCGTGTCGTGCTCGAGCGCGGTGCCGCCGACGTGCGCATCGAGAAGGGCGGCGAGCGGGCGTGGCACATCGATGCCGGGCCGTATCTCGTCGTCGTCACCGGCACGCAGTTCAGGGTGAGCTGGGATCCGCAGCGCGAGTCGTTCGAGCTCGATCTGCGCGAAGGCTCGGTGATCATCGAGGGCCCGCAGCTCGAGCGCGCCCAGGAGTTGGGCGCCGGCCAGAGCGTGCGCATCGCTGCACCCGTCGTCGCGCACGTCGAGGCGATCGCTCCGCGTGAAGTCGTGCAACACGAGGAAGTGCCCGTGCAGCACGGTGACGACGAGCCCGGTTCGCACGAGCCGCCCGCCCCGCGCACGGCCCGTACCCGCGAGCGCACGAAGCCCGTCGAAGTCGTCGCGCCGACGCCCGCGCCTGCGGCACCGTCGTGGCGAGCGCTCGCCGACGAAGGTCGCTATCGCGATGC
>DASZPU010000688.1:0-2924 GCA_035550195.1 Nannocystaceae bacterium
TCCTCGGCAGCAGCGCTCGCGATCGTCGGATTCTCCAGCGATGCGCGTGCGGACCACCTCGATGCGTGCGGTCTGTGGCTCGACGCAGACGCAGCGGCGCACTGCGAAGTGGTGCCGAAGGAGAGCTGCGAGCAACGCTGCGAGCCGGCCACCGTAGAGCGCGTGTGCTCGACCCGTCTGTACGATCAGTGTGCACCCGAGTGTACGATCACCGCGGAAGTCGACTGTCAGGAGACGTGCTCGCAGACGTGCGGTGAGCAGTGCACCGCGTCGGCGAGCGTCGACTGCTCGGCGTACTGCATGAGCGATTGCCAGACCACGGTGAGCTCGGAGTGCGGTGGCAACGTCGACTCCGGCGAGTGCGGCTCGGCGGGCTCGACCTGCTGCCACGAGCACTGCGAGGCCGGTTGCAGCGCGAGCGTCGACGTCGAGTGCATGCCGGTGTGCAGCACGGCGTGCATGAGCTCGTGCACCGGTCGCGCGAACGTCGACTGCCAGGTGCAGTGCCAGCAGGTCGAGTACCAGAGCTGCACCGACCAGGTGGTGCAGGAGTGCCACGAGGAGTGCGAGACGACCGGAGCGGCGATCTTCTGCGACGGCCACTTCCTCGCGACCGGTGGTGATCTGCAGGCCTGCGCCGACGCGCTCGCGGCCGAGTTCGACGTGCACATCGACGTGGACATCGACGTCGACGTGGATGTCGACAGCGACGGCGACGACTGCGACGACGACGAGGACGGCGACTGCGATGCCGACGAGATCGCCGACGAGATCGACGACGCGGTCTCGTGCAACTGCACGACGGATCCGACCCAGGGCGCGCCGTTCGGGCTCATGGTGCTCGTGCTGATCGGCGGCTGGCGTCTGCGTCGTCCGCTGCGCGCGTAGTCGGCGATCACGACGGTCCCCGCTGGGCGAAGCGGGGTGCCGTCGCGTGCGCACGGGCTCCGTGGGCGGGCTGGGGAGAAGCCCAACGAAGCTCTTTTCGCACTGTAGATTCCTACACGTCGATTTGTTTCGAGGCCGACTGCGAAACCGCAGCCGGCCTCGTTCTGTCTGAGCCTCCGACCGCTCTCGTGGGGGAACACGCGGGGGTGGGCTTCGAGGCGACGCCGAGCGTCGCGGGACGATGGGTGCCCTCCCGTCCACCGCGACCTCGGCGTCAGCCCGGACGAACACGAACGGGGGACCGATGGACTCGAAACGATGGTCGAGCGTGATGCTCGCGACTTGGTTGATTGCGGCATGCGGTGGTGAAGACGACGACGGCACGGACGACGGTGCGGCGCAGACGACGAACGCGAGCGAAGGCTCGACGAGCGGCGGCGACGACACGACGAGCACGAGCACGGAGGGCAGCAGCGGTGACGACAGCATCTCCGCGACGCTGAACATCAACCCGACGCTCGACTCGCAGACCGATAGCAGCTCCGGCAGCGTGAGCACGACGTGGGAGACCACCTTCGGCAGCGCCGAAGACGGCACGTCGAGCGACGGCAGCAGCGACAGCAGCGGGAGCAGCGACAGCGGCAGCAGCTCGAGCGAAGGGGACGAGGGCTGACGCCCGCCGCGGAGGCACGAAAACACGCTCGCGTCCGAAAACGGCCAGACAAGCGCGGGCGCCCGCGCTAGACCTCGGTGGCGATGCTCGACGCCGACGTCTGCTACCGGGCGATCAACGCCCGCGACGCGCGCTTCGACGGCCGCTTCTTCGTGGCCGTGAAGACGACCGGCGTCTACTGCCGACCGATCTGCAGCGCGCGCACGCCGAAGCGACAGAACTGCGAGTTCTACGTGCACGCGTTCGAGGCCGAGCAGGCCGGCTATCGCGCGTGCTTCCGCTGTCGACCCGAGCTCGCACCCGGTGCGGCGCCGATCGACGCGCGCCCGCGGCTCGTGAAGGCCGCGGCGGCGCGGATCTCCGCGGGCGCGCTCGATCGCGGCAGCCTCGACGCGCTCGCGCGAGAGCTCGGCGTCACCGCGCGACACCTGCGACGCACGCTGCAACAGGAGCTCGGCATCTCGCCGATCGAGCTCGCGCAGTCGGCTCGCTGCGCGCTCGCGAAGCAGCTGCTGCAAGACGGTGCGCTGCCGCTGGGCCAGATCGCGTTCGCGAGCGGCTTCGCGAGCGTGCGCCGCTTCAACGCCGCGTTCCGTGCCCGCATGGGTTGCACGCCGAGCGCAGTGCGACGCCATCGCGAGACCACCGCGGTCGGCGAAGGCCCGGTGCTGCACCTCGGCTATCGCACGCCGTTCCTGCTCGCACCCGCGCTCGCGTATCTGCGCGCGCGCGCGATCGCGGGCAGCGAGCACGTGGAGGACGATCGCTATCTGCGAACGGTGCGAGTCGGATCCGATCGCGGTTGGATCGCGATCTCCGATGCACCCTCGCGCCGCGCGTTGCGGCTCGAGCTGTCGAGCTCGCTCGCACGCGCGGCGTTGCCAATCGCGGCCCGCGTGCGTCGGATGTTCGATCTCGACGCCGACCCCGAGCAGATCGCTCCCTTGCGCCGCGACCGTGCGCTCGCCGAGCTGCTGCGCCGTCGTCCCGGCATCCGCATCACCGGTGGCTTCGACGGCTTCGAGCTCGCGGTGCGAGCGATCCTCGGGCAGCAGGTCACGGTCGCGGCCGCGGGCACGCTCACCTCGCGGCTCGCTGCACGCTTCGCCGAGCCGATCGCGACCGGCATCGCCGCGCTCGTGCGCCTGCCGATCGATCCCGACGCGCTCGCACGCGCGGGTGCGTCGCGCATCGCGGCGATCGGTCTGCCCCGTGCGCGCGCCGAAGCGCTGCACAATCTCGCGTGCGCGTGGCAGCGCGGCGCGATCGATCTCGATCACGGCGCCGATCCGCAGCGCGCCGCCGATGCGCTCGCGGAGCTCCCCGGCGTGGGCCCCTGGACCGCGCAGTACGTCGTGATGCG
>DASZPU010000689.1:0-3841 GCA_035550195.1 Nannocystaceae bacterium
AGTGAAGCCGATGCGATCTGGTGCGCGGCGCAGGAGCGCAGCGTCGTCGGAGTGCTCACCGCCGACTGCGTGCCCGTGCTGGTCGCCGATCGCGACGGCACGATCGCGCTGGCGATCCACAGCGGGTGGCGGGGCACCGTCGGCAACGTCGTGGGCCTCGCGATCGCCGGGCTACCGGTCGCGCCCGCTCGCCTCGTCGCCGCGATCGGCCCGTGCATCGAGCAGCCCGCGTTCGAGGTCGGCGACGAGGTCGCGGCGCAGTTCGACGACGCGCTGGTCGATCGCAGCTACGCCAAGCCCCACGTCGATCTCGTCGCGGCGGTGCGACGTCAGCTCATCGCAGCGGGGCTCACCGCAGACACGATCGATCGCGTGGGCGGCTGCACGCACACCCACGCGGATCGTTGGTACTCGTTTCGACGCGACGGCGGCGGCATCGGACAGATGCTCGCCTTCGTCGGCTACGCCCAGCGGGGCAGCTAGCTCACTGCGCGGGCGCAGCAGGAGCGGCAGCAGGCGCGGCGTTGTCGGTCTGCTTCATCTTGTCGTACTGCTCGTGCAGCGACGTGCCCTCTTTCTTGGGGGTCACGATCGCGATGATCGAGCTGAAGGTGATCCAGCCGAACAACACCGCGAAGCCGCCGATCATGAGCAGCTGCAACAGCCCACCGGCGGTGCCGACGGGCGGCTTGCTCGCCGAGATTTCCCACTTGTTGTCTGCGATCTCTGCGGAGGACATGTCGGGGTGCTCCTGTCCGCCCTTGGACAACGGGGCGGACGGCCGGTTTCGCACCCTAGCACGGTGCTTCAGGGCGTGTCGAGCCCGTAGGCGGGCAAGATCTCCCCGTTCAGCGCCTGCAGCTGCGCGAGCGCCTTCAGGTAATTCACTTGCGCGCTGAGCGCTGCGGACTGCGCCTTGTCGAGCTCGTCGAGCCGCAGGAGCACGTCGTAGTTGGTCGAGCGGCCGACCTCGAAGCGCGCCTGCTCGGCGGCGAGGTTGTCCTTCGCGAGATCCACCGAGACCTGCGCGACGTCCATCACCTTGCCGGTCGTGCGCAGGCTGTTGGCCGCACGAATGACCGACGACGCGACCGTCTGCCGCGCCTTCTGCAGGTTCACCTCGGCCTTCTTGATCTGCAGCTTCGCGGCCTGATGGTTGCCCTTCGGCGTCCGGTTCTGCACGTCCCACGTGAGCGAGAGCGATCCGGTGAGCTGCCAGTCGGCGAGCAGACCCTTGTCGGCGATCTGATCGCGCTCGTTGAAGAAGTTCTTGAACGCCTCGCCCCAGTTGCCCTGGCGACCGGGATCGCCCGAGGCGGCGTTGCCGGCCTTGTCGACGCTGCGGCCCTGCGGCGAGAACGTGGTCGAGAAATCGAGCTGCGGCAGCCGAGCGTTCGCGGCGACCATCTCGTCGATGCGACCGCTCGCGATCGCGAAGTCGAGCTGGCGCAGCTGCGGGTTCTGCTTGAGCGCGCGATCGACCTCGGCGCTGACGTTGACCGGACGCGGATCGACGATCGGATCGGTGGTGGGCAGCACGCCGTAGTCGTGCGCCTTCGCGAAGTCTTGGCCCATCGCGGTGCGCAACGTGAGGCTCTTGTCGAGCAGGTTGTACTCGGCGGTGATGACGTCGCTCTCGCGCGTCGCGAGCGATTGCTCGACCGCCTTCGCATCGACGGGCGACAGCCGCCCCGCGGCCACGAGCGCGTTGGTGCGCTCGAGCTGCCGCTTGGCCAGCTCGACGCTGTTGCGCTTGTTCTGCAGATCGCGGTGGGCGAAGAGCACGTCCCAGTACGCGCTGATGAGATCGCGGATGAGGTTCTGCGCGGTGACCTGGCGCGTCGCCTCGGCCTGGCTGCCGGCGAGCTTGGCCTTGTCGATCTGCGCGCGGTTGACCTTGATGCCCGCGCCCTTCAGCAAGGGATGCGTGAGCGTGAGCGTGGGCGCGATGCGATAGGTCGACAGCGTGATCGAGGCGGCGTTCGCGTTGAGGAAGTTGGTGGCTTGATCCTGCTGCTGACGCGTGACGTCGATGCGCAGCGAGATCGTGCCGCCGGTCTCGAGCTTGCGTTGGAACCCGACGTTGGCGCCGATCTGCCGCTGACCGGTGGTGATCGTGAACTGCGAACCGCGCTGCGGTGTCTTCGCGACGCTGCCGGTGACGCCGGCGGTGAGGAAGACGTCGTACGCACCGAGTGCGGTGAGCACGTTCGCTTCCGTGATCGATACGTCGACCGCGTTGCTCGCGAGATCGATGTTGTCGTGCAGCGCTTGTTGCAGCACGTCGGACAGCTGCAGCGGCTCGGAGGGAAACGGAGGCTCGTAGTCCGCGGGCAGCCGCGCGTCGATCGTCGGCAGCGGGTCGACGGCAGGTCCGGTCGCAGGCGCGGCGGGTCCTTCGTCGACGGTGGGCGCGGGCTCGGGCGGGGGCGCGAGGGCGAGCAGAAGCGTGAGAGACAGCACGGGTGGCCTTGCAGCGAAGTCGCGCGGCGTATCGGCGAGTACCGCCGAGCGCGTCGCGGGTCAACGTGCAGCGTAGACGAGGCCGCGAGGGCACTGGTTTCGCAGAACAATGGTCCGGGCGACTGGCCGCGTCGGGCGCCGAGGATGTAAGGTCCGCGGCAGGGGCACGTTGCCTGCGCGAGGAGCAACGTTTCCTGCTGCGGATCGCCCCGCCGCCCAGCCTCTGGTCGACCGTCTGGCCCACTCCCCCCGGCCCGGCGAGCGAATCACCCAGAGCCCCCAGCCACGGCAGCGCGACGCAGGTGACGACCACTTCCGATGCAGACGAGTCCGACGAGCGCAACTTGGTCCTACGGGCCCAAGGTGGTGATCACGCCGCGATGCGCGAGCTCTACCAACGCTTCGCGCAGTCGGTGCATCGCTACGCGATCCTCCCGCTCGTGCACGACCGTGCGCTTGCAGAAGATTTACTCGCGGACACCTTCGTGCGCGCGATGGAGAACATCGGGCGCTTCAAGTGGCAGGGCAAGGGCGTGCTGCCCTGGCTCATCCGCATCGCGAAGAACCTCGCGCTCGATCACCTGCGCAAGTCGGGACGCTTCGCCGGATGGCCCGACGATTTCGAACAATACGTGTCCGATGAAGGCGTCGGCAGCGGTGAATCGATCGCGGCCGAGCGCGAGGTCACGTCGCTACTTCGCACGCGCATCGACGAATGCCTCGTGCACATCAACCCGCGCTACGGGAAGGTTCTACGGCTACGCCTGGTCGAAGGCATGCCGCGGGATCGCGCGGCGATCGAGATGGAAGTCTCGGTCGGTACCCTCGACGTGTTGCTGTTTCGCGCTTGCAAGGCCTTCCGCAAGCTGTACGTCGAGCGCTACGGCGAGAGCCCGCAGATCGAATTCGGAGAGTCATGAGCACGCATAGAACAGATTCGCTCGCAGCCTCGGTCGACGCCGCACGCGTCGCGGCCGAGCTGCGTGCATTGGGCGAGCCGGAGCTCGGCGAGCACGAGCTCGACGCAACGCCGAATGCCGCGGTCATCGCTGCGTTCGCGTTGGCGCACGAGCCGGTCGCGCAGGGTGATCTCGACGAGCTCGCGCGCGAGCGGGCGTGGCGGAAGTTCGCGGCGCGGATGATCCCGCAGCAGCCCGCGCGCACGTCGGCACCGCGTACGTTGCGTGCGACGTGGGTCGCGGTCGCGACCGCGGCCGGCATCGCGCTGGTGCCGATGCTCGGCCCGCAGCTGCGCGCGCAACGAAGCAGCGATCATGCAGCGGCCGCAGTCGTGGGCGAGCAAGCCCATGCCGCGCTCGAGCTGCTCCCCGGTACCCAGGATCGAGCGCGCGCACGCGAGTACGCCGCGCGCTACGCC
>DASZPU010000690.1:0-3093 GCA_035550195.1 Nannocystaceae bacterium
GATGCTCGAGGATCGGCTGGAACACGCGCACCGACAGATGCATGAAGTCGCGGTCCACGACCGGGCGACCGAAGAGCACGTCGCCGCGCCCGAGGGGGTCCTTGCCCTGCCAGACGCGATCGATGACGGGATCCTGGCCGCGCTCGCCGTTGCGGCCGTTGAACACACCCGCGGCGTGCTGCAGCGCGAGCAGGTGGTCGGGGTTGCGACGCAGGCTCTCGCAGAAATCGAGCGAGGCCTTGGGGAAGATCGGCAGCGGCTCACACATGCCGATGCGCCACAGCTCGACGAGCGCGCCGAGGTGCGTCAGGGGATCCGCGACCGGAGCGAGCGTCATGGAAACCGCGCCGCCCGACTTCTCGCCGCGTCCGACCACCACGCTCTCGCGTCCGGGTTGCAGCACCGACAGCAGCAAGTGTTGGATCCACAGATCGACGAGGTGACGCGCGTTGGGCTTCGCGAAGTGGGCGACCGCGAGGCCGCGCGCGTGGACGTTGCGGAGGTGGCCGACCAGTCGCAGGCCGGCGACGTCGAGCGCGACCTCGATCGGCGGCAACGCGGGACCGGGCGCGGCATCACCGAGCGCAGCGACGATCGGATCGACGTCGAGCGCGAGCGTGTCGAGCTGCGCTTCACCGACCGCACCGAGCGGCAAGAGCCCGGCCTCGCGCAGCAGCTCGCGCGACTGATCGCCGCTGAGGCCTTCGCGGCGATGCGCGAGCAGCTCGGCCCCGATGCGCCACTCGTCGAGCCCGTCGAGCTCCATCGGCTCGCGATCGCCACGCTCGCGCCGGAACTCGCGGAGGTCGACGTTCATGCGCTTGCGCAGCAGCTCGGCGGCCGGGCCCTGGAACATCCGCACGAAGCGATCGATGCGCACCGGCTCGGTCTCGGGCAGCGGTGGAAGCGGGGCGGTGAAGAGCGCGGTGGCACCGGTGCTCGGGCGCTCGCCCGCGAGCACGCGCGCGCCGTCGAGCCAGTCGACGGCGTAGCTGAACAGCCGCGGATCCGCCGACGCACCGAAGTTGCGCGGGCTGAACGGCTGCATCGGTTGGCGCACCAACAATCGCGAGCGCACCGCGTGCACGCGCGCCGCGGGCGAGAGGTGCTCGGTGCCGGGCACGAAGAACGCATCGCCGAGTAGATCGACGAGCTCGGCGAGCACGACCGACGGCGGTAGATCGCGATCGTCTTGGCTGCTCTGACCGACGAAGCCGAGCACGAGCTTCTCGCGCGCGCACAAGAGCGCCTCGAGGAACGCATAGCGATCGTCGTCGCGGCTGCTGCGATCGCCGGCGCGCGGACGCTGGCGCAGGAGATCGAAGTCGATGCCGCTGCTCGGGCGCGGGAACACGCCGTCGGACAGCCCCAGCACGAACACGACGCGCGCCGGGATCGCACGCATCGGCATGAGCGCACAGAACGAGACGCCGCCGTTCGCCCAGCCGCGCGTGCGCCGTTGCTCGAGCGCATCGAGCACGGCATCGCGCACGACCGGCAGCGGCACATCGCCGTCCCAACCCGCACGCGTCGCTGCATCGGTGCACGCAGCGATCGCCGCGCGCATCTCGTCGAGCTCCCACTCTCGCGCCGGGCGTGGCGCGAGCAGCTCGGCGATCGCAGCCTCGAGCTCGAGCTGCCAGCGTGGCCACGGACGCGGCGCGGCCAGTCGCTCGACCAGCGCGAACAAACGCTCGCACGCATCGATGAGCCGACCGAGCAGCTCGGCGCGGTTGCCCTCGATCTCGTCGTAGGGCAGGACGCCGGCGAAACCATGGCGACCCTCGCCGGGCATCGCGTAGCCGAGCAGCATGCGGCGCAGCCCGAAACGCCACGTCGCTTCGTCGAGCCGCGGCTGCGCGTGCTGTCCGCGATGCGTGCCGTCGACGCCCCAACGGATGCCGGTCTGGCCCAGCCACTCTGCGACGGTGTCGAGCTCGTCGGGACCGAAGCCGAAGCGCAGCGCGACCGGCTCGAGCGCGAGCAGATCGAGCACCTCGCTCGCGGCCATGCGACCACCGACCATCGCGAGCACGCGCAGCCAGGCCTCGAGCGTGGGGTTCTCGGCGCGCGCCGAGCGATCGGCGATGGCGTAGGGCACGAACGACGCATCGTCACGATCGCGCTCGAACACGGCTTCGACGAGCGGCGCGTACTCGTCGACGTTCGCGAGCTGCACGACGATGTGGCGCGGCTCGAGCGTGGGATCGGCGGCGAGCAGATCGAGGATGCGATCGTGCAACACCTCGACCTCGCGCAGGCGCGAGTGACAGGAGAAGACGGTGATCGAGGTGTCGTCGTCGGCGATCGGCCGCGCCGGCTCGGTGGCGCGTCCGAGCGGATCGTGTCCCCGCGCGCGCAGATACAGCAGATCGGATTGCAGCACCGCGAGCATCGTCGCGTCGCCGGGCTCGACGTAGCCGCTCGTGTCGGGCTCGAGGTAGTCGCCGACCGACTCGAGCAGGCCTTGGAAGTCGCGGCCGAGCGCGCCGAGCGAGGCCAGCAACGGATGACCGACGTCGAGCGCGGCGGGGTCGCGTCGATCGCTGCGCAGCTGCTCGCGCTGCGAACGGATCTCCGCCCACCACGCGAGCGAAGGCGAGGGCACGAAGAGGTGCACGTCGACCGTCGTGGCGAGCGCGTGCAAGAGCTGCAGGTGGCTGCGCGGCAGGCTCGCGACGCCGAACACGGCGACGCGCGGCGGCAGGCCGGGCGGTGGACGCGTCGCGCTGCGCAGCCGGTCGATGCACTCGGCGTGCAAGCGTGCGAAGTGATCGCGGCCCCGCTTTTCGACCAGCGCGCGCCACAGCTCGGCCTGCCACGCTTCGCCCTCCGGCACGGTGCCGCCGTCTTCCCAGCCGAGCACGAGCTCGGGGCGGTAGACCGCGTAGTCGTCGAAGAGCGCGGCGACGCGGGCGGCGAGCTGGAAGCGCGCGACGCCGCTGGGATCGTCGCGACAGTAGCGACGCAGCTCGACGAACGAGGGATCGTCCATGCGCTGCTCGAGCAACGGCAGCAGCATCCACTGCAGGTACGCGCGCTCGTCGAGCACGAGCGAGTCGGCGCGCTCGCCCAGCGTCGCGCTCATCACCT
>DASZPU010000691.1:0-8915 GCA_035550195.1 Nannocystaceae bacterium
TCAACGCGAGCCCTCCGCCGCGTCGTGCGAAGCGGATCCGTTTCGCGCGCGCGTCCTCGGGATCTGCCACGCGCTCGAGCACGCCCATCTCCACCATCTCGTCGACGAGCTGACCTGCGGCTTGCTTGCTCACGCCCAGTCGCTTCGCGAGCTCGGTGAGCCGCGTGCCGTCGAGATCGATGTGCGGGAACAACGAGGTGTGCGCGACGCGAACGTCGAGACCGGAGCGCTCGCGCGCGCGACCGATCGCGAGCTCGTTGAGCAGACGCGCACACTTGAAGAGGAGCTGGGCCACGCTGTCGCGCTTCGCTTTCGCCAAGGCTTCACGCTCGGCGGTGGTCGGCGGAGGGCTCGGACGGCGGGCCACGGCCCATCCAAACCCGTCCGTGAAGATTCGTCAAGCCTGCTTGACCATGTTGGTCAAGCGTGCTTGACTAACGCGATGCTCATCGATCACGGCGGCGGAGTGTGGACGGCGACCGACGAGATGAAATTCCCCGGGCTCGTGTGGCTGCCGCTGCGCATGACGATCGTGCGCACGCAGAGCGGCGCGTTGTGGGTGCATTCGCCGGTGCGCTTCGATGCGGCGCTCGCCGACGAAGTCGCCGCGCTCGGCCCCGTGCGCTGGATCGTCGGGCCGAACTGTCTGCATCACCTGCACCTCGGCACGTGGGCCGCACGATTTCCCGATGCGCAGATCTGGGGCGCACCCGGGCTCGCGAAGAAGCGCGGCGATCTGACCTTCGCCGGCACGCTCGGCAGCGGCGACGAGCCGTGGAAGCGCGAGCTCGACACCGTCGTGATCGAGGGCTCGCCGAAGATCGGCGAAGTCGTGTTCATGCACCGCGCGAGCAAGACACTGATCGTCACCGATCTGCTCTTCAACGTGCTGCACACGCGGGGCTTCGGCACGCCGTGGGTGCTGCGCATGATGGGCACGCATCGCAAGCTCGCGATGAGCCGCGCGTGGCGCTTCGGCATCCGCGATCGTCACGCGCTCGCCGAGAGCGGTCGACGCGTGCTCGCGCTCGATGCAAAGCGACTCGTGGTCGCGCACGGTGAAGTGATCACCGAGCTCGCACCGGACGCGCTCGCGCACGCGCTCGCGTGGATGGTCAACCCGCCGAAGGCGCTTCCGACGGCCGCTTGACCTCGCAGCCTTCCGCGACACCGTTGGCGATGAGCCACGCGCACAAGTCGGGCCCGCGCTCGAGCTCGCCGTCGCCGCCTTGCCAGCCCGACCAACGCAAGCGCTTGCCGTGGTGGATCACCACCGAGGTCAGGTAGTCGCGGCCACGGTAGAGCTCGATCGTGCGATCGCCACAGCACATGCACTCGCCGCCGAGCTTCGTCTGCACGTCGAGCAACGGCAACAACGCCTCGACGTGCTGCTCACCGACGAGATCGAAGAGCGCGACCTCGGGCTGATCCTCACGATGGCACATGCCGCCGGTGCGCGCGTGGATTCGATCCGCGCCTTCGAAAGCGAGCGCGAGCAACTCGTCGGGCGTGGGCGGAGCCGAGCTCGCGCAAGCGAGCGACATGAACAAGACGATCGTGCGGTGCATCGATCGGCGCTGTGCCACGCCGCCGCGCATCCGATCGCGCGGCGGCTGTAGCAATCAACGAGCGAGCGCGCGCCGCAGATCGTCGATCAAGTCGGCGGGATCCTCGAGCCCCACCGACATGCGCACGAGCCCGTCGGTGATCCCGAGCGCCGCGCGCTCGGTCTGCGACAAGCCCTTGTGCGAAGTCTGGGCCGGACGCGTCAGCAACGTCTCGGGCCCACCGACGCTCGGAGCATCGACCGCGAGCTCGACCGTGTCGAACAACGCCTGCGCAGCCGCGAGCCCGCCCTTCAGCTCGAACGACAGGATGCCGCCGAAGCCCGCGAGCAGCTCGCGTGCACGCGCGTGCTGCGGATGCGACGGCAACCCGGGATAGCGCACGAGCGCGACCGCATCGTGCTCGACCAACGCGCGCGCGATCGCCAACGCGCTCGCGTTCTGCTGACGCACGCGCACGCCGAGCGTCTTGAGCCCGCGCTGCAAGAGGAAGCACGCGTGCGGGTCGATCGATCCCCCGAAGTGATCGAGCTTGTGCTTCACGCGTTGCACGAGCGCAGCGCTGCCCATCACCGCACCCGCGACGATGTCGGAGTGCCCGTTCAAGTACTTCGTGGCGCTGTGCAGCACGAGATCGAACCCGTGCGCGAGCGGCTTGAAGTTCACCGGCGACGCGAACGTGCTGTCGATCAGCGACACCAAGCCGTGTTGCTTCGCGAACGCGGCGATGCCCCGCAGATCCGCGAGCTCGAGCGTCGGATTGGTGAGCGTCTCGCAGTAGAACGCCTTCGTGTTCGGGCGCAGCGCGGCCTTCCACGCCGCCGGATCTTCGGCATCCACGAACGTGGTCGTGATGCCGAGCGCGGAGAGATCGTGCACGACGAGATCGTGCGTGCCGCCGTAGAGGCAGCGCTGCGCGATCATGTGATCGCCCGAACCGAGCACGCTGAGCAGCGCGGTGGAGATCGCCGCCATGCCGCTGGCAGTGGCCAACGCCGCCTCGGCACCTTCGATCGCCGCGAGCTTGCCGTGCAACGCGACGTGCGACGGCGAGTTCGACAGCCGCAGATAGCGGATGTCGTGGTAGCCCGCATCGCCGTCGAGCTCGAACGTCGACGACTGGAAGATCGGCGTGACCACGGCCCCCGCGATGCGAGGGCGTGGCTCACCGGCGTGCACGAGCTCGGTGTCGAGCTTGCGCGTCAACGCTGCTGCTCCATCGCCGCGCTGTACTTGCCCGCACGCGCCGCGCCGTTGCAGCGCGCACGATGCTGGAACGCCTTCTGACCGGCGTCGACGTTGGCCTTCTGACCGGCCCACGCCTTGATCGACGGAGCCTGGAGCGCGCGGCCGTACGAGAAGCTGAGCTCCCACGGAAGCGGACCGAGCTGGTTCATCGCATTGAGATGCGCAGTGGCGAGCTCGTCGCTCTGACCACCCGAGAGGAACACGATGCCCGGCACCGCCGACGGCACGAAGCGCTTGAAGCACGCGATGGTCTGCTTCGCGACCTCGTCGACCGACGCCTGCTTGCCGCACTCGGTACCCGACAGCACCATGTTGGGCTTGAGCAGCATGCCTTCGAGCGAGATGCGGTGCTCGTACAGCGCCGAGAACACCAGCTCGAGCGTCGACGCGGTGACGTCGTAGCAGCGCTGGATGTCGTGCGGCCCGTCCATCAGCACCTCGGGCTCGACGATCGGGACGATCTCGGCCTCTTGGCACAGCGCGGCGTAGCGCGCGAGCGCTTCGGCGTTGCTGCGCAGGCAGAGGCGCGACGGAATGCCGTCGCCGATGGTGATCACCGCGCGCCACTTCGCGAAGCGAGCACCCATCGCCTTGTACTCGGCGAGGCGCTTGGCGAGACCGTCGAGGCCTTCGGTGATCTTCTCACCCGGCGCGTGCGCGAGCGCCTTCGCGCCGTCGTCCACCTTGATGCCCGGGATCACGCCCTGCTTCGCGAGGTACTCGGCGAACGGAGTGCCGTCGTCGGCCTTCTGTCGGATCGTCTCGTCGAAGAGGATCACGCCGCTGATGTGCTCGGCGAAGCCCGGCGTACCGAACAGCATCTGCCGGTAGGCCTGACGATTGGCCTCGACGTTGGGGATGCCGAGCGGTTTGAAGCGCTTCTCGATCGTCGGCATGCTCTCGTCGGCGGCGAGGATGCCTTTGCTCGGAGCGACCAGGGCCTTCGCGGTGGATTCCAGCTTGGACGTCATGTTCGAAACCTCGGGGAAGGCATGCAGTAGCACGGAGCGCACGCTTGATGAAGGGGCGAAGGCGTTGCCCGTTCTCGCGCTCTTGCATACTCTCGGCGAAGGTGGCGGTTCAGCCTGGCGGCGCGTCGCGCACAGCGTTGTGGCTGCTGGCGATCGTCGCGATCGCGGCGCTCGTGCTGCTCTCCAGCGGTTTGATGCGTTGGCTCGCGGTCGCGGCGTTGCTCGCATGCGTGGGCGAGCTCGCGCCGCGGCTCGTCGTGCCCGCGCCGATCGTGCGCCCACTCGCGTGGGTACGCGCACGCGCGCCGCTCGTCTTGCTGGTCGTCGTCGCCGCCGCGTTGTTGTGGCCACTCGTCGTCGGACGGCCGCCGGCGTCGCGTGATCACGCGATCCACTACTTCCAGGCGCGCATCCTCGTCGACGAGATGTTGCCGAGCGGTCGGCTGTCCGGTTGGACCGATCGCCTGAACCACGGTTTTCCCTACGGCGAAGGCTACCCGACGCTCGGTTATCTCTGGGTGTCGGCGGCGCATCTGCTGAGCTTTGGCGCGATCGATCTCCGCACGAGTTACGCGTGGGGGTTGCTCGGCGTGTGGGCGCTGTCGCTGTGGGGCACGTGGCGACTCGCGGCGCTCGTCACCGAAGACGTGCTCGATCGACTCGGCAACGTCACGGATCCGCAGCGCGTCGCCGCGTGGGGTGGTTGCGCGGCTGCGCTCGCGTGGCTGCTCGATCCCGGCGCCGCACGACAAGGCGGATGGAACTACCTCATGTTCCATGGCGTGTGGCCGCAGCTGCTGTCGGCCGCGCTGTGGATCGCATCGCTCGTCGCGATCGCACGCGCGTTGCGTCAGCCGAGCCCGCGCCGTATCGCGATCGCAGCGCTGCTCGCCGCGGGCGGATTGCTCGCGCATCCGTTCGGATTGCTGACGATCGCAGGCTCGGCGTTCGCGTTCGTCGTCGTGCTCGCGATCGCCGACGACGCGAAGCGCGGACCGGTGGGGAAGATCCGCGTCGTCGCGCTCGTGCACGCGTTCGCGCTCGCGCTCGCATTCGCGGGGCTCGCGACCTTCCTCGCCGCCGCCGGCGAGATGGGGCGCTCGCCGGTCGCATGGTCGGAGCTCGGCGAGCTCACCGCGAAGCTCGCGACCGGCGATCTGTTCGCGGGCACGTGGGTCTATGCGGGCGCGTTCGCGGTGGTCGGGCTCGGGCTCGCGCTGTGGAGCGGTCGCACGATCGCATGGGTCGCGGCCAGCACCGCGATCGGCATGCTCGTGCTCGCATCGCAGGACGCGATCACGGTGCTGCGCCTCGACCTGCTCACCGCGGCGTTCAAGAACCTGCAGTTCCCACGCTTCGCGATCGCGCTCAAGCCGTTGGTGTTCGCGTTCGCAGGCATGGCGCTCGTGGTGATCGTGCGCGCAGCCGCGCTCGCCTGGCGCGAGCGCGCCCCGTCGCCGAGCCGCACGCGGCGATTGTTCATCGCGATCGTGCTCGCGCCGCTCTTCGCCACGTTGCTCGGACGCATGGACGCGCTCGCGCGGCGACCGATCGGTGCGATCGACACGCTCGCGTACAGCGGCCACGACGAAGACGAAGCTGCGCTGCGCGAAGCACTACGCGCGGAGGACGGCCCGCTGCGTGTCGCATTCCTGCGCAGCGGAATGGGCGGTGGCATGTATCCGCTGTTCGCGATCGCCGATGCCGGCGGTGCCGCGGTGCTCGACGGCCACGTGCCCACGGTCAACTTCGTGTACGTCGTCGAGAAGCGCACGCCCTCGGTGCTCAAGCGCTTGGGCGTGACGCACGTGATCCACGATCGACCGCTCGGCGACGACGAGCCCGCGCTCGCGAAGGCGCTGATCGAAGTCGGCGTGTTCGGCCCGTACACGCTCGCGCGCCTCGATCTCGAGCCGGACGACGGCCCGCGCTTCGTGAAGAACCGCGGCGACGGCGTGATCACCGAGGTATCGTCGGGCCCGCAGTCGCTGGTGCTCGACGTCGACACCACCGGCGCCGAGCTGTCGTTGTCGCGCGCGCCGTCCGAGCGCTGGGGCTGGTTGCTCGACGGCGAAGAGCTCGAGCCGATCATCGCGTCGGTGCAAGGCGGCGGCCTCGATCTGCTCGCGGTGCAGCTGCCGCATGGCGGACGACTCGAGCTGGTGTGGAAGGTCGGGCGTGCGGAGAAGCTGGGACCGTGGGTGAGCGGCATCGCGGCCCTGCTCGCACTCGTGGCGCTCGCGTTCGCACGACCACTCGTCTTCGCCGAGCGCTTGCACGGCGCGCGTGCGCTCTCGATCTCGCGCGTGCTGCTGGTGCTCACGATCGTGCTCGCGCTCGCATGGATCGTGCGCCGCCAGTCCACACAGCTCGCCGCCACCTGGGACGAGTACGCGGCCGATCGCGCGTATCGTCGCGATGCGAAGTCGGGCGAGCTCGCGTTCGCCGACGACCTCACCGTGAGCGACGAGATCGTGATGACGCGATCCGATCGCCGCGCGTGCGATGGTCTGCTCGGACGCGACGTGCTCGACGACTGCGAAGAAGGCGATCACCGGCCGCATCCGTCGTTCCTGTTCGTCGACCCCTACATCTATCGCTGCACCAGCTTCGGCATACCGCCCGGTGACACCGCGACGGTGACGCTCGGCGACGCCGGCGACGAAGTGCTGGCGTTCGTGCAGCGCCACGGCGGCGATCTGCGCGGCGACGAGCTGCGCTGGTCCACCGGCGCGGGCTCGGCCGGGCTGGGCTCGCGCCGCGTCGACATCCACTTCCGTCCCGACAAGCACAAAGACGGCGCGACGCTCACGATCACGAATCAGGGCGACGATCTCGAAGACGTCTGCGTCGGCGCCGCCCGCTTCGAGTGACTTGCACGATCGTGTGGCGCGCGCGTAGACTGTGCGGGCCATGGGAATGGCTGCAGGCGGAGGGGACGGCGAGGCGGTCTGCGAGATCAACGTCACGCCCATGGTCGACGTCCTGCTGTGCCTGCTGATCATCTTCATGGTCGCGTCGCCGGCACCGCCCAACGAACAGATCCAGATCTCCGTGCCGAAGGAATCGGTCACGCAGGTGCCGAGTGATCCGAACGCACCGCTGCTCGTCGAAGTCGCCGACGACGGCTCCGTGAAGCTCGGACAGACGCCGCTGCCCCCCGACTTCGACGGCATGGTGAAGGCCTTCAAGGACAACGAGAAGGCGCAGACCGACAGCAAGATCGTCGTCACCGGCAAAGGCGCGGCGCCGTACGGGCAAGTGATCAAGGTGATGACCGCCGCGCACGAAGCGGGCGTCGAAGACGTCGGCATCGCGTCCGATCGGTTGTGATCCAGGCCCGAAGCGGGCCCCTCGACATGCGCGCGCGCTCGATGCGGCGCACTCGCTTGTCATCGCACCGCGGCCACACCACGTACTCCGCATGCGTGTCTGCGCTGCACGGGCCGCGGTGCTCGGCATCGCAGGTGTGCTCTCGGGTTGTGCCGATCGGCACGACGCCGCGGGCGACAGCAGTAGCTCGGCGGGATCCGACGACGGAATCCACGACGTACGCGACCGCGCCGACTGCATCGCGATCGATCGCATCTACGCGGGCTCCGTCGCGCCGTCGGGCGTGCAGGTGCGATTCCGCGTGCTCGGTTGCGACGGCGAGCCGGTGCCGCGCATCGCGACCGATCGCATCCACGTGACCAACCTCGAGACCGGCGGACCGTTCGAGCCCGAAGGTGGCGCGACGGCGCTACCGGGTGCGCCCGCGGCGAGCGAGCTCTACACCGTGCTCGTGCTCGACATGTCGAGCTCGATCTTCGAGGCCGGCGCGGAGGACGACGTGCTCGCGGCCGCTGCGAAGTTCATCGAGCGACACGTCGAGACCGCACCACCGGGCTACGTTCGCAAGGTCGCGATCATCCAGCTCGGGCGCACGTCGCAGGTGCGGCTCGTTCGTTCGTTCACCGCCGACGTGCAGCTGCTCTACGCTTCGCTCGAAGCGCTCGCGGCCGGCGGTCCGCTGGGCTCCACCGATCTCTACGGTGCGTACCTCTTGGGTTTGGAGACGCTCGCGCGGGCCGGCAGCACCGAGCTCGTCGAGCGCTCGATGTTGCTGGTGACCGACGGCGTGCACGAGGCCGGCGACACCGAGGAGCTGCGTGCCGAGGCGCTCGCGGCCAAGGACGCCAGCGACGCACGGATCTTCACGCTCGGCATCCGCGGCGACTACGACACGACGCGACTGATCGAGCTTGCGTCCACACCGACCTCGTTCATCTCCATCACGGCGATCGACGAATTGCTCGCGACCTTCGAGCGCGTCGGCGAGCGCCTGCAGGCCCTCGCCGACAGCAACTACGTCGTCGGCGTGTGCACGCCGGTCAGTCGCGGTGGCCCGCACCTGCGCGTGGACGTCGAGCTCGACTCGGCCGCCGCCGATTTCACGGTCGCATACCAGCCGTACGGTCTGGTCGGCGACACACTCGGCTGCGAGCCGGCGGAAGTCGCCGGCCTCGTGCTCGCGTGCAATCAGTTCTCGGTGTGCCACGCCGTGTGCGAATCGCAGACGTGCGGGAGCGAGGACGGCGTCGACTGTGGTGATTGCAGCGCCGCCGAGTACTGCGATCCGCAGCGGCTCTCGTGTCGTCCGTCGTATCGCGGGCCCGGACCGGAGTGCACCGCGACCACACTCGTTCGCCCCAACGGCGACACGTGCGAGCAAGCGAGCTGCGACGACGCGATCGGTGGTGCGTGCACGATCGCGTGCGACACGATCGACGACTGTCCGCCCGTGCCTTCGGAGTATCTGTGGCTGACGCGCGCGTGCCTCGGCGACGAACACGGCACCTGCATGCTCGAGTGCGACGCTGGCGAGATCTGTCCGGCCGAAGCTCGGTGCGTCGCGGTCGACGGGCGCTCGCTCTGCCTGTGGTGACGCCGTTGCAAGCGACGATACGCGCAGCTACGCTGGGCGCGCCGTGCCGACCAAGATTGGTGAAGTCGAGGCACTGTTTCGGTATCCGGTGAAGTCGATGGCGGGTGAAGCCGTCGAGCTCGCCGAGCTCGGCTGGCATGGTCTCGCGGGTGATCGGCGGCTCGCGGTTCTCCGGCTGCACGATCGCGGCGGCTTTCCCTGGCT
>DASZPU010000692.1:0-1967 GCA_035550195.1 Nannocystaceae bacterium
GCCTCGCAGGTCGAACAGGCGGCGCGCGCCGACGACGGGCCGCACTACTCGCTCGCCGACACGCAGCTCGCGAAGCTCGCGCGGCGCCGCGGCGATCTGCGACGCGCGCGTGAGCTGCTCGAGCGCGGCGTCACGCTCATCTCCGAAGACGACGAGCCGACGATCTACGCCGAGGCGCACTTCGAGCTCGCGCAGGTGCTGTGGGAGCTCGGTGGGGATCGCGAGCGTGCGATCGCGTTGGTCGAAGCTGCGATCGTGCGGCTCGGCGAGCTACCCGACGAGCCCGGGTTCACCAACGTGACCGAGATGCGCGCGTGGCTCGAGCAGCATCGTCCGGAAGCCAAGCCCCCGAGCCTCGCGCCGCACGGTTAGGGCGTGACGTCCGCGATGCGGAAGCCGTACGAGCCGTAGCCGGGCATGTCGCACCAGAACGAGTCGGGGTTCACGACCTCGGCACCGTACGCGATGCCGACCTCGATCAAGTACTGCACGCCGTCGAGGTCGATCGTGGTGTTCGTCGACGACCACAAGCTCGCGACTTCGACACCATCGACGGCGAAGTCGAGGATCTGGCGATCCTGTCCGTAGCAGTACTCGCCGACGTCGCACGGCGCGAGGCAGACGTCCTCTTGCGCGGTGACCTCGAACGGCGCGAACACGTCGGTGCCCGGGATCGGATCGATGGTCGTGCCGGCCATCACCATGTAGACGAGCTGGCCGTCGCGCGAGAGCGCGAACGAAGAACCGTTGCCGTCCTCCGCCATCGCGAACGCGACGTGCACCGCGTCGTCGACGGCGAGCTTGTCGAACGTGACCTGATCCAGCGCGGTGCCGGCGTAGGTGGGATTCTCCAGGCCGCAGTCGAGCATCACGGTCGAGAAGTCGGCTTGAACGTACTCGAGCTCGGTGATCGTGCAGTCGTACTCGGTGACGAGCGGAAGACCACCGCCGCTCTCCGGAGCGGCAGGTGGCACCGCCGCGACAGTCTCCATCGGAGGATCGCCGCACACCGCCATCGGGTCGGGCTCGCACTCGACCGCCGCACCACCGGTCGACTCGCCGCCGGTCGTCTCGACGCCCGAGGTCACCGTCTGGCCGGGACCTTCGGCGCCGCTCGTCGTGGTCGCACCGCCGTCGTCGGACGACGACGCGAGCTCCTGCGGATCGAGCTCGGCGATGTACTTCGTGCCGCATCCGCAGAGCAGCGCGACACACAAAGAAGGAACGATCATCCGCGTCGACATCGTCATCACTCTCCCAACTGCCCGCTCGTGGTCGGGTTCGTCACCGCGTTGCACGGAGTATCGCGCAACGCCTTCGCATCCTTCGCGGCCGGGTACGCGGCGTAGAACGCTGCGGCCTTGCGGCGTGCGCCCGCGTGGTCGTTCGCCGCGCAGGCGAGCTCGATGTCGAGCACCCAGCGCTCGCGCGCGAGCATGCCGCTCGCGAACTCTCGTGCGTGGCGATCGAGCGCCGCCCGGGCCGCTGCGCGATCGCCCGAGCTCATCGCCGCGCGTGCGCTGCGGATCAGCGCCGACTCGCGCGCGAGCGCGTCGTCGTCGCGGGGCGTGCTCGGCTGCGCTGCACTCGGTCGGGTCGGCACGACCGCGCGCGGGGCCGGGGCCGCCACGGATGCGGGCGGCTCCGGTACGACGACCGGCGCAGGCACTTGGGCGACGGGGCGCGCGGGTGCACGCGTGGTCGCAGCGCCGCCGGTCTCCTGCGCCTGCGTGCCATCGAGCGCTTGATCGCGCCTCGCGTCGCGCGACGTGTTCGTTGCGGTGGTGCCATCCGCCAGCGCCCACAAAAGCACGAGCGCCGCTGCGATCGCGATCGCGATCGTCCAGGTCGCGACGCTCGGCCTGCTGCGCCGCTGCACCGCGCGGAAGATCGCGCGGCGCGTCGGATCGTCGGGATCGCTGCGGGTCGCGGCCCGGAAGCGCGCGAGCAGCTGCTCGACCTCGTCA
>DASZPU010000693.1:0-5383 GCA_035550195.1 Nannocystaceae bacterium
TCGCCTGCTCGAAGCCGGCTCGCTCGTGCGTCGCTCGGTGGAGCTGGGCCTGGGCGTCCGCGATGCACAGCTCGAGCACGAACGCTGGGTGGCGGCGTCGTTGCGCGCGCTGTCACCTGGTACGCACGAGTGACTGCACCCGCGTGCAGCGCCCCGGGGCTCACCCTGCGCCGATGTTCTCTCGGGAGCGACGCGGGGGCGTGATAGCCTTCTTGCGACCATGGCCGATCGTTCGGCGCCGCCAGCCGGAGCGCCTGCGCTACCCGTCATCCTCTGTTGTGCGCGCGGTGAAAGCGACGCGCTCGCAGAGGTCGTGCGCGCGCTCGAGCAGCGCGGTCACGCCGTCGATCTGATCGAGGGCGTCGAGCTCGATCCGCGCGCGCTCGCGGCCGCGATCGAGAAGCAGAAGGGCAACGGATTCTACGTGCTCGTGCGTGCGGGCGCGCTCGACCGCGACAAGGTCGATGCGCTGCGCGAGGTGTTGCTCGCCCAGCGCGTGCCGTTCGGACGCACGCTCACGGTGAGCGGCGCGAAGGCCAGCGAGCTCATCGATCGCATCGATCAGAGTCTCCGTCGTCAGGTCGTGCACGCACCCGGTGGTCGATCTGCGCCGACGCCCGCGGCCGATCCGGCTCCACGCCCGCGGCGCTCGACCGTGATGGTCACCGCGCCCACGAGCACGCCGGCGCCGAGCAAGCCCGCGGCGCCGAGCAAGCCCGCGGCGCCGAGCAAGCCGAGCGCGGGCCCGCCTCCGAGCGCGCGGCCCTCGAGCACGCGCACGAGCGCACCACTGCCACCTCCGCGACCCGCACCGACGACGCCGGCACCACCTCCGCCCGCGCCGGTGACGAAGGTCGAGGCGATGCCGACTCCGCAATCGTCGACGCCGACGCTGCCCGGTGGCGACACCGATGACGACGAGGACGCGACGCTCGTCGACGATCACGCGGGGCCCGAGGATCAGACGCGCGCGTTCGCGGCGTCCGAAGATCTCGCGCCGGGCCAGGCGATGGTCGGCGAGATCGAGTCGGTGGTCGCACCGATGCCGACGCCCGATCCGTCGCCGGATACCTCCGTCACTGCGATGGAGGTCGACGCCGATCTCGTCGAAGACTCGCTGTCGCACGGGCGCGTGCCGCTCGGGCTCGACGACGACATCCCCACGCACGTCGATCTCGCGGGCGTGCTCGACGGCATCGGCAACGAGGCGATCGATCGCACCGTGCGATCGATGCGGCCCACCACCGTGGTCGCGCCTGCGGTGGAGTTCGAGGGCTATCCCGAGGAGGACATAGAGCTGTCGCTGCGCGATGGCGTGATCGTCGACGGCTACGACAAGGTCGACGTCACCCAGGTCGCGCGCGCGCCCGAGCCTCCGCGGCCGCCACCACCGGTCGCGCCGCGGCCGCTGCCGCCGAGCAACACGGTCGTGGCGGAGGCGGTGCCGGTCGAAGATGGATCGCGGTGGCGCTTCATCGCCGCGGCGATCGTCGCGGCGGCGGGCATCGGGATTCTCGCCGCGGTGATCGTGAGCGGCGACGAGGACGAGACGCCCACGACCGTCGCGGCAGCGGACGGCAGCGCGAAGGCGGACGACGCGAAGACCGACGACGCGAAGACCGACGCGAAGACCGACGACGCGAAGACCGACGACGCGAAGAACGACGACGCGAAGGCCGATACGAAGGCCGACGACGCCAAGGCCGATGCGAAGGCCGATGCGAAGGCCGAGGACGCAAAGGCCGACGCAAAGCCGGAGCCCAAGGTCGAACCGCCGCCGAAGCTCGCGGCCGTCGGCCCGACGAAGGATGCGCCCCCGCGCGGCACCGCCGTCACCGCGGTCGCGAAGAAGAAGGATGCTCCGCTTCCCCCCGCGCGCACGCTCGTGCTGAAGGCGCTGCGCGCTCGCACGATCCGCGCGCTCGACGTCTTGCTCGTGCAACGCCGCGCCTCGTCGCCGATGGCCCAGTCCGCCGCCGCCGCGCACTGCGAGAAGCTCGAGCTCGACGGGCTCTCGCGCTGGCGCCTCCCCGAGCTCGGCGAGCTCTCCTCGCTCAGCGAAGCCGGCATCATCGGCGCCGGCTTCTTCTGGTCCAGCACCTCGGCAGATACGTTCGGCGATCTCCGTATGGCTTGGAACGGCGCGAAGCGCCAAGGCGGCGTACGCTACAAGAACGCAGCCGTGCTCTGCGTACGAGGGGATCGTGTCGAAGGCGCCTGACGACGGACTGCGTTTGCTCGTGTACGACCGCACCTGCCGCGGACGCGGCATCTTGCCCGGGCTCTCGCACGTGTGGCAGGCCGGCGGCGCGTTGTTCTCGTGGATGGGTCGCTTCGACGGCCGCATCGGCGTGAGCAGCTGGCCCGAAGCGCTCGCATGGCTCGCGACGTACCAACCGGAGCGCAAGATCGCCGAGGTGCAGTACTGGGGTCACGGCAAGTGGGGCGCGCCGCGGATCTACGGCGAGTCGCTGCGCGAAGACTGTCTGCTGCGCAATCACGAGCTGTGCGGCGGGCTCGACACGCTCTCCACGCGCATGCTCTCCAACGATCGCGGGCTGTGGTGGTTCCGCACGTGCGAGAGCTTCGGCGCCGCGATGGGCGTCAGCTTCGCGCGCGCCTTCGCCGATCGCATCGGCTGCCGCGCGGCCGGCCACACGTACATCATCGGCCACTTCCAGAGCGGCCTGCACAGCGTGCTGCCCGGCCAGGAGCCGTGTTGGGCACCCGACGAAGCCCTGCTCGAAGGCACGCCCGACTCGCCGAAGCGCGCCGCATGGTCACGCCTGCGCGCACCCAACACGATCACCGCGCTGCACAGCAACCTGCCCGCGGGCTACTAGGAGCCCTAGCTCTTGCGGCAGCGGATGTTGCCGTCTTCGCACGCGAACCGCACGTGGAAGTGATCGCGGTGCCCGTGCTCGTGGCGCACGATCGTGTGCACCTTCGGATCGAAGTTGGTCGCGCTGAACATGCGCTCGACCTCGTCGGCGGGTAGCTCTTTCGCGGCCTCGCGCGCAACGACGCGCTGCAGCTTCGCGCTCATGAAGATCTGCTGCACCTCGCCGGTGGCGATGAGCGCCTTCATCAGCTTCCAGGTGCGCAGCGCGTCGATGTTCTTCGGCGTCGCGGTGCGCCACCAGTTCTTGCTGTCCTGCACCGAGGGCCGCATCACGTAGCCGATGTCGACGTCGCGTCCGCTGCGATGCGACACGTGCGGGTTGGAGCGACCGCCGCGGCGCCGCGAGATCTCGCCGAGGCGCACCTCGGGCGCGTCGGGATCGGCGGCCGCATAGCTGCGCATCGCGGTGAGCAACGACTCGATCGTCGTGCGCGAGCCGAACACGCGCGGACGATGCACGCGGATCTTCCAGTCGTCGCCTTCGGGCAACGGAATGCCCTCGACCAGGTGCCCCTTGTTCGGGCGACCGCACGACAGCGTGGGCTTGTGCGGGTTGGCGCGGTGCACCACGAGCTGTGTGCCGGCTTCGATCCACTCGCGATCACCGAGCTCGGGATTCAGCTCGCGCAGATCGACGGGCCACATCCCCCAGTTGCCTGCGACCACCGCGACGCTCGATCGCTCGTCGACCGTCCAGCGCACGACGTCGAGCTCGTCGATCGCGTTCGTCGACGGCGACGCCTCCTTCACGTCCATGCCCGCGCGATCGAGCGAGAGCGCCGACGGAGCTTCGTCGGTCGCCGCCGGCCCGACGAGCGCGTGCAGCATCGCGGTGCTGGGCGCGTCGGTCGTCGGCGTCGGCTCGGCCACCGCCGCGTCGCCCGCCCGCGCGAGGCCGATGGGGGCCAGGCTCCCCGCCATGCCGGCCGCCAACACGCCGCGCATCCCCGACGACGGGGTCTCCTGCACGAGCGAGCCCGCGGCGAGAAGCCCGGCGAACGGCAGCAACACTGCAAGCGAACGCAGTCGCATCAGCTTCGCGACGATACCCGTCCGCGTGCGCCGAACAAAGGCGTGCGCTTCGAAATCGGTCACATCATCGCACCCTCGCGCGTGCTCGTACGATCCCCGGGACCACACGAATTTCACACGCGATGCGGGATCGCGCGTGGATCCCATCGCGGGAACCTGCGATGCAGGCGCCGATCGAACGGAGCGATCATCCGGCCGCGAGCCGAAGCGAGAGCTCGACACGCATCGACACACGTTGTGCGGCACCGACCAGTTCCAGATGTGCGCGCGTCGTCGTCGACACTTCGGCCTCCGCGCTGCGTGGCAGCGGGCTGCTCGGATCCCACGCGACCTTCGCACGCGTCGTGCCGCTCTGCGCTTCGACGATGCCCGAAGGTGGCGCGACGACGACGTGCTCCGACGATGCGGTGAGCACGATGCCCTCCGCGTCGCGCTTCGCCGTCCACTCCGCGACCTGTTGCAGCGTGACCGTGTCGCGCTTCACTTGTTGCACCGCGCGCCAACGTGCACCGTCGCCGATCGGCTCGCTCGGCACGAGCGGCAACATCTCCTGCAACGCCGCCGCGAGCCCGCCGAGCTCGGGCTCTAGCCCCGGTTGCTTGCCCGCTGCACCTTCACCCGCGAGCGCGAAGCTCTCGATGCGGCCGTCGGCTGCGAGCACGATCTTGCCCTTCGTCGCGCGCAGCTCGTCGGCCGTGCGCGTGATCGCTTGCTGCACGCGCACCGACGACGACGCGTCGCTCGGCACGATCACTTCGGTGACGACGATCGCGATCGTGGTGCGCGCGGGCGTCACCTCGAGCACCTCGGTGTCGAGCACGACCTGCAGCGCGGGCAGCTTGGTGGGCGGCACGTCGCGCGTGCCGACGTGCATCGCGGCCGCGAGCCCGAGCTCGATGCGGAGCTTGCGATGCGCGCCGACCGTGCCGCGGATCTGCAGACGTTCGCGGGGCTCGGCGCCCGCTTCGATCAGCGTCACGCCGATCGGCTCGGCCGCCACGGGCTCGCGCACGTCGAAGCCCGGCACGGGCGCGTCCGCGTCGGCGGCGGTCGGCGGCGGTGCTTCGCTCGGCGTCGGTGTCGGCTCGACCGCACGCTTGGTCTCGACCGGGGCCGGCGCCGGCTGTGCACGCGCATCGCGTGCATCGTCGGTCGTGATCTTCACGCACGCGGACGCGAAGAGGAGCGATGCGAAGAGCGATCGAGCGCGCACGCGGCGACGGTAGCACGTCGCGCTACGACCCCGCGGCACGCCGTCGTCGTCGCACCGCGGCGAGCACGACCAGCACCGCACCGCCCGGCCACGCGCGGCCGCTCGCGCAACCGCAGCCCTGCGCGCCGTCGTCGAGGCCGTAGCCCTGCGGCAGCGCAGGCATCGGCACGTCACCCTCGTCGGAGCCGCCGTCGTCGACACCATCGTCGCCGCCCTCGCCTGCATCACCGCCGTCG
>DASZPU010000694.1:0-4045 GCA_035550195.1 Nannocystaceae bacterium
TCGTCGGTGACCTCCGGCGTCGCGTCGACCACCGTGGTGTTGGCATCGAACGCGTAGCTCGTGCTGTCGGAGTTGGGCCACGTGCCGTCGCCCTGCAGCGTGTAGCGATCGCCGACCGGATCGGTCTCGATGTCCTGCACCAGCCCACGCGGGGGAATGCGCGTGTCTTCCACCCAGTGGTTGTTGCGCAGCAGATGGAAGGTGTCGCCGCTCGCGAAGTCCTCCGCGGTCGCTCGATACGCGCGCAGCTGATCGTCGCTCTCGAACCCGGTGCCCTGCGTCCAGCGCCCCGAGCTCCACACCACTTCGTCGCCGTAGCTCGCGACCACTTCGATCCACATCACGCGGCCCTCGGAGTAGCCGCTGGGCAGCTTGTGGCCGCTCTCGTTGGTGACGGTGACGTCGAGCCCCGCGAGCCCTTCACCGAGATCGACCGAGCGCGGGCCGGTGGCTGCCATCGTCGCCGCAGTCGCGATCAGCTCGTCGAGCCGCTCGATCGAGGTATCGAAGAAGAAGTCGTCGATGTCACCGGTGCCGCTGTTGCCGTACACCTGCTGCAAGAGCTGCAGCATGAAGCGGTTCGCACCGACGAGATCGTGACGACGCCCACCGGTGGCGTGGCTGTGCCCGGCATTCGCGTTGTCGAAGCAGCCCGGCATGTCGCTGACCGCCGGCATGTGGCAGTCCTGGCACGAACGGAAGTCGTTGCCGTCCACCGCGAACGAGCTGTTGAGCCACTCGCTGTACGTGCGTTGCTCGTTGAACTGGATGCCGAGCCCGGTGCCGGCATCGTCGACGCGCTCGGTCGGCGTGGTGACGTCGTGGCACGTGCCGCACAAGCGTGACGAGCCGATGTACGGATCTTGGATGAACGAGTGCGGCGGCGTGCCGACGTCGTCCTCGTACGCGAACGGTCCGCGCCGCGGCACCTGCATGCCGACGAGCACGTCGTCGATGGCGTAGCGCGCGTTGCCGACGGGACCGGCTTCGTCCAGCGCGCGATGGCACAGCTCGCACTCGACGCTCGCGAGATCATCGGCCTGCAGCTCGTCGATCGCGATCGCTTCGCCGCGCCCCTCGAGGAACGCACGCGGTGCGTGACAGCGCACGCAATCGGTCGTCCCACCCGGTTGATCCTGGCTCGCGATCGCGACGCCCGCCCAGAACACCGGATCGCGGGCCGCGTTCGCCATCATCGTGCCCTGCCACCCGAACCACGGCGCGTATAGAGGATCCTCCTGCGCCGGCTCGAGGTTGCCGAAGCTGTGGCAGTTCGTGCACGTGCTCGCGGTCACCAGCGGGTTGGTCAGCGTGTTCGGCTCGGTGGGCACGGCGTGCGCGCGACCGGCGACGAGCGAAGTGGCGAGGAAGGACAACGGCAAGATCGTCCAGCGCGACATGTTGGGCTATCGTAGCGGCGATGCTCGTGCGCCGCGATCGCTTTTGCGTGGCGCTGCTGGGCCTCTTGGGGGCCAGCGGCACCGCGTGCTCGTGCGCCGGCGATCCGCCCGGCAAGCCGGTGCCGGCGCAGGACAGCGCGGGCGAACGAGGACGCGTGCTCAACGTCGGCAATCCCTCGCGCGGTCTCGGCGATCAGCCCGACTACGATCGCGAGGCCCGTGCGTTGCGCGAGCGCATCGCACCGCGACTGCCGGATCCGCTGCCGAGCGCACACGATGCGTGCGCGGCGATGTTGACGGCCGCCGTCGAGCTCTACGTCGTGACCGAAGTGGACGCGACGGAGCAACGCGCGGCGCTGCGGGCGACCCACGACGCGGATCTGCGCGCGTGCGAGGCCGAGACCTCGCCGGCCGCCGCGAGCTGCGTGCAGCTCCTGCTCGACGACCAAGGCGGCGAATGGCCGTGGTTGCTCGACCAGTGCAGCCGCGCGTTCCCGCGATCGTGAAGCTTGGAGCCGGGCGCAGATGCGGGCTATGGTCCGCGGATGCTCCGGGGCTCGTCGCTCTCGCTCGCGTTGCTGCTCGCTTGCGCGCCGAAGAATGCCGATGCACCGGCCGACACGAAGCACGCCGCGAGCACGCCGAGCACGACGACGGCGGCGCAGAACCCTGCGAGTGATGCGAAGGCCGAGCCGGTCGCAGCGCAACCGGACGCTGCGAAGGTCGAGCCCGCGCCGCCGCAACGCGACGCCGTGCTGGAGCTCGCGTTCGTCGGCGACGTGATCTTCGGCCGCTACCGCGCGAGCGGCTACGACCCGATCCCCGAAGGCGATCACCAGGTGTTCGACGAGATCCAACCCGATCTCGAGGCCGACGTGCTCATCGGTAACCTCGAGACGCCGATCGTGCGCGACCTCCCGGCCGACAGCCCGATCGGCTCACGCTATCGCTTCGGCGCCTCGAAGCAGCACGCCGAGCACCTCGTGAAGGCGGGCTTCGATGCGATGAGCCTCGCCAACAACCATTGGTACGATCAACGCAAAGAGGGCACCACGCAGACGCCCGAGGTGCTCACCGAGCTCGGCATCGTGCCGCTCGGCGTCGCGCACACCGAGCCGCCGTTCTTCCGCGTCGACACGCTCGAGAAGAACGGCTGGAAGCTCGGGCTCATCGCGATCACCACGCGCACGAACTCGCCGGTGCGCGAGGGCGGACCGATCGTGCCGTACCTGCAGACCGACGAGATCCCCGCGAAGATCGTGCCGCTCGTCGAGCAAGCGAAGGCCGATCACGATCTCGTGATCGTCACCGTGCACTGGGGCGAGGAGTACGCGCCCGAGCCCAACTACCAGCAGGTGAAGTCGGCGCACGCGCTCATCGACGCCGGTGCTGCGATGGTGATCGGTCACCATCCGCACGTGCTCCAGGGCATCGAGCGCTACCAGCACGGACTCATCGCGTACTCGCTCGGCAACTTCCTGTTCGAGAACACCAACGACATCCCGCGGCTCACCGGCGTGCTGCACGTGCGCGTGCGCGACGACGGCCGTTGTATCGAAGGTGCTGCATTTCACCCCGCGTATATCAAGCGAACGCCGGTGCAACACCCGGTGCCCGCGACCGGTGGCATGGGCAAGCGCGTGCGTGACCGCGTGGTGACGCAAGCGAAGGCCTTCGACACCAAGTTCACGATCGAGGGTGAGAAGCTCGTGCTCGACGGCGGCGCGTGCGGTTGATCGCGCGCAATGCGAGTGTGCTCGCTCGCAACGTCGGCTGACGCGCCGCTTGGAGTGGCTAGCCTGGGCGCGGTCACACGAGCGCCATGAACAACCGCAAGATCATCGCCGCGTGCATCACGATCGCGGCGTGTCGAGTCGACGATGACGTGTCGTTCCGCTCCATCGACCCGTGTGCGTCGAGGACGCGGCCGACGTGCCGAACGGCGGATGGGCGTGCAGCGAGCCACTGTCGCTCGACTGCAACGACGCGAGCGTCCCGGATCAGATCTACGTGCAGCTCGACGCGGGGCAGTGCGACTCGGTGGACCTGCAAGCGATCCCCGGACCGTTCCCGCCCGGCCACTACGACATCGTCGTGGTCGATGCCGACGACAACTCGGTGTGCACCACCGAGCTCACCGTGACCGATGCGGTCGCGCCGGTGGTCGAGCTGAACGACCTGTCGATGTGGCCGCCGAATCACAAGCTGCACGACTTCACGCTCGACGATTGCATCGACGAGGTGATCGACTGCGACGACGACTGGACCGCGGCGATCGACTGGGTGACCAGCGACGAGCCCGACGACGACAACGGTGACGGCCACACCTCGGGCGACATCGTGATCGTCGCGAGCGATGCGGTGCAGCTGCGCAGCGAGCGACAAGGCGGCAGCAACGGGCGCGTCTACACCATCGGCTTCACCGTGGTGGATGGCTCGGGCAATGCGACCGAAGCCGCGTGTGTGGTCGCCGTCGATCACGACAACGGGCACGAAGGCGGCGCCATCGACGATGGCGAGGCCTACCGCGTGGAGCCCTAGCCGGCGAGGCGCTGCGGCTCCGCGAGCGCGGCTTCCAACGCCGCGAGCGCGGGGCCGAGCTCGGCGATCGTCTTCACCGACGCGAATGCCCGGGCCATCGGCGC
>DASZPU010000695.1:0-3891 GCA_035550195.1 Nannocystaceae bacterium
TGATCGAGGACAACGAAGACAGCCGCGAGCTGCTCTGCGAGCTGTTGCGCAGCTTCGGCTACGACTGCCACGGCGCGCGCGACGGTGCGGCCGGCGTCGCACTGGTCGAGAAGATCAAGCCCGCGGTCGCGCTGGTCGACATCGGCTTGCCCGGCATCGACGGCTTCGAGGTCGCGCAGCGACTCCGCAAGATGCACGGCCGCGACCAGATGCTCGTCGTGGCGCTGACCGGCTACGGTCAGGCCGCCGATCGCGAGCGCGCGCTCGCGTCGGGTTTCGACGAGCACATGGTGAAGCCGGTGCAGCACGAGCTGCTGCTGCGCCTGCTCGGCACCACCGTGCCGGCGCAGGCGTGATCGGTCAGCGCCCGAGGTTCGGGCAGTCGGTCTCCGGCGATTGCGACACGACGCAGTCGGCGGTGACCGTGCTGTAGCCGGTGCGCTCGCCTTCGGGCGTACGCAACACCTCGAACTCGAGGTTCCAGCCCTCTTCGACGCAGGCCTCGTTCATGTCGTCGGTGAGATCGGGATCGCCGTCGTCCTCGCCGTCGGTGCGCGCGATCCAACAGACCTCGCTGCCTTCGGGGAAGTGCGGCTGCGCGGTCGTGCCTTCGCACTTCGGCACCTTCACCTCGTGCATGTTGCCGTCGACATCGGCGAAGCTCTCTTCCAGCGTGCAGGTGGGGTCGAGGCCCTTGCTCACCGGATCGGTGTCGGCGACGCAGCTCGTCATGCACGGCGGACGAAGCTGCTTGCCGATGAGCGACGCGATCTGATCGAGCGCCGGCGCGTAGTTCTCTTCGCACACCGAGTACATGTTGCGATCCGCGAGCTCGTCGCCGAGCTGGAAGGCCTCGGCGAATGCACGCAGTCGCACCGGCGGCACCGCGAGCCCGTTGCCGCTCTTGCAGCCGGGCCCGATGCCGTTGTCGAGCTGGTACTGCGCGTCGGCACCGGTACCGTCGTGATAGACGATCTCGGACATTCCCTTTTCGTAGCCCGCCGGCACGCCGCTCAGCACCGCGACCAGCACCTCCGCGTCGGAGTTGTAGGTGCGCTTCTGCTCCTCGACCTTCTGCAGGAAGTCGATGTACGTCTGCACGCTGTAGAGCACCGAGTGATCGGGATCGGTGGGCTCGCCATCGATGCCGAGATCGGCGGGATGACACTCGTCGTACGTGCCCGGACCGCCGCTGCACTCGACGCCCGCGTACCAGCACACCTCGGAGCTCGGCTGCGGCTCGTCTTGGTTCGCATCGCTCCAGAACACCTTGTTGCCGTCGGGTCGCCAGACAGTGGCGAACTCCGCGTCCTTGCGCGACGAGCAATCCTCTTCGTCGGTGACGAGCACCACCGCGAGCAACGCGTTGGGGCGCACGAAGCCGTAGTTCAGCTCCTTCGCCGACTCGGCGCGCGTGAGCGCGAGTCGCATCGACTCGAGCGTCGACTCGAAGCCACACCCCGCGATGCCCTGCGGGCCGAAGCACTCGAACGCGTCGCTGGTGGTGATGCCGTCGGGCAGGTTCGTGAACGAGCCGTTGCGCTCGATCCACGGGCGCGGCTTCTCCTCCTTGTCGGCCGACGTCCAGCTCGGCAACACCGCGAGACCGGGGTGATCGCACACCGACTCGCACGCATCGGCGAAGTGATCGTCGCCGTTGTAGATGAACTCGTTGGCGCGATCGCGGCAGCTCTGCAGCTGGAAGCGGCCGGACTCGGGACCGTTCTCGCCGCAGTAGGAGACGTTGGCGTTGTCGGTCGTCGTGATCGCGATGCGGTAGTTGGCGTTGACGTCCGCGCGCTCGAGCACCGCGATGAACTGCTCGAAGTTGCGCGCGAGCGTAGCTTGCTCCTCCGCCATCGAGCCCGAGTTGTCGATCACGAAGAGGATGTCGACATCGCGATTGAGCGCGAGCGGCAAGCTGCCGCTGCCCACGCCTTCGCTGTCGTACTCGACCGGCTTGAGTGGATGATCGAGGCACGCAGAGAGCCCGATTGCCGACGCGCAGATGCATACCCGCGCGCCGATGCGACGCATGTTCACCATGACGATTCCCTCGCGGCGCATCACTACGAGCAGCGCCGCCCTTCCTGGCAGTACACACGCCGTGCCAGTGGGTCAGGTTCCCCGCGGCGGTTTTCTCGTCGCGATGCGCCAACGAGGTTGGCGTGCGTCCAGAACCGAACTGGTAGCCAACTGCGAGATCGGCTTCCGCAACGGGGTTGTCGATCGGGTACAGTCCGCCCGCTTCATGCTCGGCCGAAACGACCTCGCTCCGCTGCTCGTCGCGTGTGCGCTCATCGGCGCTGCAACGCGTGTGCACGCAGCCGAGCCCGCGCCTGCGGGCGAACCGACGCCGAGCGAGCCGACGCCCGTCGAGCCGGAACCGACGCCACCGACCACGAACGACGTCGACGCCGAGCTCGAAGCGCTGCGCAAGCGCGTCGACGAGCTCGAGCAGCAAGTCGAGCAGATCGGTGCACGACAAGCGCAGCCGAAGGTCGGTCCGGAACAACCGCCGGCGAAAGCGTCGAAGCAAGCGCAGCCCAAGCCGACGATCGGTGGCGGCGCCGGCGACTCCGCCGACAACCACACCCCGGACTACGCCGAAGGCTTCCACTTCGGCTCGTACGGTCGCGTCATCGCGGGCGGCGATCATCGCGGTCGCGCCGGTCGTGACGCCGACATCGTCGCGTTCGGCTCGCGGCTCGACGAGTCGAACTATGCCGAGCTCGAGCTGCGTCGCGAGGACTACTGGGAGGAGACCGGGGCCTACACGCGCGTCGTCGCCACGATGGCGCTCGGCAACCCGATGTTCCACTACAACGCGGAGTTCGACGCGAAGCTCGCGGTCCGCAACCTCTATATCGAGGAGTCGGGGCTCGGGCTGAAGCACCTGAAGGTGTGGGCGGGCTCGCGGATGTACCGCGGCGACGACATCTACCTGCTCAACTTCTGGCCGCTCGACAACCTCAACACGCTCGGTGGCGGGCTCAGCTACGAGTTCATCCCCAACCTCGTGCTCAAGCTGCACTCGGGCGTGAACCAGCCGCAGAATCCGTTCTTCTACCAGGACGCGACGCGACCGAAGCCACTCGGTCAGCTCGGGGGCCAGTCGGTGCGCATCACCGATCGCCAGAAGTCGATCTCGAGCGCGAAGCTCAGCCACATCTTTCCCATCGGCAAGAGCGGCGGATTCAAGCCGGTCGTCTACGGCGAGATGCACTTCACCACGAGCGCGCAGCGCGAGCGCGAGACCCAGCAGTACGAGAACCTTCCGCGCGATCAGGGCTTCGTGGTCGGCACGCAGCTCGGCTTGTTCAGCGGCGTACGTAGCACGCACCTCAACCTGGTGTTCCGTTATGCCGGTGGGCTCGCGGCGTACGGCGAGCTCAATGCACCGTCACGGCTCGCGCCCGACAAGACCAGCAAGGGCGCGCGCGAGATCGTCGTGGCGGCGAGCGGCAACTACGAAGTGGGACCGTTCGGGCTGTTGATGGGCTCGTACTGGCGATCGTTCCGCAACGCGAGCCCCGGCCTCGACGTCGACGACGTCGGCGAAGGCATCGTGGTCCTGCGCCCCACGGTGTGGTTCGGAAAGATCGCCGGGCTGTCGCTCGAAGGCAGCTATCAAGCGCAGCGCCGTGGCGTGCTCGTGCCGAAGGGCAACGATCAAGTGCCGCAGTTCGCACAAATGGGCCGGCTGGGCTTCGTGCCGTTCCTGACGCCGGCGGGCCGTGGCAACTACGCGCGCCCGCACATCCGCTTGATCTACGTGCTCAGCTTCCGCGACGACGGTGCGCGGCGCCTCTATCCCAGCGACGACGTGTTCGCGCTGCGCAAGGTCGATCATTTCATCGGCTTCGGTGCCGAGTGGTGGTTCGGGTCCAT
>DASZPU010000696.1:0-17445 GCA_035550195.1 Nannocystaceae bacterium
CGGTGCGAGCACCTCGGTCCATGCCGAGCGCACCCATGTGTTGCGACGATCGCGACCGAGCCGACCTTCGCCGTCCGCGATCGGGGTCGCGGCGATGCGCGGGGCGATGGTGCGCTCGCCGGCCGCGAGCCCATCGAGCACCGCGCGACGCACCGATGGCGCGCCGCTGCCCAGCGCCCACGCGACCACGCGCCATGCGAGCGCGGCATGACGCGCTTCGTCTCCGGCGATGCGCGTCAACGCGGCGCGCACCACCGGATCGGTCGCGCGCGCGACCGCAGCCTCGGCTTCGAGCGCGGCCAACGTCTCGCCGACACAGCCCTCTTCGACGGTCGCGCGGATGATCGCGTAGAGATCACCGCAGCGCGCGAGCGAGCCGTCGACCGCGAGCGGCCCTGGTCCCTGCGGCACGCCCGCGTACGCGCTCGCCAATGCGAAGCAGATCTTCGCGTGCTCGATCTCGTCGCGCGCGGCCGCGTGCGCATCCGCGACCAGCTCCGGCGGTGCACCGATCGACAACAGCTCCAGCGCGAAGCGAGCGAACGATGCCACCGACGCGTGCTCGGCCTGCGCATCGGCGAGCCATGCCGCCGCCAGCTCTGCACGCGTCGCTGCATCCAGCGCACGCACGTCGATACGCGCGGCGTCGTACCAGTCGTCGCGCCGTCGCACCGCGGCGACGCGCGCGGCCTCGTCGACGACGAACGGTCGCCCACTGCTGCACGACGTCGCCTCGCACGTGACCGTGTAGCAGCACTGCCCGTTCTTCATCGCCGGTCCCTCGACGTCGAGCGCCCAGCCTTCCGCGCACGGATTCGCCTCGCGCACGTCCTCGGGTGACTGACAGGTGCCACCGCCACCGCTCGTGCTGCTGTCGCTCTCGCTCGAGCTGCCGGTCGACGCGTCACCACTCGAGCTCCCGCTGGTCTCGCTTCCGGTCGTCTCGCTTCCGCTCGTCTCGCTTCCGCTCGAGCTGGTGCCGCCGGATTCCGACGAGCTCTCGACCGCACCGAACGTCACCGATCCCGTGCTGCCGCCCTCGGGATCGAGGCACACGAGCTCGTCGTGCGTGTCGGTGTAGCAGCTCCCACCGTCGGCGCCGTCGTCGGGATACGAGTCCGGGCCGGTGGGCGACTCGTCGCCGCTCGTCGGCGCCTCGTCACCTTCGGCGTTGCCCTCCGAGCTCACCGTGATCGGGCTGGTGCACGCCGACACGCCCAACGCCGACAAGATCACCGCGACCGTGCGCAACCGCCCGACTTCCACCATGTCATTCCAACCCAACCGGCTCCAACGCGAGCCGTGCTCACCGTAGCACGTCGCGCGTGACGGTTCCAATCGAACTGTCCCACGAATACGATGCCCTCATCATGCTCGCCCGCGCGCATCAGTTCGCTCTCGCCTCGTTGCTGCTCTTCGCGTGCGGCGAGAGCGATCCCAACGACGCCACGATCACCACGGCCACGAACGCGAGCCAGGCGAGCACGCAGGCCGCGGACGAGGGCTCCGGCTCGAGCAGCGGCGAGCCCGCCTGCATGCAGTACCTCGACACGTTCGAAGGCTGCGGCCTCGACGGCTGCGCGTCGGGACCGATGAACCTCGACGGCATCGTGCCCGCCGGTGGCATGTGCGCGATGGCACCCGAGTGCGCGCCGAGCCTGTGCACGTGCGCGAGCAATCCGAGCGTGCAGTACTACGCGGCGAGCTGTGGTTGCGGCGAGTGTGGCAACAAGGACGTCGCGTGCGAGCGCTCGCGGGCCGCAGTCTGTCCGTGAGTCACGCGCGCTCGTCTATCGCACGACCTTGAAGCCGAACGTCGCAGTACCGAGCGCGCCGTAGAGCCGCACCCAGATCGGCAGGAGCTGCTCGGTACCGCGTGCGGTGGTGATGTCGCCGAGATCGACGACGTCCTTCCAGCCGAACCACTCGCGCAGGATCTTGCCGACCTCGGCCTTCGCGCCAGCATCGTTGCCGCTCATGAACGCGGTGTGCTCGCCGGCGGTGACCAACGCGGGGTTCACCATCACGAGACAGTTCACCGTGTTGAGCGTCTTCACGACCTTCGTCTTCGGCGCGTCGCGTTGGATCTGCTCGCCCAACGAGTCGGTGTTGCAGACCGACAGAAACGGTGGGAAGCCCTTGCTGAAGTCGAGCGGATTGGAGATGTCGACGAGGATCTTGTCGGCCAGCTGCGTCGCGACGCTCTTCACCACCGCGGCCGCACCTGCGCCCGACAACGCACAGAACGCGAGCTCGCCGTGCGCAGCCGCTTCGGCGAACGTGCCGACGGCGACCTTGGGATGTTGCGCGCACCAGGCCGAGAACGGCGGGTTGCCCATCATGTCGGGCTTGTCGCGCGCCATCGTTTCCGCGACGTCGCGCGTGCCCACCATCACCGCATGTCCGAGCGACGAGAGCTTGTCCGCGAACGTCTGACCCACCGCACCGGTGCCGAGGATTGCGATCTTCACGGCGCGAGTATGGCTCGATGCGCGCGGACGTCATTGTCCGTCCGTCGCAGTCGCTTGCTCGTGCGTCCAGGACGGCGATCAGCCCGCCGGAGCGGCGGGAAATTCGAGCTCGAAGCGCGCACCGCCGGCCGAGCTGTGCACGTGCACCTCGCCGCCGTGGCCTTCGACGATCGTCTTGACGGTCGCGAGCCCGAGGCCCTGGCCGTGCGGCTTGGTCGACACGTTCGCATCGAAGAGGCGCGGCATCACCTCCGCGCTGATGCCCGCGCCGGTGTCGGCGACCTCGAGGATCGCGCGCGTGCGCTGCGTATCGAGTCGCGTCATCACCTTCACCTCGCCACCCGTGGGCATCGCTTCGGCAGCGTTCTTCACCAGGTTGAGCAGCACCTGATCGATCTGCGTCGCATCGCCACGGATCACGCACGGCTCGATCGCGAGCTCGCAGGTCAACAGCACGCTGTCGCCGGTCACCTCGGTCAACAGCCCGCGCAGCCGTTGCACCCGCGCGTTGAGATCGACCGGACGCGGCCGCAGCACGTTGCCGAAGCGCAGCGAGCCCAGCCGCTTCACCAGCTCGCCGATGTCGGCGACCGCGACGCGCACGGTCTCGAGCTCGGACGTGCGCGGCAGCATGCTGAGCTCGCCGACCACGACCGTGAGGAGGTTGTTGAGGTCGTGGGCAATCGCGGCCGAGACGCGCGCGACCGCGTCCGCGTTCTCCACCCGGCGCGCGTGCTCTTCGAGCTGCACGCGCTCGGTGATGTCGCGCCCGACCGATTGCATCTCGACGATCGTGCCATGCTCGTCGAACACCGCGCGATCGACCCACTCCATCCACAGCTTGCCGCCGTCGGGTGCGAGCGCGCGATGACGCCCGATCGTGACCGCGTCGTCGGGCGTGAGCGCCGCGAGCCGCTTCTGCACGCGCTCGCGATCCGCGGAGTCGACCAGCGGCCAGAACGAGGTGCCCACGAGCTCGCTGCGATCCGCGCGGAACAGCCGGCAGTACGCGTCATTGACGAACAAGCGCGTGCCGTCGGGCAGCCAGCGCACGATGAGCTCGGACATGTCCTCGACGATCGCGCGATACGGCGCGTGCTCGAACGCCCGCAGTGCACGCACCTCGGCCTCGAGCTCGGCGATCCGCCGGCGCAGCGCGTCCTCGTCGGACATCCGCGTCGATCATAGCCAAGCCGTTCATCGGCGTGGGGTGCGGTAGCGATTCCAGGCCGCACGCGCGAGCTCGAGCTGCGCGGCGACACCGTCGGCGCCGAGCGACGCGTGCTGTGATTCGTCGAGCACGAGCGTGATCGCGCGGAGCTTCGGGAGCTGCGGGAGCAAGCGGTCGAGCGCGCGCCACGTCGCGCGCGGCACCACGCCGTGCGGCGCGTCGAGCCGCATGCTGCCGTCGCTGCCGGCGACGCGAATCTCCTGCACGTGCCGGGGATCGAGCGCGGGGTCGTCGCGCAGGTCGAGCACCGCGCCACAACCGGTGGCCGCACAGATCCGATTGGCGAGGGCTGGGTGGACGTCGGCGATGACGACACGACAGTCGAGCCGCGCTTGCGCGCCTACGACGAGCCGTGCGAGCGTCGATTCGTCGGTCGGCCCGCGCGCGTGCAGCACGACCCAGCGAAAGTCGAACCGTCCGCGCCAGTGGATCACGCGCTCGAAGTCGCCGTCGAGCGCGACGCCGTGCGCGATGACCGGCCTCCGCTCGGCGAGCGCATCGATCGCAGCGACTTCGGACGGTAACGGAATGAAACGCTGCGGTGTATCGCGATCGATCTCGCTACATAATCGCTGCGGATCCACCGACACGAAATCGACGAGGTGTGCGTGGCTCGTGCAGAAGCGCGACCACGCGCTGTCGTAGTGGATGCCGACTCCCAGCACCGGATCGTAGGCGCGTACGCGCCATCTTTTCATACGCCGATCGTGCGAGAGTTTCGACCCACATTTTCGATTCGCGAACGATCGGCCGATCGATCACATTGCGATCGATACGTACTTGATCTCGACGAACTGATCGAGCGCCCACTTGCCGCCTTCGCGACCCCAGCCCGACGCCTTCATGCCGCCGAACGGCGCCTGTGCGGTGGAGATCGCACCGTCGTTGAGACCGACGATGCCGGTCTCCAACGCTTCGGCGACTCGCAATGCGCGCACGAGATCGCGGGTGTAGAGGTACGACGCGAGGCCGTAGGGCGAATCGTTGGCCCACTCGATGGCCTGTGCTTCGTGATCGAAGCGACGCACTGCGACCACGGGACCGAAGGTCTCCTCCGCCGCGATGCGCATCGAGCCGTCGAGGCCGTCGAGGAGTGTGGGCTGGCAGAAGCGCTGCGTGAGCCCGGCGCGCGGGCGCACGAATTCACCGCCGCTGCGCAGCGTCGCGCCGTGAGCGCGCGCATCGTCGACGTGCTCGCGCACCTTCGCCACCGCGTCGTCGTCGATGAGCGGACCGAGCACGCTCCCGTCGTCGAGCCCGTATCCGATCTTCATGCCCGCGAGCTCGCGCTGCAGCGCCGCGACGAACGCATCGTGCACGCCCGATTGCACGTAGAAGCGATTGGGGCAGATGCAGGTCTGGCCCGCGTTGCGGAGCTTCGACACGATCGCACCGCGGACCGCCGCGTCGACGTCGGCGTCGTCGAACACCACCATCGGTGCGTGTCCGCCGAGCTCGAGCGACAGCTTGGTGACGTGCTGCGCGGCGCGCCCGATGAGGATGCGACCGACCTCGGTCGAGCCGGTGAAGCTCAGCTTGCGCACGCGCGCATCGGCCAGCCACGTGCGGCCGATCGCATCGGGATCGCCGGTGACGATGTTGAGCACACCGCGCGGAAAACCGGCCGCGATCGCGAGCTCGCCGAGCGCGAGCGCGGTGAGTGGTGTCTGCTCGGCGGGCTTGATCACCACGGTGCATCCGACCGCGAGCGCCGGACCGATCTTGCGGGTGATCATCGCCGCCGGAAAATTCCACGGAGTGATCGCCGCGACCACGCCGATCGGCTGCCGCATCACCACGATGCGCTTGTTCGCGTGCGCAGCCGGGATGTACTCGCCACCGACACGCCGCGCCTCCTCGGCGGACCACTCGAGGAACGACGCCGCGTAGGCGATCTCGCCCTTCGCTTCTGCGAGCGGCTTGCCCTGCTCGCGCGTGAGCAGCTTTCCCAGCTCGGTCTGCTGCTGCAGCATCAGCTCCGAGAGCTTGCGCAGCGGCTGTGCGCGCTGATCGGCCGGCAACGCGCGCCACGGCGGCAACGCAGCGAGCGCGGCATCGACGGCGGCGCGCGCCTCGACCTCACCACCGGCGGGCACGGTCGCGACGACCTCGTCCGTGCCGGGATCGACCACATCGAAGCGGCCGCCGCCGTGCGCCGCGATCCACTGCCCGTCGACGAGATTCTCGGTCTGCATCGCACTACTCCAAGCGCCCGGCGACCCGGAGGTCGCGCGCGAGCATGTATTCGCCGAGTGGCCACGGCGCCACTTCGACGTGCTGGCCGTCGAGCAGCTTGATGATGCCGGCCCGCGTACGATTTGCGATCGCAGACACGCCGCGCAAGATCTGTTTACGCGGGCGCGGCAGCCCGATCTCGGTCGCGAAGTCGACCGCACGCAGCGCGTGCGAGTACACCTCGAGGTTGCCTTTGAAGTAGTCGCCGCGTGCACGCATCTCCGCGGCGGCATCGCGGAAGAGCTTCGAGAAGTTGGCGAGCTGCGCGAGGATCGGTCCGCGCAGCGCGAGCTGGTCGCGCACGCTCGCGGGCTCGAGGTGCTTGTCCTGCGCGTACGCGTCGTACCAGAGGTTGTAGTAGCAGTGCATGTCGAAGTCCCACTTGAGCCCGAAGAGCTCGTAGGACCCGAGCGTGCAGTAGAGATCGCGATAGAGCAGGATCGTGGCGTCGAAGCGGAACTGCACGAACTGATCGTAGAGATCGCAGCGCTCGGCGAGCTCGGTCTGCGTCGCACCGGCGAGATCCATCGCGATCAGCTCGGTGGTGTAGTCGTTCTCGATCGCGATGAAATCGGAGCCCGGGCTGTAGAGCGGATCGGTGAACGCACCGGCCTCGCCGACGCGTGCCCAACGATCGGGCGAGAAGAAGCGATCGCACGCGTAGGGCACATGGCCGTAGCCCATCGCGTCGAGCGGCGTACAGCCTTCCAACAGATCACGGGGTGCTCGGTGCTCGCGGCAGAACGCGAGCAACCCGGGCACGGTGCGCCACTCCTCGCGGAAGAGCGCGCGATCGCAGACCACTCCGATGCTCATCACGCCGCGCGACAGCGGGATGAACCAAATCCAGTAGCCCGGATACATGAAGTGGTTGGTGGAGAGGAAGCGACTGCTGTTGCGCACGCGATCGCGCCACGCCTGCGTGCCGCTCTGATCCATGTCGACGAAGTCGCGCACGCGCCCCCACGCGGCGGCGAGATCGTGGCCGGTGTCGCGACGCGACTCGCCTTGTGCACGCGCGAGCAGACGCGCGCGACCGCTGGCGTCGACGAGCCAACGCGCGCGCACTTCGGTGCCGTCGTCGAGTGTGAACGCATGGCGCTCGCCGCCGCTGCCCGGCCGCACCTGCGTCACCTTCACATCGCTCTTCACGTGCACGCCGTCGGCGATGTTCATCGTGCGCAGATCGGCGTCGAGCCGCCGACGATCGAGCTGGAACGAGGGATGGAACGGCATGCCGCCGAGGCCACCGATCTCGCCGAGCTTCTCGATCGGTTGGTCGCGCGCTTCCGAGTCGAAGAAGAAGCGCAGCCCGTTCTTCGGCAGGTGCTCTTGGAACAGGTAGGTCGAGAGCCCGAGCCGCCGCACGAAGTAGTTGCAGGCGATCTCGACGCTCGACTCGCCGACCTTCCAACCGCCGTCGTCGTTGCGCTCGAAGAGGCCGATCGAGAGGTCGGGCAGGCGTCGCCGCAGCTGCCTCGCGAGTGCCGCGCCCGCGAGGCCACCCCCCATGATCGCGACGTCGAGCTCCATCGTCTCGCGAGTCTACTCGAAGACGACACTACCCAGCATGCAGGTCTCGTCGCCGCGCCGCAGATCGAGCTCGACGGTGGCGCCCTTGTGGCGACGCAGCGCGAGGATCAATCGATCACCGGGTGCGATCGCCTGCAGGAACTTCACGCGCGGGAAACGGCGCGGTGCCGCGAGCTCGGGCCAAGTGCGCGCGATGCCGGCGAGCGCGATGTCGGCGAGCTGCACGACGCCGGGCAACAAGGGCTCGCCGGGGAAGTGGCCTTCGAACCAGCGCAGCTCGCGATCGATCTCCACCGCCCACGTCGCGCTCGCATCGTCCTTCGCGATGAGTCGCAAGGTCGGCGCGTCGGTCGAGGGCAGCGGCTCGCCGACGAGCGCGAGCGCAGTGCTGCGCGCGAGCTTGCCGTTGGGCTCGCGCGGCAACGCTTCCACGCATGCAATGCGGCGCGGCAGCGTGGACGGATCGAGCCACGCGATGAGGCCCGCGCGGATCGACTCGGGTCGGTGCACGCGCGTCGCGACCACCAATGCGATCGCTTCGCCGCGACCGTCGTGCGCAGCGACGCGCAACGCGACCACGTCGTCGACACCCGGCAGCGAGCGCACGCGCGCTTCCACATCGCCGAGCGCGACGCGACGACCCGCGATCTTCACGACGTCGTCGATGCGACCGAGGTGGGTGAAACCGCCGGGCACTTCGGCGATGCGATCGTCGGTGGCATAGGGCTGCTTCAGCTGCGGGTCGAGCAGCGGGGAGCGCAGCAGCATGCGGCCCTCGTCCGCGCAGGTGATCGTGATGCCGGGCAGCGGTACGAACGGGGGCGCATCGCGATCGTGCAGGCGCCACGCGATGCCGCCGGTCTCGCTGGCACCGAGCACCTCGGTCACCGGTGCGCCGAGCTGCTCGCGCATCACCACCGCGGTCTCGCGCGCGAGCGGGCCGCCCGAACAGAACACGCGCGCGATGCCGTGGAGCGCGTGCCGCTCGAGCACCGCGAACGCGCGCAGGTGCACGGGCGCGGCGACGAGCACGTCGGCGCGATGCTTCGCGACCGCGGCGGCGACTTCCTCGGGTAGCAGCGGTGCGTCGACGACGATCGTCGCGCCCGCGACCAGCGGCACCAGCACGCCGAACAGCAGGCCGTAGATGTGATGCGGCGGCACGGTGGAGAGCACGCGCAGGCCGGGCACGATCGCGAACGCGTCGACCAAGAGCTTCGCTTCACCGAGCAGCTGTCGCGCGAGCTTCGGGATGCGCTTGGGCTCGCCGGTGGAGCCGGAGGTGAAGAGCGCAGTGAACGGGCGATCGTCGGCGATCGAATCCGCGTGCAGGCCGGCGCCGCCGTGCGCGGACGCGATCTCGCGAACGTCGACGCCGAGCGATTGCTGGCCGTCGTGCAACACCACCGCACCCGTGCTCTGCGCGAGCGCGCCGACCACCGCGGGGCGCAGGTTGGGCGGCAGCACGAGCTCCGCGCGATTGCCCCACGCCGCGAGCGCGGCGTGCACGAAGTCGGAGCGACCTTCGCACGCGACGATCACCGCACGCGCGTTGCCGACCTGCGCTGCGATCGCGCCCACGCGCGCGCGCACTTCTTCGACACCGTGCTCGCCGGTTTCGTCGACGAGCACGGGCGCAGCGCGGCCGAACGGCAGCAGCGGGGGCCAGCTCATGGCCCGAACCGCCGTCGTCGCACCGCGATCTCGATCGCGAACACGAGGCCGATGCAAGCATAGGCGAGCGCGCCGCACCACAGCGTCCACCACTCGAGCGGGGCCCAGAGCGCCAGCGCGGCGGAGATCGCCGCATTGACCGCGAAGAACACGATCCACACGCGGGTCACGGCGCGGCAGTAGGCGACTTTGTCGGGCGTGAGGTCGGGCTCGCGCAGCCGGGCGAAGCGCTCGACCATCGGCTGCTTGCCCGGCCGCAAGCTCGCGGCGAAGGTCGAGAGCAATCCGAGATTGACGATCACGGGCACGAGCAACAGCGCCCAGCGGCGATCGAGCGCGCCCGCGATCGCGGAGAGCACGATGGTCGGGAGCATCGGAACGACGACGCTCTGCAGGCGTGCGCGATCGAGCCCCGGCAAGCGCAACGCGACGCTCGCAGCGATCATCGCGAGCAACACGATCGCGACGTGCCGCACGCTCCATCGCGTGAGCCCGAAGTACACGACGACGGGATACGCGACCCCGATGACGATCGTGGCGACCTTGACGAGCTTCGCGATCACGCCGGCGCCCGCGATGCTACCGCTCGATCACGACCGTCGCCCACGCCTTGCCCGCGCGCACGACTGCGCTCGCCCACGCGCGCCGGTCGGCGAGCGCGAGCCGGGCTTCGCCGTGCGCGACGAGCTCCACCGCGCCGCGCTCGCCGATGCTCACCTCGATGTCGCGCAGCGGGATCGATCCGAGCACGCCAGTACCCAACGATTTCAGCAGCGCTTCCTTCACCGCGAAGCACAGCGCCCAGCGTTCCGCCGGTCGACGCGCCGACGCGCATGCGCTGCGCTCCGCCGCAGTGAAGTAGCGCGCGAACTCGGGGGTGCGCGCGAGCAATCGCTCCATGCGCGCGACCTCGACGACGTCGAGCCCGATCATCTCGGCCCACCCGACAGCCGCGACGCCGGGACGCCGTCCGCGTCCGGATACAGCGGCAGGATCTCGTGGCCGTCGCGTAGATCGTGCACGTCGTAGTAGCGGCGTTCGAGCTCGATGCGCAGGTAGACCTTGTCGGCGTCGAAGAGACCGAACGAGGTCGACACGCAGATCTGCTCGTCGCCGATCACCTCGTAGCCCTCGCGCACGATGTCGTGGCCGTACGCGACGAACGCATTGGGGCGATCGTTCATGCGCGTGGCGTCGAGCAGCGCGCGCGCCTGATCACCGGTGGCGGCGCGCGCCCACAAGAGCGCGCCGACGGTGCCGTTGTCGATCATCTGCCACAGCGGCGTGCCGTCGAAGCCGTCGTAGCGCAGCTGCTCGAACGCCTCGAGATCCGGCTCGCTCGCGCGCGGAGCTCCGTGCGTGCACACGAGCCCGCACGGCGCGACCGCGATGAGCGGAAAGCTCGACATGAACGCGCGCACTTCGGGCACGCGATCGCCGAGCCGTTCCTCGAGCACCGCGGCCTCGTCGAGGTGGAACTTGCTCACCACCGGGCCGCCGACGTGCGCGTGCTCGTGGTTGCCGAGCAAGCACACCGTCTCGTGCTCGCGCGACCACGCCATGTACTCGAGCACGAGCTCGTCGGAGCGATCGCGATAGAACGAGCCGAGATGCTCGGGCCACAGCTCGGGCACGAGATCCTCGTCGGGCCCATGCACGAGGTCGCCGCACAGCACGAGGATCGGCCGTCGCCCCGCGTCGCGCTCGCGCGCGCACACACGCTGCAGCGCATGGAAGTCTTCGAGGTTGCCTTGCAGGTCGGTCGCGACGATCGCGACGCCTTCGGCAGGCAACCGCGCGACCTTGCGTCCCCACCACGGCGAGCCCATGTACGACGAAGCTAACACCGGGCATGATGCGATGGGATGGCGGCGTCGACGATCGTGCTCGCTGGGCTCGCGCTCGCAGGGGTGAACGCGCGCGACCTCGCGCTGCCGACCACTTCACCGACGTTCCAACCGCGCGTTTCCGTCGACGATCCGTCTGCAGGTGGGCTCTTTCACGAGCCCGGCGTGCTGTTCATCAACTTCGACGGCGGGCAGATGATGGACTGCAACGGCTCGGACTGGCCGGTGATGAACTGCTCGACGATCATGCACGACCTCGTCGAGCCCTACTCGGGTGACACGGCGACGCGCGCGGCGGTCGTGCAGGCGATGAGCAACGACGTCGCAGACTTCGCGCTCACCGTCGTCGGCGAACGGCCGCCCGACGACACGCTCTACGACATGGTGATGGTCGGCAACTGGACGCCTGCGCCCGAAGGTGGCTTCGCCGGCGTCGCACCAACGATCGATTGCTGGAACACCAACAAGGCCGAGACCTCGTTCTCGCTCGATCTCGGCGATGCGAGCAGCGTCGCGAAGGTGGTCGGACAGGAAGCCGCGCACGTGTGGGGGCTCGAGCACGTCGACTCGCAGTCCGACATCTTGTTCCCCACGGTCGGTGGTGCTTCCGATCCTGCGTTCGAGGACGAGTGCCACCACATCGTGGTGATCGACGGTGGCATCGTCGAGAGCACCGCGAACTGCCCCGAGATGCACGCCGCGAACTGCGACGAGCCCGACACGCAGAACAGCTACCGCGATCTGTTGATGATCTTCGGGCCGCCGGGTGCCGACGTCACCGCGCCGACCGTCGAGATCCTCGTGCCGATGGCGAACGAAGCGTTCGCCTCGGGTGCGAGCTTCGACCTCACGCTGCGCATGATCGACGACGTGCCGCCGCAGCTCTTCGACATCTACGCGAGCATCGACGCCGACGAGCAAGGCGCGATGCTGGGCGCGGCGCAGTGGGGGCCGGAGCTGGTCACGCCGGTCAGCGGCTTGCCCGACGGCGAGCACTTCATCCGCATCGACATCGCCGACCAACAAGGCAACCCCGCGACGGCGACCGTGCACTTCACGATCGGCATCGCGCCGGTCGACACGACCGGCGAAGGCAGCGGCAGCGACGACGGCACGGGCGGCGGCACGACCTCGGTCGACACCACTTCCGCGAGCGCGACGACGGCGAGCACCGAAGCGACCAGCGATGGCACGAGCGAGAGCGGCGCAGCGAGCCACGACGACACGAGCGGCTGCGGCTGCACGACCCACGCGCGCCCGCTCCCGCTCCTCGTCACGCTCGCACCGCTGATCCGACGCCGACGCAACGCGGCAATTTCCCGCGTTCGCCCCGTCTGAGTCGACTCAGCGCTGCGAAACGCGGGCAGAACCCGTGGTCAGTTCCGGCATCACCAGCTCGGTTGGCCGTCGCTGTCGTCTTCGGGCTCGCTGCCCGGGGCGCCGCGCGGACGTCGGCGGCGCATCTCGTTCTGCAGCTCGCGTTGCGCGGCCGCGATGCGCGGAGCGATCACCTTGTTGGTCTCGTTGAGCTTGGCCACGAGCGCGCCGGTGATCGCCTGGCGCTCGTCGACCACCGCGTAGAGCTCGTCGAACACGGTCGCGAGCTCGGGCTCGATCGAGGTCGACTCGGGCCGCTTCTGCGTGCGGTTCTCCGGCTTCACCGCCTCGGTCGCCTTCACCGCATCGCCGCGCCCCAGCCACTTCACGGTGTCGTGGATGACCTTCTCGGGATCACGCAACAGCCCGTCGTACGACTGCACGTGCACGCGATGCCGACGGGTCACGATGTCGCGCACCAACGCGAAGTTCTCGTACCACCACTCGAGCACGGGCGAGAGTCGCGGCGGCGGACCACCGACGGCCTTCGGATCCTCGGCGCGCGCGCTGTCCTCCATCGCGTACAAGCGATTGAGCGATGCTTCGTACTCGCGCCACGGTCGCATCGTGGCGACCACGTGCCCGATGAATGCACGATCGGTGCGCACGAGCCCCGGGATGAACACCTTCACCACGTGCTCTTCGACCTGCTCCGGGAAGAAGTAGTCGCCGGTGCGCGGATGCGGATTGGTCTGCCAATAGATCCCGCGGCGCAGGATCGACTCGTAGAACCCGTCGGGGTTCGCATCCTTGATGGTCTTGCCCCACGTGCGCGGGAAGGCCTCGCCGAAGGGCGTGAACCCGGCCCCGATGAGGATCTGCATCCACATCGAGGTGCCGGAGCGCTTGGTACCGGTGACGATGATCATACGAACGGACAGTCGATCGGGATGAACGGATCCATCAGCGGGAAGAAGTTCTGCTGGTAGGTATAGTACTGCGTCGTGAGCAGCACCCACGCTTCGGAGATCGCTTCGAGCTGCTCACCGTCGAGATCGGTGATGCCCGCACCGTTGTTCGAGTAGTGCAGGAAGATCGCCGATGCGTCGGCGCCCTGCTCGAGCCGCTGCTGGATCTGCTTGCACACGTTGGGCGAGAGCGTCTGATCGAGCGTGAGCAGCACGCGATCGCTGTACGCACCGTTGGCCACCGAGAGGATGTGCACCGGTGGCCCGGGCGGCGTGTAGCACCACTCGTTGCAGTTCTGTCCGCTCTCGCCGTAGCCACCACCGTCGTCGTAGCCACCGACCTCGCCGTAGTACGAGTCGCCGTAGCAGTACTGGTAGCACATCTCTTCGCCGTTCCAGCGCCCGAGGTCGGCGTAGAACGTGCCGTACGAGTAGTAGCCGTTCGCGAACGCGGCCGAGAGTCGGAACTTGGTGGGATCGACCGCGGCGGTCGCTGCGATCGGCTCGCTGAACTGCAGCTCGAGCGTGCGCGCGTCGAGCAACGTGCCGTCGATCAGCATCGGCGGGCCCGGCATCGACTGCGGCCCGGTGGGATCGGTGGTGGGATCGCTGGCCTCGAGCGTCGCGACGCTGGGATCGCTGGGATTGCCGCTCGGATCGCCGCTCGGATCGCCGCTCGGATCGCTCTCCGAGCCATCGGTGTCGATATCGTCACCGAGCAACGAGCGACCACAACCCGCGAGCGTCGTCGCGAGCCACAACGGAAGATGGCGATGCAAGCTCAACCTAAGCATTTGCACACGAGCGTCGCCGACAAGGCCGGCAGCGGTCAACGGCTTTTGCGGGGCGCGGACGGCATCGCGAACGCCACACACAACAGCACCTGTCCTGCGACCACCGCCGCAAACGCAACCAGCGGCAGTGTGCTCGCGAGCGCGAGCTTGACCACGAAGGCGAGCGCGACGCCCAGCCCGAGCACGAGGCCCAGGCGACCACCTTCGCGTGCGGCGAGCGGCGCGGCGATCGCTTCGGTGCGTCGCGACAGCCCGAAGGCCGCAGCGATCATCGCGATGGTCGCGACCAGCCACGTCCAGCGGCCGATCGTCGCCATGTCGAAGATCGCAGCCGTGCCGACGATCACCGCGTAGTGCCACGGCACGAGCGCGAGGCTCGCGAGCCCACGCAACTCCAGCAGTCGTCGCGCGAGCGCACCACCGTAGCGACCGAGCACGATCGCGAGCGCGACTGCGAGCGCGATCGCAGCGAAGCTCGCGGCATAGAACGCGAGCGACACGTAGCCCCAGCGATGCAGCGCACGGCCGCCGTGCACGAGCACCCATGCCGCACCGCTGCAGCCCACGGCGATCACGATCGCGGCCGCGATCACCGTCGCGAAGCGACGGTCGAGCACGGCCCGACCGCGCGACGCCAACGCACCGATCACGAAGCCGGTCAGCGGATACGCGAGCCACGGCAGCGGCGGATACGACACGCCGCCGATCGCATCGACGCCGAACACCACGCGCAGCAGATCGCCGGTGCCTCCCGGCATGCCTTTGACCGCTTCGCCGACGCCGTACCGGAGCACGGTGACCGCACCGATGCCGAGCACCGCGATCGCCAGCGCTCGCTTCGCACGACGCAGCGGATCGAGCACCAGCATCGACAGCCCGATGAAGCCGAGGAAGTCGAGCCCGACACGCTCTTCGAGCGTGAACCACAAGAGCGCATCGGCGACGAGCAAGATCGCGACCTTGCGCAACAGCCCGCGCAGATCGGCCGCGCGTCCAGTGCCCACCTGCAACCCGTAGCCGATGCCGCTGGTCGTGAAGAACACGACCGGCGCGCAGCTCCCCGCGAACACGAGCGCGCTCACGAGTGGATCGGCGAGCGTGCCCGCGCCCAGCCACTTGTAGCCGGTGTGATTCGTCACCATCAGCACACCGGCGATCCCGCGCAACAGATCCAGCTCGTCCCAGCGCGACGTCGCGCGTGCAGGGGCTTGGGTGCTCATCGGGTGCCGCACGATATCGCCTGTCGCGCCGCGCAGCCTCCGCCACTACGCGAGACCACGTAGCGCCGCCGCAACCGAGACACAGCGACGCTCGCAACGCTGCGAGAATCCGTGCGAGACTGCCGAGCGATGCATCGTCGAATCCTGGCTTCCTTGGTGCTCGTGGTCGCGTGCAACGACGGTGGGCGCGAGCAGAGCAGCGCCGACGCGAGCAACACCATGACGTCGTCGCCGACGAGCGGCATCGACACGAATCCGCCGGACACCGAGGATTCGACGCAGGGCTCGGCGACCAACAACGGCACGAGCAGCACCGGCGCGAGCTCGGCCGACACCAGCAGCAGCAGCGACGATGGTCCGAAGTTCGACGTCGGCGGCGCGAACGACATGGGCAGCGGCGACTGCCCCGGTCACAGCACCGATGCGACGCTCACCGGCACCGTGGTCGGCCCCGACGGCGTGATGCCGGTCAGTGGCGCGCTCGTGTATCTCACCGACTCGCCGCCGGCCGGCATTCCCCAGGAAGTCTACTGTGCCGAGTGCACGCCGCTCGGATGCGACGACGACGACACGCTGTCGAACGCCGACGGCTCCTTCTCGCTCAACGCACAGTCGGGCAACGGCAGATACCTCGTCGTGCAAAAGGGGCAGTTCATGCGCGTCACGCAGATCGACGTCGCCGCCGGTGCGGCCGCGCTCGGTGGCAGCGTGACGTCCTTGCCCGATCACAACGATCCCGGCAACGGCCTCTACATCCCGCTCATCGCGGTCGGCAACGCCAGCTACGATCGCCTCGAAGACGCGCTCGCGAAGTTCGGCCTCGCCGACACGATGATCTCGAACTTCGAAGAGCGGCTCGTGCCCGGCACCGAGAGCTTCCATCTGTGGGACAACGGCCAGGATCCCGGCATCGACGGCATCACGTCGCAGGGCACGTTCGAAGAGCTCGTCTCCGATCCGACGCTGCTCGACGACTATCACATCATCTTCATCCCCTGCAGCAGCGACGACTTCGTCGACGCGCTGTCGAGCCCTGCCATCGTCGACAACATCCGCGAGTGGACCGCGAACGGCGGCCGCTGGTACGTCGCGGATTGGTCGAACGAGTGGTTGATGATGGTGTTCCCCGAGTACCAGGATCTCAGCAACTGGTCGGGCGCAGTGGGCAGCGCCGACAACGGCTCGTACGACTCGCTCGCGACCGTGCAGGACATGGGCCTGCTCGACTGGCTCACCGCGCTGCCGCCCGAGTACGGCGACATCAATCCGCTCAACGACGAGGTGCACCCGACGCTCGGTCAGCTGCCGATGGTGCTCACCACCGACAACTGGTCGGGCATCGAGACGATCCTGCCGGTGATGGTCGACGACGGCATGGGCGGCATGGCCGACGTCAGCCACAAGGTGTGGCTCGACGGTCCGGGTGGCGAGCCCGCGGCCGTGCATCCGCTCACCGTCACCGGGCAGTTCGGTTGCGGCAAGATCCAGTTCACCAGCTACCACGCTGCGGAGTTCTACGACTACGTCGGGCTGTCGCCGCAGGAGCTCGTGCTCATCTACACGATCCTCGAGATCGGTGCGTGCCAAGAGCCGCTGCCACCGCCGGAGGGCTGATCGCCCTGTTGCTCGCGTGCAACGACGCTGCGCCGCCGCCGGTGCCCGCAGCACCGGTTGCACGCGCGCTCGATGACACGCCCTTCGATCCGCTCGCCGATCGCGAGCACGAGATCGTGGTGCTCGTGTTCGTCACGCCCGATTGTCCGGTGTCGAATCGCTATGCGCCCGAGCTGTCGCGCATCGCCGCGAGCACACCCGCCGATCGCGTCGCGTGGTGGCTGGTGTATCCCGACCCGGACGTGCGCAGCGCAGCGATCGATGCCCATCGCAGCTCCTACGCGCTCGCGATCCCGGCGTTGCGCGATCCGGAGCACGTGTTGGTCGCACGCGCGCAGGCGAAAGTGACACCCGAAGCCGCCGTGTTCGCCAACGGCACGCTCGTCTATCACGGCCGCATCGACGATCGCGTGCCCGAGTTCGGTCGCGCGAAGCCGCAGCCGAGCGTCCGCGATCTACAAGATGCGCTCACCGCCGTGCTCGCGGGCCAGCCACCCGATCACGAGACTGCCACCGCAGTCGGCTGCCCGATCGGAGATCT
>DASZPU010000697.1:0-10571 GCA_035550195.1 Nannocystaceae bacterium
GTCGCCGTGTTCGACGTGCACGACACCGAGGACGGCATCCCGTTCATCGTCACCGAGCTCCTGCAGGGCGAGGATCTCGGGCACCGCCTCGATCGCGAGAACAAGCTGCCGCTCGCCACCACGATCTCGATCGTGCGCCAGCTCTGTGCCGGCCTCGCGATCGCGCACGCGCAGGGCGTCGTGCACCGCGACCTCAAGCCCGACAACGTCTACCTGTGCAACGGCGACGAGCTGCGCGTGAAGCTGCTCGACTTCGGCATTGCGCGCGTCACCGACACCAACGCGGCCAATCGCACGCGCACCGGCGTCATCATGGGCACGCCCGCGTACATGGCTCCCGAGCAGGCCCGTGGCGCCCGCGTCGACGCGCGCGCGGACATCTACTCGGTCGGTGCGATCCTGTATCGCTGCCTCACCGGGCACGAGCCGTTCGAGGCCGAGGATCCCGCGGCGGTGCTCACGATGGTGCTCACGAAGGAGCCGCCGCGTCCGCGCTCGCTCGCCGCCGAGATCCCCGAAGAGGTCGAGCTCGTCATCGAGCGCGCGATGGCCCGCGATCTCGACCATCGCTTCGGCTCGCTCGCCGAGCTCGATGCTGCGCTCGCGCAGCTGGTCGGCGAGGCGCCGGCGATGCCCGCGAAGTCGTCGAGCAGCTCGTCGGCGGTCGAGCCCAGCTCGGGCGCAGAGACGGCGCGTGCGGTGCAGCGGGCCCGCCCCGCGATCGTGCTCTACACGCTGCTCGCGCTCGTGCTCTTCAGCGGTGCGATCATCTCGTTGGCCGCGCGCTTGTTGGCCGCGCGCAGCGAGCACGGCCTCGACGGCAGCGAAGGCCCGCTCATCGTGCTCGGCACGCTCGGTGCGATCGTCACGCCGTTCGTGCTGTGGATCCGCTGGGTCGCGCGCACGGTGTGGGGCAACAGCTTCCGCGCCGTCGCGCTCGCGCGCCGACTCGATGCGGTCATCGGCTCCGCCGCGATCGCGTACGTCGGCGTGGGCCTGTTGTCGATCGTGCTCGCGCTCGGGCTCGGCGATCCCGATGCACTCGCGATCCGTCTGCCCACCGAAGCGCTGTCGCTCGGTGCCGCCACCATCGTCGGCCTGCTCGCCGCCCGTGCGGCCCGCAATCCGGTGTCGAGCGCCGGCAGCACGACGACGTCGGCGATCTCGCCGACGCAGTTCTAACGCTCGCGACCGTCGTGCAGCGACTCGATCGCGCGATCGATCGCGTCCTTCGCCTTCTGCGTGACGCCACCCTTCGCGTGCTGCTCGAGCACGAGCGCCTCGAGCTTGCGCACGTGCGCGTCGAGGCCCTGCGCCTCCCGCTGCTGTTCGTCGGCGGCGCCGTACAAGTCGACCCAGCGCTCGAAGTCGCGACCGGCCCGCAGGAGCGCGTCGAAGTGGCGCCGCGGCTGCTTCGGCTCGAACGCGATGCCGAAGAACGCGGCCGCGATCGCGATCGGACCGAGCACGAGGTCCTTCAGGCCCTCGAGGATCAGCTTCGCCTGCAGCACGAAGACGTCGCGCAGCAGCGACCAACGCTGCGCGCGAGGGTCGGGCGGCGGGGCTTCGACCGCGAGCGCAGCGGGCTCGACGGGCGCGAGCGCGGAGGGCTCTTCGCTCACGACGGGCACGTGCCGCAGCTGAACTCGGCGATCTCGTTCACGCAGGTCTGATCCCAGCCCTGGTTGCAGCAGACGTCGTCCATCGCGCAGACGCACATCTCGACGGAGTTCACCTCGCAGCCGGTGTTGCCCGGGTGCGCGGTGCAGCAGGGCCCGTCGGAATCGTCGGGGCTGCACGAGGCGCCGCACAAGAGCGAGCCGACCTTGTTCACGCAGGTCTGGTCCCAGGACATGTCGCAGCAGAACGAGTCGTCCGAGCACACGCAGGCTTGGATCGTCGCGTCGTCGCAGCCCGCATCGCCGGTGGTGCAGCAGTCGTGGCCGGTGCCGCCACCGCAGTCGAAGCCGCAGTCGCTCTCGGCCATCGTCACGCAGATGTTGTCCCAGCGGTTCGTGCAGCAGAAGTTGTCCATGCCGCACACGCAGGTCTGCACGTCGGCGTCTTCGCAGCCGGGGGTCTCGCGGGCCTCGCAGCAATCGCCCGTGCCGCCGCCGCCACACTGCGAGGCGTCGACGTCGACCTGGAAGGTGTAGTCGCCGCTCGTCGTCGCGCCCGCGGCGAAGATGCGCACGTAGTACGTCGCGGGATCGAGGCAGCCCGTGGTGACGAGCTCGGTGGATTGCAGACCGGTCGACGATCCGATGAGCACGCCTTCGCCATCGGTGACCACGAGATCCATGTCCTGATCGTCGGGGCCCGACAGGCTCGCGCTGATCTGTCCGCGCTCGGAGAGATCGAAGCGGAACCAGTCGTTGACGTCGCCGTTGCACAGCGCCGCGGCGTAGGCCTCGCCCGGGTTCAGCGAGACCAGCGTCTCGGCCTCGCCGATCGAGCCGTTGGGCTCCGCGCTGTCTTCCTCGCAGGGCCCGCCGCTGCTGCCACCGCTGCACGAGCCCGACTCGGGGATGCACTGCTTCGCCGATGCGCCCTCGATCGACTGCACCTCGGTGGGCGAGCAGATGTAGCCCTCGTCGCACTCCGCGTCGGACTGACAGCCGACGCCGCAGAAGCTGCCGCCTTCTTGCGGCAGACACAGGTTGGAGAAGCTACCGCACTGCACGTCGAACGAGCACGCGCCGCAGATGCCCGCGTTGCCGCTGCCGTCGTTCACCACATGGATCATGTGCGTGCCGTCGGCGGGGCTGTCGGTGAGGTGATCGCAATCGCCTTCGGCGTCGTCGTTGTCGTTGACGCTGACGACGTACCAGATGTCGGCCTCGGCACCTTCGCCCATCTCGGTGGTGGGGTTGGTGATGTAGCCGCGCCACTGCCCGTCCTGCATGTCGCCGGATTGCAGCGTCATGTTGACGACGGTGAGCTTGGTGTAGTCGATCGGGCTGCCGGGATCTTCGTACGCGTAGAGCAGGATCGGCGCGTTCTTGATGCCCATGTCGTCGGTGACGTGGGCATCGACGGCGATGTCGAGCAGACCGGTCGCGTCTTCGGGCGCGTGCTCGATCCCCGGCGGCTCGCCCGGACAGTCGGCGCCGGTGCGACGGCGCAGGACGATCACGTAGTCCTTCAGCGTGGCTTGGTTCTCCGGCGCGTCCTGGGCCGAGAGCGTCAGGTCGTAGCGGTCGGCGCCTTCGATCTGCTCGCGGTTCGGACACCAGCTCCAGCGGCCATTGAGCCCGCTCGGATCGGAGCTGAGATCCGCGTCCTGGATCAGCGGCGGCAGCTGATCGAGCACGATGGTGGTCGAGTCGGCGTCCTCGATCTCGATGTCGAACTCCACGCACTCGCTCTGCTCGAGGTCGAGCACCGTGCCGTTGCCGAGCGGCTTGCGGAAGATCGGCAGCGTGCCGTTGCCGCCCGCGCCGACGACGTTGATGTTGATGGTGAGCTTCGAGTCGTGCTTGCCGTCGCTGACGATGAAGTCGAAGAGGTGCGGGCCGAGCTGGCTCGCGAGCGGCGTGAACGTGAACACGCCGTGGCCATCGGGTGCGATCGTCATCGACGTGGTGGTCGCGAGATCGGAGACGCCGTTGGCCGCGAACGAGTAGTCGAGCGCGTCGCCTTCGGGATCGGTCGCGAGGATGTCGATGGTGAGCTGCTGACCGACGACCGCGGTCTGATCCCCGGGATCCTGGATCACCGGCGCGCCGCCGTCCTTGCACGCCGACATCACGGCGCATGGGATCGCGATCGCGGCGAGAAACCTGGTGGTGCGGAACATCGTGGAGCTCGGGGAAGGAGTATGGCACGGCCCACGCCGTTCCCACGAGAGGCCCCCCCGGAGGTAGTGGTGCGGCTCGACGCGCGCTGGTTCGCACGGTCACTCCATGTGTCCACGCACGACGTCGATGGCGCTACGCAATTGCCTTCAGCGTGACGCTCGGCCGCTCCGGGTTCACGCATGCGCGAGAGCGGAAACGCCGCTTCTGGCGGAGCGCCGGTGTCGAGAATCTCTGTTAACCTCGCGAGGTGCGATCGCTCGTCCGGCTCTCGATCTTCGCGGCGCTTTCGTTCGGGCTCGTCGCGTGCCCCGACGAGGGTGATCGCGGTCGACCCGAGGTGAGCATCGATGCGCCGACGCTGATCTCGGTCGATCCCGGGCTGCTCGTGCCCGGCAGCACGATCGTGATCAAGGGCGACGGCTTCCTCGATCCCGGCGTCGCGAACTCCACGCTGGTGCTGGCCGGCACATTCGCCGGTGCGAGCGCGACGATCGAGCTGCCCGCCACGTTCGTCGACTTCGACGAGCTGCACGTCGAGCTGATCCCCGAGCTGTTCGCACGCTTCCCCGGCGGCGAGGGCGAGCTCATCGGCAACGCGCTCGTGCGCATCGACTACCTGCCCGAGCCGGCGCAGGTCGTGTCGCCGCCGATCCCCGCGATGCTCACGGTGCGCTCGAGCCTCGCGCCCGGCCTCGCCGACACGCAGGTCGGCGGCGAGGTCTACGTCAACGATGCGATCGCCGTGGAAGGCGACGGCTTCCTGCTCGGCGGTGGCGAAGGCGACACGCTCGCGATCGTCGAGGGCTGCTTCACGCCCGACGGCGAGACCGAGTGCCTCGCGGTCGGTCCGGTCGAGGTGCCGATCGTGCCCGACGACCCGTTCGATCGCACGCGCGGCACCTTCCCGTTCGCGCCGACGATCGCGGGCATCCATCCCGGCAGCTTCATGGGCACGGTGTCGCTGCGCAACCGCCACGCGGACGGCAACGAGGTCGACGGCGAGGACGCGATCGACGTCGAGTACGATCTCATCCCCACCGAGGTGTTCACCGCCGGCACGAGCTCCGGCACCGGTGCGAGCCTCGGGCAGTTCATCGACATCGACGGCGGCGGCTTCATCGGCGGCGACGAAGGCCTCACCACGCTCGTCATCGAAGGCACGTACACGCCCACCGGCGCGCCCGCGGGTGCACCGGTGATGCTCGAGCTCGTGCCCGAGTTCGAGTCGGGTCGACGCGTGCGCTACGTCGTCAACGAGGACGACGGGCTCGGCACGGCGATCGACGTGCGCGCCGACACCGGCACGTTCGAGGGCACGATGACGCCGATCGTCGCGTACGAGACCGAAGAGCTCACCGGCGTCGCCACGCCACTCACGTTCTCGATCCTGCCGGTGAAGCAGGTGGTGTGGGTGCGCTTCTTGTCCTCGTACGTCGAGAGCCTGCGCTTGTTCGGGCTGCGCGCGCTCGACTCGATGATCCGCGAGCGCATCCTCGCGGTGCTGCGCCGCGACTACGAGACCATCAACATCGAGTTCCGCGAGGAAGAGCCCGCCGACTTCAAGCTGTTCGCGACGCTCGACATCGCGGGACCCGATCCGAACGGGCTCGGCTTGCTGGGCTACGACAACACCAACGGCAAGGACACCAACAACGCGCGGCTGTTCGACCACATCGGTGGCGTGAACGCGCTGACGCAGCAAGATGGCTTCCCCGGCTTCGGTGGGATCTTCATCGAGTCGCTCTTCGCGTTCTCGCACCATCCCGCGATCGGCAAGAAGCAGGACGTCGCGAGCCACCTCTTCGACGACATCTTCGATCCGTTCCGGCCCGACACCGGCGAGTCGTTCAGCTCCGCCGATCTCGCGATGGGCGAGGTGCCGGTGCTGACCGACGGCACCGGCTGCCCCAGCGACGATCGCCGGATGCAGGCCGCGTGTGCGGTGTGGGTGATCGGCTCGATGATCGGCACGACGGTGAGCCACGAGAACGGTCACTCGCTCGGGCTCGCCGATCCGCTGGGCACGCGCTTCCACAACCTCGGCGATGCACCGAATCGTCTGATGGATGCCGGTGGCGCGCGCACGCTCGAGGAGCGCGGCGAGCTGATGGGCGAGGGGCCGGCACGCTTCTGCAGCGACGAGTACGAGTACCTGCGCGAGATCCTGCCCACCGACGAGCCCGAGACCACGGTCGAGCGACCGTACTGCGAGGAGACTGCGTGCGATCGCGGGTGCTCGCGCTCTCGATGCTGGTCGCGTGTGCGCCCGGTGGCGAGGCGCGGCCCGACGATCCCGGCTTGTCGGGGCTCGGGCTGCGCTCGCTCGCGCCCGATCTGCTGCTGCCCGGCAGCGTGCTCACCGTGAACGGCGAGTCGTTCGTGAGCGAGGACTGGGGCGCGTCGCAGCTGCACCTCGCTGGCGATGCGATCGACGTGCGGCTGCCGCTCGGCTACGTCGACGAGGCCACGCTCGAGGCGGTGATCGGCGACGACGAATTCGACGCGCTCGGCGGTGACGGCAGCGAGCTCGACGTGTTCGCCGACGTCGAGGTGCTCTCCGCCGTCGACGGTCACAGCTATCGCACCGCGGGCATCGACGCGTCGCTGTCGCTGCGCAGCGAGCTCGCGCCGCGCGTCGACGACATGGCGACGTCCGGCGTCATCTTTCCCAACGAGCCCATCGCGGTGATCGGCAGCGGCTTCTTGCTGCTCGGCGAGGGCGAGACGCTCGCGGTGGTGTCGGGCTGCTTCACCGTGCAGGGCGGCACCGAGTGCGCGCCGGTGGGGCCGATCGAGGTGCCGCTCGTCACCGATGATCCGTTCGATCGCACCCACGGCACGTTCGCGTTCGCACCGGAGATCGCCGGCATCCTGCCCGGGCACTTCGAAGGCGAAGTGCTGGTCCGCAATCGCCACGCGAGCGGCAGCGAGATCGACGGGCCGCCGCTGCCGGTCGCCTACGATCTCGAGCGACCGATCGTGTACGGCGCGTCGACCGACGACGCGAGCCTCGGGCGCTACGTGACGATCACCGGGGGCGGCTTCATCGGCGGCGAGGGCACCACGCTGCTCGAGTTCACCGGCACGTTCACCACCGACGACACCGGCGAGGTGCTCGATCTCGACGAGGCGCTGTTGCCCGAGCTCGTCGACGGGCACGCGGTCCGCTACGTCATCAACGAGAACGACGCGCTCGGCCAGCGCATCGACGTGCGCTACCAGTCGGGGCTGTTCCAGGGCACGGTGACGCCGCGCATCGAGTGGCGCGATCAGTCGGTCGCGGGCGATCCGGCCGCGTTCGCGTTCCACCTCGCGAAGGTGAAGCAGGTGGTCTGGGTGAGCTTCCTGCCGGTGTACGTCGAGAGCCTGCGCGCGTTCGGATTGCGTGCGGTCGACGATCGCATCCGTGCTCGCGTGCTCGCCGTGCTGCAACAGGACTTCGCGACGATCGGCGTCGAGCTGCGCGAGGAAGCGCCCGAGGACTGGGCCTACTACGCGCAGGTCGACGTGGGCGGGCCCGATCCCAACGGGCTCGGCTTGCTCGGCTACGACAACACGCACGGCAAGGACACCGGCAACGTGCGCCTCTACGATCGCATCGGAGGCGTCAACGCGCTCACGCAACAAGACGGCTACCCCGGCTACGGCGGCGTGTTCATCGAGTCGTTGTTCGGCTACTCGGAGCACCCCGGCAAGTGGTCGGAGCCCACCGATCCCGACGAGCGCTTCGACGCGATCTTCGATCCGTTCCGACCCGATCGCGGCGGTAAGCCGGTGGGCGAGGCCGATCTCGCGGGCGACGAGGTACCGACGCTGGGCAGCGGCGACGAGTGCCCGAGCGACGAGCGCACGCAGCAGATCGCGTGCGCGGTGTGGGTGCTCGGCAACATGATCGGGACGACGGTGAGCCACGAGCTCGGCCACTCGTTCGGGCTCGCGGATCCGTACGGTCCGGAGTTCCACGACCTCGGCGACGAGCCCAATCGCATGATGGACTCGGACCGCCCGTTCGCCGAACGAGCAGTGCTCGATGGTGAGGGCCCGTCGTTGTTCTGCGACGAGGAATACGCCTACCTGCGCCAGATCCTGCCGACCGACGCGCCCGACGATGCGCAGGTTCGTCCGCGCTGCGATTGACTCGATATACTCGCAACCAATGTCCCGTCGTCGTGTCGCTCTCTTCGTCGCGCTCGCTCTGACTTCGTGTGGCGGCGGCACGCCGACGCCGGGCAAGGGCGGCGGAGGCGGGCGAACCTTCGATGCGGAAGGCGAGGGCGGCAAGACCGAGGACGGTGGGCCCGCGCCGAGCGTGCCGCCGGTGCCGGATCTCGCGGAGGCCACCGCAGCGCTCACGCCCGCGCGCAAGCAGCTGGCCGAGACGGCGTCGCTCGTCGTCGATCGCATCCGCGAGCTCGAGATCCAGCGCGACGTCACGTGTTGGACGAGCTTCCGTCAGCTCGACAACTTCATCGCGACCAAGAGCTACAGCAACTTCGCGACGCTCACGAAGATCGTCGCGGCGAAGGCGTTGGTGCACGGCGTGTGGGCCGAAGCCTCGAAGCAGGGCGGCGCGGTGCTGTCGGCCGACGACATCGAGAAGGCGTCGAAGGTCGAGGCTGCGCTGCCACCCACGCAACCACCGGGCCTCGATCAGCTCGCCGTCGATCTCGGCCAGCAGCAGTTCAAGGACTACCGCACCACCAGCGAGCACTGGCGCGTGGTGCTGTCGATCGCGCAAGACGAGCTGCTCTCGTCGTCGCCGCAGGTGAAGCCGCTGTCGCCCGAGGCCGCCGACGAGCTCGCGCTGGTGGCCACTCGACTGTCGCTCGCGCTGCTCACCGAGTCGGGCGAAGTGGCGACGCTCGCCCGCGCGCCGCTCATCGAGATCGATCACGTGAAGTCGGCCTTCACGCAGGTGAAGGAGCGCTACGGCATCGCCGACGTGATGCCCGCGGGGTCGTTGGACGTCGCGGGCGCGCGGCCGGCCTTGCTGGCGATCACGCGGCGGCTCATCGACGCGAAGATCGAGGCGCTGCGCCGCTTCAACAAGGCCGGTGACGCGCTCGCGCCCGAGCTCAACAAGATCAGCAAGCTCGAGGTCACCGACGACGGCGCGGCCGAGCTGCGCAGCAAGCTCGATCACTTCGCGGAGTTCATGGCCCGCGGCTACGAGCCGATGCGCGCGGACAACTACCTCGCCGACGGCAACTTCGCGGACAAGCCGCTCGAGGGCAAGCCGTACATCGACGCGGAGTACGTCGAGAACGCGACGGTGCAGCTCTTCCCCTACGTGATGATGCCCAACGGCGACGTGCGTATGCGCTTCGAGGCGCGGCCCGGCACGCTGATCGACGAGCCGATCGAGCCGCAGGACGTCACCTTGCTCGACCACCAGATGAACGCGGTGCGCGACACCGCGATCCACTGGGTGGTGTTGCAGGACGTGTGGGGCAAGGAACCGTTCGCGATGGATCCGTTCGCGGCGGAGTACCTGAGCGAGCTGGTGTCGATCGTCGGCACGTTCTGGATGCGCCGCGCGCAGACGCTCGCGCGCGCGAACAACCGCGAGCAGCTCGACGGAGCGAGCTTCGCGGGCGTCGAGGACAACCGCTTCGCGATGGTGATGCCGAAGGACGATGCGCCGCATCCGAGCTGGACGCCGGCGAAGCAGAAGGCGAAGGCGACGCTCCTGCGTCGCTACGGCAAGGCGCTGTTCGCCGACGTCAGCGCGGCGTGGGGCCTGCCGCAAGAAGTGACGGTCGCGGGCTACGGCACGGTCGGCGCGCACTCGGGCGCGCAGCCGGTCGGTGCACACTCGGGCGCGCAATCTGCCGGTGCGCACTCGGGCAAGCAACCCGCGGGCGCGCACTCGGGCGCGGATCCACAAAAGCCTGCGGGCGCGCACTCGGGTGCGGACGCACAGAAGCCTGCGGGCGCGCACTCGGGTGCGGACGCACAGCAGAAGCCTGCGGGCGCGCACTCGGGTGCGGACGCACAGAAGAAACCCGCGGGCGCGCACTCGGGTGCGGACGCACAGAAGAAACCCGCGGGCGCACACTCGGGCGCAGATCCACAGAAACCTGCGGGCGCGCACTCCGGCAAGGACGCGCAGCAACCTGCCGGCGCGCACTCGGGCAAGGATGGGCAGAAGCCCAGCGCGCACGCCGACACGCGGCCCGCCGGCGCGCACTCCGGTGCTGCGCCGCGCGTCGGCGATCTCGGCTTCGACATCCAGAAGGTGATGGGGGCGGGCATCGCCGTCGGCGACATCGATGCCGACGGCGATTCCGATCTGTTCTTCTCCGGCGAAGGCCTCGGTCGCCTCTACCTCAACGACGACGAAGGCGGCACGCGCAAGCTCGTCGACGTCAGCGCAGCGTGGGGCGTGCCTGCCGATCTCGTCGACAGCCACCACGCGATGTTTCTCGATCACGACGGCGACAACGATCTCGATCTGCTGATCGTGCGTGGGCGCAGCCCGTCGCTGTTGCTCGACAACCAAGACGGCAAGCTGGTCGACGTCACCGCGAAGCGCAATCTCGTCACCGGCGTCGGTGCGCACGTCGCATCCGCGTTCGACTACGACGAGGACGGCGACGTCGACGTGCACATCGGCTACTACGGCAGCGCCGCGTGCAACCGCGGCGAGTGCAACGGCCGCAATCTGCCGTCGGTCGACGGTCGCAACGGCTCGCCCAACCAGCTCTTCCGCAACGACGGCGAGCAGTACACCGAGGTCGCCGCCGCCGCGCGCGTGGCCGACGAAGGCTG
>DASZPU010000698.1:0-6145 GCA_035550195.1 Nannocystaceae bacterium
CGTGCATCGATCTCCTCGCCGAGGCCAGCGGGCTCGTCAGCGTCGACACCGTCGCGATCCATGCGGCCGCGCTGGTCGGCTGCCCCACCCTCGTGCTCCGCCAGGGCAGCGCGCGCGGCCACGCGTTCGTGCCCGGCCCACACGCGCTGTGCGTCGATGCCGATCCCGAGCCCGCGCGCATCGCCGACGTCGTCGCGCTCGCAGCCCGCCACTTCCACGGCGCGACGATCCCCTTCTCGCTCGCGACCTCGATCGCCGAGCGACTGCGCGTGCGTCAAGGCGCGCGCGACTCCTACGGTCTGCTCGAGCTCGCGACGCCGAGCTGGCTGCCGGCCAGCGAAGCGACGCGCGAGGACGATCGCAGCGACGAAGCCTGGCGCGCCGCGTGGCGCGAGTGCTTCGCCGGACGCGAGCCCACGCCGGCGCTGCTCGAGCAGCTCGCGACCGGACGCGGCCGCGACGATCGCCGCCGCTTCGATGCGCTCCTGCGTGACCCGAGCGCGCTCGGTACGCTCGCGCGCACGGCCCCCGGTGCGAAACGGAGCGCAGCATGAGCCGTCGCGTCACGCCGAGCCTCGTGCCCGCCGCAAATGCGCCCGAAGACCGCGCCCGCGTGATCGCGCCGGCGACCACCGATCCGACCGTCGTGTGGATCGGCGACGACGTCGCGAATGCACCGGGCAGCGCACCGCAGGTGATCGCATGCACGCCCGAGATCGTCGCGAGCTGGCTCGCCGGCAACCTTCCAGGGTGGCTGTGGGCGCGCCGCCTCGACGGCATCCTCGTGCAGTACGACCCGAGCGCGTCCGCGAAGACGCGCCAGGCCGCGCGAGCGCTCCGCGATCGTCTCGCACCGCGCACCGCCGCGGATCTCGTCGAGCTCGCCGAGCTGATCGGTGAGCCGGAGATCGCCGCCGCGCTCGCGAAGATGCCCACGCATCACGTTCCGACCTTCGCCGATCTCGCACGCGGTCTCGCCCGCTGCGAGGACCCTGCAACCCGCCGAGCCGCGCGCCTCCTGTGGGCGCTGGAGCATCTATGAGTGACGACGACGACACCCCTCGACCGCCCGGCCTCGGCCTGCTCGTCGCCGAGCTCGCGCGCATCAACTGCGCGCTGTGGCACGAGGAAGACCACGCGCGCTGCGACGACGATCTCGCGGTGGCCCGCGCGAAGCGGAAGATCGACAAGCTGAACCAGCAGCGCAACGACACCATCGAGAAGATCGACGAGCTCGTGCTCGAGTGGGCGTGGGACAGAGGTGGCAGCAGCCATGGCTGAGACCGTCGGATCGCTGATCGACAAGCTCACGATCGTCGAGCTGCGGCGCTGGCACACCGAAGAGGCGATGCTCAATCCGCAGGCATCGGTGACGGTGCGACACACCGCGGCGCTGCGGCTGCACGTGATCGACGAGCAGCGCAGCGACTTGACCGCGGAGCTCGATCAGCTGTGGAAGGACATCATCGCCGGGACCAAGCGTCCGAAGATCTATCGGCAGATGAAGCTCTACAACGACGCCGCGATGCGCGAGGCCAGCACCGGCGAAGCGCCGGCTAGCCACACTCGGGTTCTGGCATTTCCGAGATCCAAGCCGTGATCAGCTCGACGCCGAAGTCGTCGGCGAGCAAGCTCGGCAGCTCGGGCATCTTGATGTCCGGGTCGACGCTCGCCATGCGAAACGGCACGATGCTGAGCTCGGGATGCCCCGGCCAGATGTCGACCTGACGTCCGCCCGCACCCGCGCCCGCAGCCGCAGGCACCTTGCACACGCCGTACTCCGCGGGCAGCTCCTCCCATGCGAGGAACGACAACCCGCTCGTGCCGCCACCGCCACCGGGCTGATGGCAGTGCGCACAGTTGCCGTGCAGATAGGCGCGCGCGCGATCGTTCAGATCCGCATCGCCGGCCGGGTTCGGAAACGCGGGTAGCTCCGCCGCAGCCGGCGGAGCCGACTCGAACAGCTCGAGCTCCGCCCAGTGATCGATCTGGTTCGCACCGTCTTCACCGGCGGTGTTGAGCTGGTGCGTGAACGGCCCGAGCACGCGCGCCACGTCGTCGCGCGCGTGGCAGTCCTCGCAGGTGTTCTGATCGGGCACGAGATAGAGCTGCGTCGCGGGCTGCCCGTTCGCATCGACGAGCGCGAGCTCGACGTCCGCACCGGCCTTGATGCGCTCGGCCTCGGTCTGCGCCTCGTCCCACAGGTAGATGTACGACTTCCAACCCTCGGCCTCGTTGACCAGCAGGCGGGTCTCGACGATCTGCGCGTCGTCGTCGACTTCGATCGACGGCGTCGTGCGGTCGGTGTCGAAGAAGAACGTCTTGATGAAGATCGTGTCCTGCGGGAAGTCCCAGTCTTCCTGCAGCTGGAAGCCGATCTTCCCGCCCTCGGGCAGCTTCAGGTAGCGGCCCTTGCCGGCATAGTCGGCCCACAAGGGCGACGCCACCACATACGGCAGCACGTCGTCCTTCGGCTTCAGCTCGGCGAGCGGACCCTCGAAGAAGCCCCACTCGCTCAAGAAGTCGTAGGGCGGCGCGCCCGGCCCCTCGTCCGCTTCTGCGCACGCGGTCGCGAGCGCGAGGATTACGAGCGAAGCGGCGAGCGGCGCACGCATGGGCGGACTCAATCCGTCGGCAGCGCGGTGTGCATGCACGCGACCGCGGCGGTGTCGGTGCTCGGCATCGACGCCGTCGCGCACACGTCCGCATCCACGAACGTCGCAGCGGGCTCGCCGAGACAGTTGCTGAGCGCGCCGTCGGCGTTGTCCTTGGCCGGGTCTTCGCAGCCGTCGAAGATCACGTCGAAGCTCGTCGGCATGTTGCCGATGAGCAGCTGCACGAGCGGATCGGGCGCGGTGCCGTTGTTGGTGAACGTGTTGTCGTGCACGTAGTTGCCCTCCGACCACGTGTCGTACGCGGGGTCGTTGGGCGCCTCGAAGATGCCGTTGTTCACCAGCGGCTCGCTGTACGCGATGATCGCGACGCCGACGCTGTTGTTGTTGGTGAACTTGTTGTTGTGGATCTCGTTGTTGTCGGCCGCGAGCACGAGCATGCCCATGCCGGGCGGCACCTTGCCGACGGTCGTGCCCGGGTCACCCCAGTTCGGCCCCACGTTGTTGTCGTGGATGTCGTTCTCGTACACGTTGGTGCGCTGGCCGTCCTTGACGTCCAGGCCGGGCAGGTTGAACACGAGGATGCCACCGACGTTGTCGTAGGCCTCGTTGCGGCGCACCTGCGCGTCGGTGCTGTTCTCGATCTCGATGCCCGCGACGTTGTCGTGGGCGATCGAGTCTTCGACGATGATGTCGTGCGACTGGCCGACGTAGATGCCGGCATCGCGCGCACCGATCACCTCGCTGGCGACGATGCGCACGCCGGAGCACTGCACCGGATAGAGCCCGTACGCACCGTTTTCGAGCGAGTGCATCGCGTCCCACGCGACCCGCACGTGATCGAACGTGATGTTCTCCAGCTGGTCACCGCGGATGCCGTCGCCGGGCGTGTTCTTCACCTGGAAGGCTTCGAGCGTGGTGCCGTTGCCCTTCACGATGATGCCGTTGCCACCGGTCTGCTGACCGGTGAAATCCAGCGTGGTGTCGTCGATGCCCTCGCCGCGCAGCGTGACGTCGTTGGCGGTGAGCGTGAGCTGGCGAGTGGGCTTGAACGTGCCGGCCGCGAGACAGATCGTGTTGCCGTCCTCGGCGTCGACGAACGCTTCGGCGAGCGCCGTCTGATCGTCGTCGCTGGGCTCGACGAACAGATCGCAGCCCTCCGGCAGCGAGCCCTCGTCGTCGCCGCTGCCGGACGTGCATGCGCCCGCGCCCAGGATCAGCACCGTGCAGATGGTGAGTCTCGTGTTCGTCATGCCCGCCCCCTCGTTGGTTCACTCGGCGTTCAGGATCAGCGTGAACACCACGTTGTTCGCGGTGCCCGCGGTGCCCGACGCGATCGTCGAGCCACCCATCGTCGCGTTGAAGTCCTCGCCCGTGCCGCCTGCACCGATGATGATGAAGATGCCGGTGTCGGTGGTCATGTCGGCGGTGATCGTGTCGTCGGCCGCGACGTAGCGGATGATCGCACCGCTGTCGGCGCTCGCGGGCTCGACCACGGCGCCGGCGATCGGCATACCGGTGGCGTCGCGCACGAAGCCGATCACGCCGCCTTCGACACCGAGCGGCAGCGAGTCGGCGGGCACCTCGGGATCGGCCATGAGCGCGGTCGACCACGCATCGATCGACGCCTGCGGCATGAGCCACAGATCGTGGATGCCGGTGCCGGTCGCGTAGAAGGTCTCTTCCGCGGGCGACGCGAGGCCGGTCGCGGTGAGGAACGAGCCCGGGCCTTCGACGAGCGCGATGATGGCGATCGCTTGGTTCACCGGCACGTCGGTGACGGTGTCGACGCGACCGTCGGCGCCCGACGTCGCGCTCGCGAGCGCGGTGGCACCGGCAGGGTTGGTGATCGCATTGAGCGCGCCGGCGACCTTGAGGCTCGCGCCTTCGACCGGCATGCGCGTCGCGAAATCGAAGACGGTGCCGGTGATGTGCGTGCTGCAGTGCGCGCCCATGACCGGCGGCGTGTCACCGCAGGTCGCGTCGGCGTTGAGCGGCACGTCGGTGAAGATGAGGCACACGCCCGACGCACACTCGTCGTTGGCGGCACACGCATCGCCGGGTGCACCGGCACCGCCGGCGCCGAGGCACATCGACGGATCGATGTCGCCGGTGCTCGTGTCGGCCTCCGACGTGCTCGACATCGTCATGCCTTCGGTGGTGGTCGCCGTCGTCGACGCCGTCGTCGCGCTGCCGCTCGACTCGTCCGCGCCGGTGTCGGTGTCGTCGTCCGCGGGGCAGGCGGCCAGTGTGAGGAGCGAGAGCGAGATACCGAGAGTCGCGAGCTTGGACATGTCTAGGCCGCCTTCCTTTAGTGCGGCGCAGCCTAGCAGCCTCGTACCCGGCCGCCAAGCGGCGCCGGGCACGGGCAAAGCGCACACGAGGAGGCGACGCTTTCGCGCCTAGCCTTCGATCTCGGTGAACCCCTTCGGCTTCACGAACTCGAACTGCTTGTCGGTGAGCCCGCCGTTGCGCGCGACGTCGGTGAGCGTGAACTGGTTCGTGCTGCCGTCGGCGTTGAGCACGACGAACGAGTCCACGCGACCGGTGGCGTCATCGACCAGCAAGAGGATCTCCTGGTAGTGCGGGTTCTTCTTCTTCGGACGCAGCTCGATCGCACTGTGTCCGGCTGACCCATAGCGCTTCACCAGCTTCTCGCCGGCCATCTTCACCTGGAAGTCGTCGATGAGCTTCTTGCCGCCGAAGAGGAACTCGCTCGCGCCGGCGAAGTCGCTGTCGCCGACGTCCTTGCGCACGACCTGCTTCGTGTCGGCTTCGACGAGATGCACGAGCTTGCCGTCGACCCACACGTCGGGGTTGTCGGCCTCGTTGTAGTCCCACACCATCTTGCCGGGCTTCTTCACGCGCAGCTTGCCTTCGTGCTTCTTCTTCGTGCCGTAGACCGGATCGACGAACGTCTGCACGAACTTCCCTTCGAAGTCGGTGGTGGCGTCGTAGAACGACTGCACGCTCGCGAGCACCTTGCTCGCCTGCCCCTTCGGCGCCGGCGGTGCGGGATCCGACGGATCGAAGTCACCGACCGAAGGCACCGGTTCGGCGTCGGCGGGCTTCTGCGCCGCGCTGCACATGAGACCGTACGAGAGGAGACAGGTGACGACGTCCATGGCTCGCCAGGAGCCTAGCACTTGTCACCGGCCAACCCACCGCGCGCGTATGGGAATAGGGGGAACCAGCGCGGGTTGCCGCGCCCGCCCGCCCAGGAGCAAGCCCGTGCTGATCGACCTTCTGCACCTCACTGCGGCCGCGGCAATGTTCTTCGCCCTCACCGCCGCCTTCAGCACGGTGCTCGAGGATTGATCTCCGAGAGTGCCCAAGCGCCAGGCGACGTTCGTAAGCAGTCGATGAATTGCCGCGAGACGTGGCCGCCAGAGGCGGACAGGTCTCGCGAGCAACCGCCGCACGGCGGCGGCGGCCGCTCATGCGGCCGTGGGGTAGCTACCGTGTCAACCAGCCTCCTCGGCAGGTAGGAAGCGACCATCGCGCATGACGGCGTTGAGTATCGCGACGAGCTT
>DASZPU010000699.1:0-1827 GCA_035550195.1 Nannocystaceae bacterium
GCTCGCTCGGCTACGACTACGGCACGCTGCTGTGCGCCGGCGACTGCACGCTGCGCACCTCGGACTGCGGTGTCTACGACGGCGACTGCTGCAGCGACAACGGTGCGGACTCGCCGGGCTGCGAAGACCTCGGCTGCACCACCGCGATCTGCAACGCGATGCCCGAGTGCTGCACGGACACCTGGGATGCCGCGTGCGCGACTGCGGCGTCCACCGACTGCGCCGCCTGCAATCCCGACGTGTGCGGCAACAACCTCGTCGACGGCATGGGCGAGTCGTGCGACGGCATCGATCTCGGCGGCGAAGACTGCTTCTCGCAGGGCTACACGTTCGGCGAGCTCGCGTGCGCCGACGACTGCACGTTCGGGCTGGGCAGCTGCAACGACACCGGCGCGTGCATCGAGGAGACCCTCGGCAGTGCGACCGGCAACGGCGTCGCGAGCGGCTCCACCGACAACGAAGACGAAGACCTCGCGCAGACGTGCGGCGACGACGGAGCGGTCGACCACGTGTTGGTGTGGACCGCACCGTCGGCGGGCACGTGGCGCTTCGACACCGTCGACTCCGCGTACGACACCACGATCTCGCTGCACGCCGACTGCGCCTCCGCGCCGTTCGAGTGCAACGACGACGGCTTCCCCGACAACCTCGACTCGCGCATCAGCGTCGATCTCGCGGCGGGCGAGGTCGTGGTGATCGCGATCGCGGGTTACAGCGGTTCCACCGGCAACTGGGTGCTCAACATCGATCTCGACGTGGCGGGCAGCGGCGACTGCTGCGTGCCGCACGGCACGAACGGCTGCGACTCCGAGGTCGGTTGCGAGGCCACGGTTTGCGCAGCGAATGCCGACTGCTGCGACGCCGGTGCCGCGTGGTCGACGGACTGCGTGGAGATCGCCAACACGAGCTGCGCGAGCTGCATGTGATACGCTTGCGGTCGTGCTCGATCTGAAAGCGAAGCTCGCGGCCGCAGGTCTGGTCAGCGAAGCCGACGTGCAGCGTGCAGAGGCCGAGCGTCGTGCGAAGGCCGAGCGCAAGCAGCACAAGCGCGGTGGCGGCAAGCCGCAGGCGCCCGCGGGTCTCGCAGTCGCGTCGTTGCGCGGCAAGAACAAGGGCGAGATCTACGATGCGGTGCGGCGCTTCGTGGAGCGCGTGCGACTCGATCCGGTCGGTGGCGCGCCCTCCGAGACCGCGCGCGCGTTCCACTTCAGCGAGCCCAGCGGCCACATCGGTCGCCTGGTGATCGAGCCCGAGCTCGCCACGCAGCTCGAAGACGGACGCGCCGCGTTGGTCGCGTTCATGTCGAACCATGGGCTCGCGCATGCAGTGGTGCCGGCCGCCGACGGGCGTGCGATCGCGGAGCTGATGCCGAAGTGGCTGCGCGTGCTCGTCGGCGACGAGCGTGCCGGTCTGGTCGACAAGCCCGAGCCCGAACCCGATGCGACGCCGACCTGATCCGAACGCGCCCTACGTGCGCAACGAGGTCGTCGATCCCGCCGACCTCTTGCCCGACGCGCGTGACGGCCTCACGAGGATCGAGCGCATCGTGCTGCACACGCTGCACGAGACGCAACGCGAGCTCGGCGGTCGCAACGTGCCCACCGCGATGCTCTACGGCCGCGTCGTCGAGAAGATCGACATCTCGGTCGACGAGCTGCAGCGCGTGCTGCAGCGGATGATCGGCGTGCGCTAGGAGCCCGTCCGAGTATTCGCGTGTATGCAGAACGTTGTCATCGGCGACCAGGGCAAGACGCGAGGCCGAAGGAATACCGAGCGTATTTCGAGCGCCGAGCAACGCCGCCATGGTCGCCGAGGGCGACGTTATGC
>DASZPU010000700.1:0-4071 GCA_035550195.1 Nannocystaceae bacterium
GGCGCTCGCCGGCACGGGCCGCGAGCGCACGATCGCCGAGCAGCGTCGCGAGGCGGTGGACCTCCGACAACGTCGTCATCGCGGACGCGAGATCACCGGCGTGCAGCTCGGCTTCGCCGACCAACGCCAGCGCCTGCGTGCGTCGCCGCGCACCGAGCTCGTCTTCTTCGACGCCCGCGGCCGCGAGCGTCGCGTAGTAGTGCTGCACGCGATCGCCGACGCCGCGCAACAGATCGAGGCGACCGATCGGCTCGAGCCGCGCACGCAGATCGTCGAGCATGAACACCGACAGCGCTTCGGCGGCATCGCGCTGCGTGCCCGCCAGCGCGCTCGCGGCCTCGGCCGCCTTGCGTTGCTGCTCGGCGATCTCGCTCTTCGCGAGGATCTGCAGCGCGGCGACCACCGAGCCGATGAGCAGCACGGTGCCGAGCACCAGTGCGACCATCACCGCGGCGACATGCCGTCGCAGGAAGCGCAGCAAGTGCGACCACGCGGTGTAGTGGTGCGCGCCGACGAGCTGACCGGTCTGGAAGCGGCGGAGATCGGCGACCAGCTGCTGCGCGTCGGCGTAGCGCTGCGCGGGCTCGCGGGCCATCGCCTTGTCGACGATCGCGACGAGATCGGCGGGCATGCCCGCGACCGCCGACGCGAGCGGCTGCGGTGGGCCTTCGAGCACCTCGACCAACACCGCACGCGCGTTGGGTCCGCGATACGGGGGGCGACCCGCGAGCACGTGGTACAGCATCGCGCCCAGCGCGTAGACATCCGCGCGCTCGTCGACGGCCTTGCCCGCGGCCTGCTCGGGCGGCATGTATGCCGGGGTGCCGAGCACGGCGCCTTCGAGCGTCAGCGCCGGATCGTCGGGGTCTTCGCGCGACTCGCCCGGCTCGGTGATGCCGGGCGCATCGAGCTGCTTCGCGAGCCCCCAATCGATCACCATCGACTCGCCGAACGGACCGAGCACCACGTTGTGCGGCTTGAGATCGCGGTGGATGACCCGCTGCGCGTGCGCGTACGCGATCGCATCGGCGACGCCGATGAGCGCGGGCACGAGCGCGAGCCGCTGCGCGAGCGTGCTGGTGTCCTTGATGGCTTCGTCGAGCGTGCGACCCGACACCAGCTTCATCGCGTAGTAGGGCTGCCCGTCGCCGAACCGACCGATGTCGTAGATCGGCACGATCGACGGATGCTGCAGCCGCGCGGTGACACGGGCTTCGCGGGCGAAACGCAGCCCATGATGCGCGGACGGATCGAGCAGCGACTTGATCGCGACCTCGCGCTCGAGCTGGCGATCGTGTGCGCGACTGACCTTGCCCGTGCCACCGCGCGCGAGCTCTTCGCGGAGCTCGTAGCGGGCGCCGGCGGTGCGTGCGTTGCCGCCCCGCGCCGGCGCCGGTGATGCGTCGTCGACGGTCTCGTCGAGCTCGAGGTCGCTCACGGTTCCTGCTTGGATACCGCTGCCCGCGTCAGCCGCCCAGCTCGATCTTCATCGCGCACTGTGCCATGCGCTTGCCCGCGGCTTCGATCGCCGGCTTGTCGGCGTCGCTGGGCTTCTCGACGGTCTTCTTCAGCTCGTCCATGCGCGTCTTCACGGCCTCGACACACGCCTTGTCCGTGCACGCACAGGTCTCGTCGGCGAGGGCTTCGACCTGCTGCACGACGGTCTTGCCGCACGCGGCGAGGGAGAGGGTGAAGGTGAGGAGGGCGACGATGCGTGGTGCCATGCCCGCCGCTTTTTCAAGCTGCGGGCCAAGCCGAGTGGCACGAATTCTCGGTGCATCCGCGTCGCGCGGGTCGACGCACGCACAGGCGTGTCGACACGGCGTGTCAGCTCACTCGAGCGTGACCGGTACCTCGATGGTGTTGTTCGAGTAGTCGCGCTCGACGAGCAGCGGCATCGCGTGCTCGGGGCGCGGCTGGTTCAAGGTCGCGCGCAGCACGTAGTCGCCCGGCGCCACGTCGGTGATGTCGACCCACTGGCAGGGCAGGTCGTCTTCGTAGCGATCGGTGAAGCCGCGGCTGATGCCTTGGTTCGCGCAATCGAACTGCCCGAGCGCGAGCGGCCACGCCCAGCTGATCGTGTCGAGCAGACAGAACGCTTGCTTGTGCCCGGTGGCCGCGATCGAGTCGTCGAGCGCGGAGCGCAGCTCGTAGCGCGCGTACTCGTCGAAGTGGTAGTGCATGTGGCACTCGCTGTAGTGGAAGATCTCGGGCTGGTTCGCGGGCACGCCCATCACGAGATCGCGCGAGCCGACGTTGGGCGTGTCGAGCGTGAAGCGCAGGATCGTGCGCCAGCCCGCCGCGCCGACGCAGCCTTCGAGCAGCAAGCAGCTGTCGGGCTGCGGCATGATGTCGGTCGGCACCGGATCGATCCACGTGGGATCGATGATGAGATCGGGCGCATCGCAGCCGAGCGGGCCGTTGCCGGGCGCGCGGGGATCCGCGGTGGGGTTGTCGAAGTCGAGCCCGGCCACTGGGGGCGTGCAGCGGTTCACGCCGACGTTGATGGGGCCCTGCGGACAGCACAACAGCTCGTCGGGGCACGCGGCATCGCCTTGCGCAGGGTCGCAGACGCCGTCCTCGCCGCTGCCGCACACGGTCGCGAAGTCGTGCGCGCGCACGGACACGCCGTCGATCGCAGCTTCGAGGATGCCCGCGCCTTCGTCGGTCGCGGTGATGCGCAGGCGCGAGCCGTCGACCATCGCGACGCCGCACGCGACGTACTCGCGCGGCGTCCACAGGTTCGCGGGCGCGAGCGCGGTGGGCTGATCGAGCAGCTCGAGCTCGTGCACCGCATAGCCGCCCTTTTCGTCGTCGTCCGGCACGAGCAGCTCGACGCGCAGCAGCGGCCCCGCATCGGGATCGCTGCGATAGAAGAAGCGCCGCAGTCGCACGCTCGCCGCCGCGGCGCCGCCGAGATCGAATGACGGCGAGGTGAGCACGGTGCTGCCGCCCGCGACGTCGTCGTCGTCCGCGACGGCACCGACGTTCTGCCCGGTGAAGAAGCAGCTCTCGCCGCCGTCGCACGCGGTGGGTTGGGAGAGCGCGCCGCCATCGCTTGCGGGATCGGGATTGCCACGCACCCACGCGCCCTGCATCGCGTCGCCAGCGACGGTCCACCCGAGATCGTCCTCGAAGTCGTCTTCGAAGACGACGTGCGTGTCGCCATCGCCGATCGTGGTGAAGGTGAACGGCTCGCTCTTCGCGGACGACTGCGTGGGATCGTCGGCCTCGAACGCCTGCACCTGCCAGGCGTAGGTGCGCTCGTAGACGAAGTCGAGCGGACCGAGGCATGGCCCCTCCCAGCCTTCTTCGCCGAGCATGCCTTCGGTGAGCTCGAGGTCGTCGACGAAGACGCGATAGCGCACCGCTTCGCCTTCGGGATCGGAAACGGGATTCCAGCAGAGCGTGGTCTGCAGATCGATGTCGATCGCACCGTTTTCCGGTGTGAGCAGCATCGGCACCGGCGGCGGGAGATCGATCGGGCCACCGCCGCTGCTCTCGCTGCTCGTCGTGTCGCCCGTGCTCGTCGGCGTGATGGTGCTGGTGTCGAGCGTGGTCGCGAGCGTGCTCGAGCTGCTGGTGCTGCCCTCGTCGGACGCGACCGGAGGGTTCGGACACGCCACGAGCACGCCGAGCACGGCGAGCAGCGCAACGCGCGAAGACGAACCCACGGCGTCATCCTACCAGGGCGCGCGCCCGCGTGCGGCTCCCACCCCGTGGCCGGTGTGGCCGCGACGCGAAGTGACATTCGGAAGTACGTCGCGTCACGTCGCGTGACGACGCGTGCGGGCCACCACGCGCACGCTGCGATCGCTGGAATCCGCAGGCGGAGTACCGGAGACTGCCCGATCGATGAACACGCGATGGTGGTGCACGCTCGCGATCCTTCCGACGATCGCGACGAGTGGGTGCGGGTGGATCTTCGGGGACGACGACGATGGCGCGCAGCCGGGCGACGTCGACGACGGCGACACGACGCCGCCGCCGCCCTCCGGTCCGCCGCCGCTCGTCGAAGCGCCCTTCGAGGAAGAGTGCGTGCCCAGCGAGTGGCTGCCGGCTGCGCCTGTG
>DASZPU010000701.1:0-1708 GCA_035550195.1 Nannocystaceae bacterium
TCGCGACCTGCTGGGAAGACGTGCTCGCGCGCGCGCGCTGAGCCGCGTCAGCCGGCGGCGGTCGAGCCTTCGACCTCGGCGTCATCGCGGGCCTCGCCCTCGTGGTTGGCCGGCACGTAGCCGGTGCGTCGTGCGAGCAGCTGCAACAGCGCACGATCGTCGCGCCGCGCGACCGCACGCTGCAGCTCGCCGACCCACGGATCGACCTCCGCGAGCGGTGGCGTCTCGCCGTGCACCGCGAGCAACCCCGGCACGCCGCTCGGGGACGCAGCCTCGCGCGACGACACCAGTGCTTCGTGGGTCTTCTCGCCGGGACGCAACCCCACGAAGTGGATCGCGACGCCGCGCGCACGTGGCCCCGCGATGTCGATCATGTGCTGCGCGAGATCGACGATCTTCACCGGCTCGCCCATGTCGAGCAGGAAGACTTCGCCGCCCTTGCCGACCACCGCCGCCTGCAGCACGAGGCGCACCGCTTCGGTGGTGGTCATGAAGTAGCGCGTGACGTCGGGATGCGTGACCGTGACCGGTCCACCGGCTTCGATCTGCCGCGCGAAGGTGTGCAGCACCGAGCCCTTGCTGCCGAGCACGTTGCCGAATCGCACGACGAGGAAGTCCGTGTCGGCCTCGGCATCGTGGGCGAGCACCAGCAGCTCGGCGGCGCGCTTGGTCGCGCCCATCACCGACGACGGATCCACCGCCTTGTCGGTCGACACGTACACGAAGCGCTTGCAGCGGACGCGCCGCGCCGCCTCGATGAGCACGCGCGTGCCGTACACGTTGTTGTGCACGGCGCGACCGGGGTGCGATTCCATCATCGGCACGTGCTTGAACGCAGCGGCGTGGAACACCACGTGCGGGCGATGGGCGTCGAACGTCTCGGCGACCTCGCCGGGCGAGCGGATGTCGACGAGGCACGACGCGAGGCGGTCGCCGAGCTTCGGACGCAGCTCGGCGTCGATCTCGAAGAGGTTGTTCTCGCAGCTCTCGACCAGCACGAGTCGCTCGGGATCCAACGCGACGAGCTGACGACACAGCTCGGAGCCGATCGATCCGCCCGCACCCGTCACGAGCACGCGCTTGCCGGCGATCGCCGCACGCACGCGCGCCTGCGCGAGCTCATCGACCGCGAACACGGCGCGTCCGAGCAGATCGTCGATGCTCAGCGGGCGGATCGCGGTGAGATCGCCGGTGCCGCGCAAGAGCTCGTGCAGCCCGGGCACCGTCTGGATCGGCAGGCCGGTCGCGCGACAGCGCTCGACGACGCCGCGCACCATCGTGCCGCTCGCCGACGGCATCGTCAGGATGAGCGCGTCGGCCTGCGTCGAACGTGCGATCGTCGGTGCGTCCGCGGTGGTACCGAGCACGCGCACGTGCTCGATCTCCTGGCCCTGGCGCTCGGGGCTGTCGTCGAGGAATCCGATCGGCTCGTAGCCCGCATCCGGGCACTGTCTCAGCTCGCGTGCCGCCATGCGACCCGCACGGCCAGCGCCGACCAGCAACGCACGCAGCGGTCGCGGATCGTCGGCGCTACGCTCGTTGCGCTCGGCGTGCTCGTGCATGAGTCGCACGGCCACGCGCGCCGCGGTCATCACGACCAGCGTCAGGAAGCCTTCGAGCGCGATGACCGACAGCGGGATCGCGGTCTGCTCGGGAGCGATGCGCGGATGCAGGATGCGCGCGAGCAACAAGAGCACGCTCACGATCG
>DASZPU010000702.1:0-1613 GCA_035550195.1 Nannocystaceae bacterium
GCAAGCGGAGCGCACGCTCGTCGTCGCCGTCGAACGAGAGCACTGCGTCGACGAGGTGCTCGAGCACGCGAGGGCCCGCGAGCTGCCCATCCTTCGTGACGTGGCCGACCAGCACGACCGGCACGCCGTGCAGCTTCGCGAAGCTGACCAGCTGCGCCGCGCTCGCGCGGATCTGCGTGACGTTGCCGGGCAAGCCATCGGCGGCGTCGCTGTACACCGTCTGGATCGAGTCGACGACGATCGCGGCGAGCTCACCGGCGAGCGAGAGCTCGCGCGCAGCATTGAGGATCGCTTCGATGCGGGTCTCGGCGAGCAACAGCAATCGCTCGTGCGCGGCCGCGAGTCGCTTCGCACGCGCGCCGACCTGCGCGATCGATTCTTCGCCGCTCGCGTAGAGCACCGCGCCGTGCTGTGCGGCGACGCCGGCTCCGACCTGCAAGAGCAGCGTCGACTTGCCGATGCCGGGCGGACCGCCGACGAGCACGACGCTGCCGGCGACGAGCCCACCGCCGAGCACGCGATCGACCTCGCCGACACCGGTGGTCTTGCGCGGCGCTTCCTCGATGCTCGCATCGGCAGCGACCGGCGCCGCGACACCGCTCGAGAGCACGACGCGATCGGTCGGCGTCGCACCTTCGCTGCGCTGCTCGATGGTGTTCCACGCACCGCAGCTCGGACACTTGCCGAACCATCCGCTCGCAGTGGTCTCGCACTCGGTACACACCCAGCGGGTCGTCGGCTTCGCCATGCGCCGAGCAGCCTAGCGCTGCCGCACCGCACGCGCGAGCTGGCCACGCGGTGCAGCTGTACCTTGCCCAGGCGAGGCGAGCGCGCCGAGGCCGCTCGCTTCGTTCAGACGCAGACCTCGCCCTCGTCGCATTGGTCGACGGAGGCGCAATAGCAGAACCCCGAGGCCTCGTCGCACGTGAGGCCGCCGTTGCAGCCCTCGTTGTACGCGCAGTGACCGAAGCAGGTGAGCGTCCCATCATCGGCAGGACGCGTGCAGGACAGGTGCGCTTGTGGGCAATCGCGATCGGTACTGCAAACGATGAGGCAGCTCGGCTCGCCATACATCTCGACGCAAAACCGTCCCGTACCCTCGGACCCGCACGCAGTTCCCACGCGACACGGCTCGGGTGGTGTTGTGCCGCAATGACCGTCGATGCAGACATCGCTGATGCGCGAGGGGCACACGCCGGGTCGGATCTCAGGGTCCGGGCAGCAGTCGACGTCGTCCTCGCAGGGACGGCGGCACTGCGACAAGTCCGGTGCCTGCCCCGTGGTCGCCGCGTCCGTGCTCGAGCTACTCGCGTCGGCCCCGTTCGAAGTCGTACCCGTCGAGCTCGGCGACGTGTCGCTCGTCGTGTCCGCGGTCTCCGAGCCCGAGCCCGCGGTGGTGCTCGTCGAATGCGATGTCGACGTCGAAATCGAGTCGCCGCCCTCGTCGCTCCGCTGCGGTCCGTCTCCACACGCGCAGCACCAGGCGAGCAACCACCATGACCACCGCTGCAGCCCGAGCACACCCATCGCGCGATCCTACAACATGCCGTCCGCAGCTGTGGATCCGGGGGCGATCGGGTGCGCAGCGATTCGCCACTCCAAGTCGTAGTCGA
>DASZPU010000703.1:0-26595 GCA_035550195.1 Nannocystaceae bacterium
AGATCGGCGCTTCGTTCGGGAGCGCGGGCATCTCCCAGATGTGGATGAACACACTGAGCACGGTCGCCATCTCGTAGCGCTCACCACCGTGCTTGCCGAGCAGGCAGCGATGCCAGCGTCGCGCGAATGCGTCGCACTCGGGGATCGGGCTGAGCAACGTGTTGCCGTCTGCGAGGCCGTGCTCGAACTCGACGACGCGATCTTGCGCGCCGTCGGCATACGCCCATCGCCCATGGCGCAGCCCATCGAGGTACAGCCCCTCCTCGACGACGCGCCCATGTTCGTGCCGCGTCACGTAGATCTGGCCTTCGCCACGATGCTCCGACACCGTCACCTTGTCTGCAGTTCCGGTGCGCCACGTGCCGATGCCGACGCCCTCGTCGTAGTAGACCTGGCTCAGCTCGTCGTACGGGGTGAACGTTTGCTCGCGCCCGTGCTTGAAGCCGTTGCGGTAGTAGCCGGTGCGCATCGGCTCCCCGCCGAGATTGAACGTCGTCGACGGACCGTGCTTGGTGCCATCCGGACGACGGCACTCGATCGACGGAAACGCGAAAGTCCCCGGCCGATCCCGGTCGGGTGCGTGGCCTTCGAATTCCACGAGCGCAGTACCGAGGGGACACGGTCGCTCCGCTTCCCACCACCCATCCGGTGGAGGCTCGATCTGCTCCGGCGGCAGCACTCCGTTCATCGCGGGATCGGGATCGAAGGCGACGACGGCGGCACGCTGCCCGCGCGTGTGCTGCGGTGACGGTCGACAGCCCGATACGATCGCGAGTGCGAAGAGCAGCGCGGCCGAGCTCGCACTCACTCCCGGCGCGCGATCACTCGCGCGCCTTCGCGCTCCGACCACTCGACCTCCAGCACGCACGGGCGACAGCATACATCGCAGTCCTGCAGCAGCGTCTCGTCTTCGCCGGGCTCGACCCACACCTCGAGCGGCTCGCCACACCACGGACACTCGGTCGTCGCCGCTTCGCCCATCTCGATCTCGCGCATCGATGCTACGCGAGTCCGCCTGGTTTGCACGCCCAGCAAGCGAGCCCACCGAGTCGGCACGCGATCGCTGCGATCTTCCCGTCGCCGCCGGTGTCGCGCTCCGATAGGCTGCTCGCATGCGCAAGCTCGGCCTCGTCGGATCCCTGGTGCTCGCGTGCGCGAACGATCCCGCGGCCGACGAGAGCGGCGGCTCGTCCACGTCCGGCGCGAGCACGTCGACCGCGACCACCGTCGCGAGCACCGACAATCCGACGACGACGAACAATCCGACGACGACGGCGATGACCGACGCCACCACCGTCGACACCGGCAGCTCCGCATCCGACGACACCACTGCGTCCGCCGATTCCACCGGCACCACCGGCGGCGTGCCCGAGTGTCCGAACGTCGACGTCAGCGATCCGCAGCTCTACGAGTTCGAGCTCGATCCGCTCGCGCTCGATCCCACCGTCGTCAACGACATCGAGCTGCAGTACGCCCACCTCGACACGCGCGTAGAGCCGCTCGGCACGCTGGTGTTCTTCTTGTCCGGCTTCACCAACACGCCCTCGTCGTGGCGCGATCACGGCCGGCAGATCGCGAGCTGGGGCTTCCACGTCGTCGAGCCGCACTACAACAACCACTGGGACTGCGGCGGCATGGGTGGCACCTGCGGCACCGACTCGCGCTGGGAAGCGTTGGTCGGCGAAGACGTCTCGTCGCTGATCGACCAGAGCCGGGCCGACAGCGCCGAAGGCCGCGTCGTCACGATGTTGAAGTACCTCGACGAGATGCATCCCCAGGGCGACTGGGGTTGCTACCTCGACGAGGAGGACAACCTCCGCTACGACCGAGTGATCATCGCCGGCATTTCGCACGGCGCGGCGAGCAGCGGATTGTTCGCCTCGCGTCGACCGTTCACGCGCGTCGTGATGCACTCGGGCGGTTGGTGGGAAGTGCCCGACGATCCGATGACGCCGATCGATCTCTGGTACGGCCTCGCGCACAGCGGCGACGAGCAGTACGACGGCATTCTCTCCTCGTGGGAAGGGGCGGGCATGGTCGGCATGCCCACCAGCATCGACGACATGATGCCGCCCTACGGCGACGCGCATCAGCTCGTCACCTCGGTGCCCAACGGCTATCCGCACTGCTCGACGTGCGTGTCGGGTGACTCGCCGATGAACGAGAACGGTTACGTCTTCGATCCCGCGTGGCGCCACATGTACGGCGCGCCGCAGCTCGAGTGATCAACCGCTGCAGCCGTCGCCGCTGCAGGTCTTCTTGCACGCTTTCGCAGCGCCGCAGTCGCGCGTGCAACCGCCGCCCGAGCACGCGAGCGAGCACGACGATCCGGCTTTGCACGTCTGCTGACAGCGTCCGCCCGAGCACGTGAAGTCACAGGTCGCGCCTTCGCAGGTGTGCTTGCAGTTGCCGCCCGAGCAGGTCGCGTGGCACGTGTCGCCGGCCTTGCAGGTCACCGCGCACCCGCCTGCGGGACAGCTCTTGCCGCCGCCACCGGAGCCTCCACCGCCGACGCCGGGCACGTCGCCGAGATCGATGCCCTTGCCGCTGACCTTCACGCCACCGACTTCGACACCCGAAGGCGTCACCTTCGTGCTGCCACCTTTGCCGCTGACCTTCACGCCGCCGGGCGTGACGTCGACATCGGCGTCGTCGTCTTCGTCGCCGTCGACTGCGACGCCACCGGGGGTCACCTTCACGTCGCCCTTGTTGGTGTCGATGCCGACGTTGCCGTCCTTCGCAGTGATCGCAGCGCTGTTGCCATCGGCACTCTTCGCCGTCACTGCGACGCCGTCTTTGCCGGGCGTGATGCCCACGGCGTTGCCGTCGTTCGACAGCGCTTGCACGCCGTCCTTCGACACGACGACGCTGCCAGCTTGTCCCGTGGCTTGCACACCGTCGGCACTCACACCGACACCCGCGACGCGCACGCCCGCTGCGTTCACCTCGACGGTCTTCGCGTCGGCGGTCTTCGCATCGGTCGCCTTCGCGTCCGCGGCGGCCTTCTGTCCGGGATCGCACGCCACCAGTGCAGCGATGCACGACGAGAGCAAGAACGAGCGCAACACGGCGAGATCCTCCGCGGCCGCGGTGACGGCCTTCGCGTCGGTAGAGATCCGAGCGCCCCGGATCGATTGCGGCTCGTCCCCGCCGCGCCATCGCGACCTCCGCGCCCTGGCGCCAGAACGCGGGCGCATCGTGGAGCGATCGCGATTCCCCATGCGCCCGGCTATCTTGCGCCGGCCGTGGAGGTCGGAGGCAAGCCCGGACGCGTCACGATCGCCGCTGCGATCGCGCTCATGTGCCTCATCTGGGGCAGCACGTGGCTCGTCATCAAAGAAGGTCTGCACGATCTGCCGACGTTCTCGAGCGCGGCCTATCGCTTCACGATCGCTGCTGCGATCTTCGTCGTGATCGCGCCGTGGTTGCACCGTCGCGAACGCGGCGAGCGACCACCCTTGCGGCTCGCGCTGACCACCGGCATCTGCAACTTCGCGGTCTCGTACGGCATCGTGTACTGGGCCGAGACCGTGATCCCGTCGGGGCTCGCGAGCGTGCTGTGGGGTGTGTTCCCGATGATGATGGCGCTCGCAGGTCACGTCGTGCTGCCGGGTGAGCGCGTCGATCCGCGCAGCTTCGTCGGATTCGCGGTCGGTCTCGTCGGCGTGGTCGTGCTCTTCGCCACCGATCTGCGCGCGATCGGTCCCGATGCGATCGGCAAAGGTGCGGTGCTCTTGCTCAGTCCGCTCATCGCGACGATCGGGCAGGTGATCACCAAGCGTGACGGCGCGCGCGTGTCGGCGTCGCTGCTCAACCGCGATGCGATGATCATCGGTGCTGCGCTCTTGTGGATCTTCGCAGCGATCGTCGAGTCGCCGCTCGAGGTCGTGTGGACGCGTCGCGCGCTCTTGTCGGTGGGCTATCTCGCGACGATGGGCACGGTGGTGGGGTTCGGGCTGTACTACTGGATCCTGCGCTGGATCCCGTCGAACCGACTCTCGCTCATCGCGTACGTCACACCTGCGCTCGCGCTGTGGCTCGGCTGGGTCGTCGAGGACGAAGCGTTGAAGGCGTCGACCATCGGCGGCACGTTGCTCGTGCTCGGCGGCATCGCGCTGGTCGTGCGAGCGCGTCGCTCCTAGCCCCCAAGCGCGGCCGGCTCGACCCTGCCAACACGCGTGCGCGTGCGTGCGACGACGTGCGCCGTGGTCGGCACGATCGCTGCAGCCCTGCGGCGCGAATGTCCCGCTCCGCGATCCCCATCTTGCTCGCGTGCGCGTGCGCGGCTCCGGCTGCGGACGATGTCGCCGACGACTCGACCACGCTCGATGCGAGCACCACCGTCGGTAGCGCGAGCGGCAACACCACGACGACGACTGGCGCCACGACGGCCGGCGAGACCAGCAGCGATCCCAGCGACGACTCGGCGAGCACGACGTCGAGCGACGACGATGCGGACGCGGGCTCCGACGATGGGCCGGTCACGCCGCCGCCGACCTGTGGTGCGCTCGCCGACGTGCCCAGCGAGCCCGGTCCACACATCGCCGAGCTCGAAGCGCTCGCGGACGACAGCTGGCTCGCGCTCGGCCCACCCGCGGCCGATCCGACCTTCGGCAGCGCGCGCGGGCGATCGTGGGGCGGTCGCGCCTTCGCGCTCGCGCCGGATCTGCGCGGTGCGTTCTTCACCGGCGAGGGCGTGCACGCATACGTGAAGCCCGACGGCTTCGGCATGGACGACATCTGGTTCTACGATCTCCACGCGCACGCGTGGATCGCCGTGCATCCCGGCAACGAGATCGCGACGTTCAACCAGCGCGTCGCCAACGGCGATCTCGGCATCGACGAGGATGGTCAGCTGCAGGATGGCAACGGCAATCCGGTGCCGCTGCACGTGCTCATCCACGCGTGGGATTTCGTGGCGTACGACACCGCGACGCAGAGCTTCACGTTTCTCGCCGGCGACGGCATGGGCCGCTACTTCATGCCCGGCGAAGCGATGATCGACGAAGGTCTCACCGCGCTCGAGGCCCAGCGTGAAGGCATCGCCGTGCCACCGATGTCGCCGTGGCGTTGGTCGACCTCGGAGTGCACGTTCGAGCGCCACGCGATCGCGACGGGCCTGCCCGACTCATACTTCACGGACTACGGCGCGTTCGTGTACGTGTCGGCGACCGATCAGTTCGTGCATGCAGGGCTGAGCGGCGTCTCGTTCTACGATCGCACGAGCGACGTGTGGACGGTCGCGGCCGACAGCGGGCCGCGGCCCACCGGATACGACAACGGCGTCGCGTACGATCCCACGCGCAATCGCTTGTACATCGGCCCCGGCAGCGGCGGCGGCGGCAATCCACTGTTCATCTACGACATCGCGAGCGCGACATGGACGAATCCGTCGCCGAACGGATCCGCGCCGAGCGATCTCGGTACGAACAGCGCGTCGGTGTTCTACGACGACGCTGCCGACGTGATCACCGTGTTCCACTATCCCGATCGCACGCACTACACGTACGAGCCCGCGAGCGACGAGTGGAGCAGTCGCGCGCTGCCCGACGAGATGATCGACTCCGTGGGCTACGCGTCGTTCAACGCGTTCTACGATCCGGTCACCGACGCGTACTTCGTGTTCGCCGCGACCGACAGCGAGGACAACGGCACGATGTGGGCGTACCGCCGGTAACACCGAGGCCTGGGCGCGCCGTCGGTCGGGTGTGGACACCACGATCGAAGCCGCGCTCCCGTTCGTCGACGAGCATGCGCTCACCATCGACGCGTCGCGCGGCGCGGTGTGGGCCGCGCTCGAGCGCTTCGTCGACGGCATGATCGGCGGCGCGGGTAACGACTTGCTCGCGCGTGTGCTGGGCGCCGAGCCGCGCGGCGGTTTCGCGATCGCGGAGCGTGTGCCGCTGCGCGAGCTCGTGCTCGAAGGACGGCATCGCTTCGCGCGCTATCGGTTGTCGTTCGCGCTCGCCGATGCGCAGGGTGGCGGCACCGTGCTGCGCGCGCTCACCCACGCGGAGTTCCCCGGCGCGCGCGGCAAGGTCTATCGCGCGCTGGTGATCGGGACCCGTCTGCACGTCGCCGCGACGCGCGGCATGCTGCACGCGGTGAAGCGCCGCTGCCTCGCCTCCTAACGGATCGCGCGCAGCAACGTCGCGACGTCGCGGTGTCGCTTCGCGGGATCGGGTGCGAGCCCTTGCCGCACCGCGGCGAGCAGCTTCGGCGCGACGTCGTGTGCGCGCGGCTCGTCGATGCGGCCCGCGATCGCCGCGAGCGCGATCGCATCGGCGGTCGCGCCCGAGAACGGCAGCACACCGAACAGCGCCTCCCACAGGCTGACGCAGAACGCGAACTGATCGGCGCGGTGATCGACGGCGTTGCCGAGCAGCTGCTCCGGGGCCGCGTAGCCCAACGTGCCGAGCGTCGCGCCCGTGCGCGTCAGTCGTTCCGCACCGCTCGAGTCGAGCGCGACGTCGGCGTCGGGCGTAGCCTTCGCGAGCCCGAAGTCGACGAGCTTCGGCACGCCGTCCGTGCCGATGAGCACGTTGTCGGGCTTCACGTCGCGATGCAAGATCCCGCGCGCGTGCGCAGCGACCAGCGCATCGCCGATCGGCAGCAGCATCGCGACACGGGCCGCACGATCTTGGTGCGCATCGAGCCATGCGCGTGCCGTGACTCCGTCGATGTAGTCCATCACGACGAAGCAGCCGTGCTCGAACTCGCCGACGTCGTGCACGCGCACGATGTGGGGGTGATCGAGCTCGGCGAGTGCACGCGCCTCGCGACGCAGCCTGCGCTGCGCTTCCTCGCCCGGGCTCGCGACCACCTTGATCGCGACCGCGCGATCGTCCGGCGTGTGCGCGAGGTAGACGATGCCCATCGCGCCGTGGCCGAGCTTGCGCGCGATACGATAGCCACCGATCTCGGTCGCGCCGGCGCGTCCGAACAAACGCGTGCGCACCTCGTCGTGTAGACGTTGCGCCTCGAAGGCGCCACCGGGCGGGCCCTTGCGCGGATCCGTCATGCGACGCCCGCGGCCACGCGGATCTTGCCGACCCAACCATCGAGGTCTTCGACGGTGCGGCGCAGCACGCCGGGATCGGTGGCGAGCTCGCCGAGCGCTTGCTCGAGCAGCTCGCGTGCGCGACGGATCCGCGTGCGCACCGTGCCGTGCGGTTCTTCGAGCACGTCGGCGATCGTCGCCGACGTCATGTCCTCCCAGTAGAACAGCTCGAGCACGACCTGGTGCTCGATCGGGATCCGTCGCAGCGCCGCGAGCAAGAGCACCTGCTCCGCGCTCTGCACGAGCATGCTGCCGGCACCGGGCGAGAGATCCGCTGCGCTCACCGAGCCGAAGTCGAGTCGCTCCGCATCGACGCGCTTGCTGCGGTAGTGCATGCGCAGTTGGTTGTACGCGATGCTGAAGATGTACGCGCGGAACTTCCCTTGCTCGGCGATGCGATCGCGCCCGCGCAGGCACGCCATGAACGTGTCCTGGATGAGATCGGCCGGATCGCCGCCGAGCTTGTTGGCGAAGAACCGCGCCATCGCCGGGTAGTAGCGCTCGAACAGCTCCTCGCCCGCCGCGGTGTCGCCCGCCCGCCAAGCGTCGAGCAGATCGCCGTCTTCGCGCACGTTTCGCAGCCTACCAGCGGCTTTTCGAGGATTCGTCGCGCGCCGCAATCAAAGCGCGAGCGGGCGCAACGGCGGGGTTGCGAACGAAGACGGGCACCGAATCTCCGGGCCCAGCGCGGATTCGCAACACCACTCGACGGAGACACTCGACATGAAACGAACGATCTGGATCTGGACGCTCTGCCTCGGCTTCGTGACCTCGGCGTGCGACGACGACGATGACGGCGACGACGACGACGCGGGTGACACCGGCGGCGAAGAAGGTGGGCCCGGCACGAGTGCAGGCACGAGTCAGGGGACGAGCCAAGGCACCACGATGGGCTCGACCGATCCCACCGCGGACCCGACCTTCGACACGATGGATCCCACCTTCGACACCAGCGATCCGACCGTGGATCCGACCGCGGATCCGACCGTGGATCCGAGCGCGGGCGATACCACGGGCGATCCTACCGGCGCGCCCGATCATCCCGGCTGCGACAACATCTCGATCCCGTGTCCGGTCGACCACGGCAACTCGTGCAGCAACAACGGCGACTGCCAGAGCGGCGTGTGCGACTGCCACGCGAGCATCACCGACTGCCACTGCACGGTGCTCTGCGACGAGGAAGACATCTGCCCCTTCGACCAGAGCTGCCAGGAGGTCGCGATCGACGGCTTCAGCATGATGGCGAACGTCTGCGTGTAGCCGACTCGACGGCGCGCGCGTGCACGGGCAAGCTCGGATCACGTCGACCGAGCTCAGCCCGTCCTTCGCGACTCCCCGCGATACCTCGCCGAGCGCGGCGATCGTCGCGGGCAGCAACGCGCGCATCGGGCGATTCACCGTGCTGCGCGAGCTCGGTGCCGGCGGCATGGGTGTCGTGTACGCGGCATACGACGAGCAGCTCGATCGCCGCGTCGCGATCAAAGTGCTGCATGCGGGGCGCGACGACGAGCGCGCGCAACAACGCATGCAGCGCGAGGCCCAAGCGCTCGCACGGCTCTCGCATCCCAACGTCGTGCAGGTCTACGAGGTCGGCATGCACGCGGGTGCGATCTTCCTCGCGATGGAGTTCGTCACCGGTCAGACGTTGGGCGCGTGGGTGCGTGAGGCGACGCGCCCGCGCGCCGACGTGATCGATGCCTACGTGCAGGCCGGCCGAGGGCTCGCGGCTGCGCATGCGGTCGGGCTGGTGCACCGCGACTTCAAGCCCGACAACTGCATGCGCGCCGAAGACGGTCGCGTGCGCGTGCTCGACTTCGGGCTCGCGCGGCAGAGCACCGAGGCGCCGGTCGTGATCGCGAGCACCGACCCGTCGTTCACGCAGTCGCTCGACCAATCGCTCACGCGCACCGGCATCGCCGTCGGCACGCCGGCGTACATGGCACCCGAGCAGTTCCTCGGTGAGGAGCTCGATGCCCGCGTCGATCAGTTCGCGTTCTGCGTCGCGTTGTGGGAGGCGCTGTACGGCCAACGTCCGTTCCTCGGCACCACACGCATCCAGCTCGCCGAAGCGGTAACCGCCGGGCGCATCGCTGCGCCGCCACCTTCGAAGGTGCCGAGCGAGCTGCACGCTGCGCTCGTGCGTGGGCTCGCGCGTGCGCCCGCGGATCGCTGGCCCGACATGACCGCGCTGCTCGACGTGCTCGCGCGCGATCCGGGACGACGCTCGCGCTGGATCGTCGCCGGAGGCGTGGCGCTGCTCGGAGGCGCGGCGATCTGGTGGGGCGCACGCGACGAGGGCCCGAAGTGCACGGGCGCCGATGCGCTCATCGCCGACACGTGGGGCCCACCGCAGCGCGCCGCGATCACCGAGACGTTCGCACGCTCGACCAAGCCGTTCGCGGAGCCGACGCTGCACACCGTGCTCGCGGATCTCGATGTCTACGCGCAGGGCTGGATCGCGTCGCGCACCGAAGCCTGCGTGGCGACGCGCGAGCGCGGCGATCAGTCGGAGGACCTGCTCGATCATCGCATCGCGTGTCTCGATCGCCACGCACGCGAGCTCGCGATCGTGGTCGAGTTGCTCGCGCACGCGGACGACGGCGTGATCGAGCGCGCCGGCCAGACCATCGCGGCGCTGGGCTCGAACGAGCGCTGCGACGACACTGCGGCGTTGCTCGCTCGTATTCCGCCCGCCGAAACGCCGGAAGCCCAGGCGGAGGCCGAGCTCATCCGCGAGGAAGTCTTCCGTGTGCGTGCGCTCGGCGAGGCCGCGAAGTACACCGAAGCGCTCGACGCCGCGAAGGTCGCGGCCGAACGTGCCGAGGCGCTCGGCTATCGCCCGGTGCTCGCCGAAGCGCTCGTGCAGCTCTCGTACGCCCAGCAGAACGATGGCGAGCGCGCGCAAGCGATCGCGACGCTGCATCGCGCAGCGCAGCACGCCCAGGCATCCGGCGACGATCGCATCTTGGGCTATACCTGGGTGCGATTGGGCTGGGCGCTCGCCGAAGAAGGCGAACGCGATGCCGCTCTGCGCTGGCTCGACTACGCGAGCTCGACGATCGAGCGACGTGGCGGCGACGTGGACATGCTCATCGAGTTGCTCGCGGCGCGCGCGTCGGCGCACTATTGGGTGGCCGATCACGCGGCCACGCTCGCGGTCAGCGACGAGCTCACGGCCCTGGCGCTGCGCAACGGTCGACCGCTCAGCACGAAGGACGCGCTGCAGCGCGGCAACGCGTTGCTCGGGCTCGCACGTTGGACGGAGGCGAAGGCGATCCTGACGACTGCGCTCGACGACACGATCGCGATGTACGGCGCGCAGCATCCGACCGCCGGCATGCTGCACAACGCACTGGGCATCGCCGCGTACAGCGAAGGCGATCTGCCCGGCGCGGCGCAGCACTTCGGCGAGGCGTTTCGGATCATCGCGACCGCGGTCGGGCCCGATCACCCCGACGTGCTGTTCTCGTTGGGCAATCTCGGCGAAGTGCAGCGCATGCAAGGCCAGTACGACGCCGCATTGCGCACCATGCGAGACGTGCTCGCGATCGTGGAGCGCAACTTTCCGCCCGAGCACCGCGAGGTGGCGACCACGAAGCACAACCTCGCGACGATCCTGCGCGAGCAGGGCGACGTCGCGGCTGCGCTGCCGTTGTTCGACGAGGCGCTCGCGATGCGCGAGCGCGTCCACGGCAACGATCATCCGTACGTCGCGAACACGCTCACCGAACGCGGGCTCGCCCTCGTCGCGCTCGCGCGCGAGGCCGAAGCGATCGCCGGGCTCGAGCGGGCCAAGACGATCCGGGCGGCCAACGAGCCCGACGTGCGTGCGACCGCCGATACCGACTTCGCGCTCGCACGCGCACTGCTCGCGTCCGATCCGACGCGCGCACGCGCCCTCGCGACCTCGGCGCGCGACGCCCTCGCGACACTGGCCGACGATCCGATCGCCACACACCGACGCACCGAGATCGACGCCTGGCTGGGGCGTCCGTGAGCCAGGTCAGCTCGCGGTCGCGACGAGGGTCGCCCGAGCGCTGCTAGCATCGGCGGCGATGGCTTCCTGCCGAATTCCGCTCGTGCTCGTCGGGCTCGCGTGTGCTTGCAACTCCGGATCGAGCAGCAACGGCAGCGGCTCGAGCAGCTCCGGCGGATCGACGGGCGGATCGGGCAGCACCACCGTCGCGACGAGTGGCAGCGAGACCGCGGAGCCGATGGCGATCGATGTCGAAGCGCTCGGCAACGCGTGCGTGTCGCTGCGCAGCGGTGACACCATGCTCGTGCGCAACGGCGACGCGTTCGCGTTCGGTGAAGGCACGCCCGCGAAGCTGCATCTGCAAGCCGCGGATCTCGGCGTGTACCTTCTCTACGACGAGGAGCGCGGCTACGTCGTCGCCGAAGACGGCCCGCTGGTGCGGCAGACCAGCTTGCAGTCCGACGTGTTGCTCATCGACGACACGTACATCTCCGGTGCGGAGTGGATCTTCGAGCCTGCGCCCGACGATCCCGGTCACGCGGTGCGGCTGCACAACCGTCGCAACGATCGATGGCTCGGGATCGATGGGCTGGTCGACGAGGGCGGCGCGCTGTCGATCACGCTCGAGGACGCCGAAGGCTGCGTGGAGCATCCCGAGCTCACGCTCGACGCGAGCGGCACGGTCACGCGCACGACGTTCGAGGACGGCACGCTCTACGGCATCGTCGACACCCACTCGCACATCATGTCGAACTGGGGCTTCGGCGGCGGCGGCATCTTCCACGGCCACGCGTTTCATCGCCTCGGCATCGAGCACGCGCTACCCGACTGCTCGATCTATCACGGCGAGATGGGCCGCAAGGATTTCTTCGGCTACAGCTTCGACAACGCGGGTGCCGACGGAGCCGATCTCACCTCGCTCGTGCCCGATCTGCTCGCCGGCGAGCTCGCGGTCGACAACCACATCACCGACGGCTATCCCGAGTTCACCGAGTGGCCCAACGGGCCCACGCGTTCCACCCACCAGATGCAGTACTACCGGTGGATCGAGCGCGCATACCTGGCCGGTCTGCGGCTCGTCGTGCAGCACGCGACCACGAACTCGATCATCTGCCACATGACCGCGGGGCAGGGCATCCAACAGGTGCGCTACTCGTGCGAGGACATGGCCGCGGTCGATCGCATCATCGACGAGACCTACGCGCTCGAGCGCTACATCGATGCGCAGTCGGGCGGCGCGGGGCTCGGGTGGTTCCGCATCGTGCAGACGCCGGCGCAGGCGCGCGAGGTGATCGCGTCCGGCAAGCTCGCGGTGATCCTCGGCATCGAGACCGCCGATCTATTCCAGTGTCGACTGGTGCCGCGCGAAGGCGGACCGGTGTGCGACGAAGAGTGGGTGCGCTCGCAGCTCGACGCGTACTACGAGCGCGGCATCCGTGCGGTGTTCCCCGTGCACAAGTACGACAATGCGTTCGGTCCCGGCGATGGCGACCGCGCGTTCATCGAGGTCGGCAACTTCTTCAACACCGGGCATTGGTCGAACTTCACGCTCGACTGTCCGCCCGACATGCCGGCGCGCTTCGACAACGGCGACGTGGTGTTCGGTGGGCTCAACATGCCGCGCGACGAGTACGACTCGCCGCCGCCGAACGACCTGAGCGGGTTCCCCGAGCTTCCGCTCGGCACCGCGTTCCCCTACATCAACTCGCTCGGCGAGCCGCCGCTCGTCGGTGCGTACTGCCAGAACGCCACGCTCACGCCGATCGGCGAGACGCTCATCCACGAGATGATGCTGCGCGGCATGATCATCGAGGTCGATCATCTGCCGCAGTGGTCGTACGAGCGCGCGTTCGAGATGCTCGAGGAGAACGACTATCCCGCGGTCGGTTCGCACAGCGGCACCTACAACGGGCGCATCTACCAGCTCGGTGGCGTGTCGAAGACCGGGCTGGGCACGTGTCGAGATCCGGCGGCACCGGGCGCGATGACGCAGCGGTTGAAGGATCGCATGGTCGAGATCGAGACGAACGGCGGCTATCCGGCCGAAGGCTTCGGCTTCGATCTGAACGGCTTCGCCGGAGCACCGGGCCCGCGCTTCGAGACCGACGCGTGCGCACAGCCGCAGGAAGATCCGGTGACGTATCCGTTCCGCTCGTACGCGGACGACGTCGAGTTCACCGCACCCTTCGTCGGCAACCGCGGCATCGACTACAACACCGAAGGCTTCGTGCACATCGGCATGCTCCCCGAGATGCTCGACGACGCCCGCCGCGACGCGGTCGACGAAGCCGACCTCGAGCCGCTGTTCAAGTCCGCCGAGGGCTACATCCGCATGTGGGAGCGCGCCGAAGAGCGCGCGGCCGCGCTGCGGTGATCGGTCACGGGGTGAGCTTCGCGATCCAAGCGTCTTCGTTCCCGCTTGGTATCTGTAGTCGAGAGCCCACGACGATGACGTGCTCGGTGCCATCGACTGCCACGGCGGAGGCCGCGTCGCCATCCGGCGCGAAGCGTTCCGTGTACTCCCAGACGATCTCACCTTCCGCGTCGTGCTTCCGAACGAACGGCGCGCGGAAGTCGGAAACAGCTGCGGGCTGCTGCAGCCCCGCTGCGATGGGACGGCCAGCTCCATCGATCGCGACCCCGCTGGTGGAGAGGTAAGCGACCGGGTCGTCGTTCCAAATGCGCTCCCATAGCAACGTGCCGTCACTCGTGTTATAGGCGAGATGAGCGTGGGCTGGAGTCGGTGCACCGAGGCCGCCAACGACGATGTTGTCGTCGGCGGTGAGTGCCAGCGCTGCCGCGGTGCAATCGGCGGGACTGGTCGTCGACCAGAGCTCGTCGAACTCCGGCGAGACCTGACGCAGCACGAGGCCGAGCCCGTCTTGCCACGCCAGGGTGATGTTGCCGGACTGGCTGAGTCCCATCGCGTGCGGTGGGAACAGTGTGTCGTTCGCGAGCTCGTACGTCGAGAGCTCCTCACCGTCGAGCGAGAGCTTCGTGAGCACGCCGCGCGCAGGATTCGAGAGCACACGGAGTGCGAGCACGTTGCCATCGACGTCGACCGCCACTTCGTGCCCGGCGCTGCCATCGATATCCGCTGCAATCATCGTCCACAAGCGTATTCCGTCGCTCGAGTATCGGCGGACGATCGCCTGGCCCGCGTGGACGCCGGTGACGATTGCATCGCCGTCGGCGCCCAGCGCAACCTCGAAGAACCTCTCGTTGGTGGATTCGTCCAAGCTCGGGTCCGCATCTTCCCACGCAACGTTGCCGCGCTCGTCGAGCACGACTATCCAGCCACTGAAGCTCGACCTGCCGACGACTACGATTCGATCGTCGCCGTCGATTGCGACGCCGATGGCGGTGTCGCGCAGGGTGCGATCGAGTGCGATCTCCCAGACGAGCTGCCCACCGAGGGTGCAGTCGTCGTTGCAGCCATCGCCGACGACGTCGTTGCCATCGTCGCAGACTTCGTCGCGATCGAGCGCACCGTTGCCACACAGCGACTGCGTGTCGCCGCCCGAAGACGATGTCGAGCTCTCGCCCGACGACTCGCTCGTCGTCGCATCGTCGCTTGATTCGGCGAATGTGTCCGATGGATGTGGTGTGCTGCTGCTCCCGGTGCCTGCGCTCGACTCGGTCGTTGCACCGCCATCGGTGCTCTCCAGCGCCGGAGCAACGACAGACGGACCGCAACCGAGCTGCGCGAGCAACGCGACGGGCACGGTCACATGAACGATGGCAGCTCGTGACTTCACGGGCCGCGCAGCTCTGCAATCGCTCCGCCGCGATGCTGCGCGCGGAGATCATTCGCAGTGACCGCTCGCGCCCCGAGCGGCGGTGACGATTTGCGGCACCGGTGCCGCAAATGGGTTCACTCGCTCGGGCACACCGTGCTCGCGTCGGCGCGGCCGTGCGCGATGTGGAAGATCGGGTGGCCTGCGAGCGATCCGCTCGCGGGGGACCAGTCGAGGCCGTCGGTCGAGCGATAGAACTGCTGGTTCTCGTAGCCGCTCCACACGCTGTCGATCGCGACGTAGGTGCCGTCGTCGCTGCGTGCGACCGGGCCGATGCGCATCGGGGTCGTCATCGCAGTCGTCGTCCACGCGAGGCCGTCGGTGCTCGACGTCATCATCGAGTCCTCGCCCCAATACTCGAACTCGCTCCCGGTCCACACGCCGTGCGAGAGGATCTCGGACAATCCCGTCGGCACCATCGCCCACGTCTCGCCACCGTCGTCGCTGCGACATGCGGTGCCGGGTTGGCCGACGATGACGAACACGTCGTTGCCACCGAGGATCGATCCGTAGAAGAACGTGTCGGTGCCGCAGTCGGCCGGGATCTCGCTCGGACGCCACCAGCTCATGCCGTCGGAGCTCACCAGGATGTCGTGGCCCTCGCCGGTCGCGACGGCGACGAAGCGACCGCCGTCTTGGTAGTCGCCGTACGCGAAGTTGCGCACGCTCCACAGATCTTGGCCGCTCTCGTTCTCGAAGTCCGCGGGATCGGTGGGCTGCCAGCTCGTGCCGTCGCTCGACCACACCGGCTCGCGCGATGCCGCGACGAAGCGACCGAGGCCGTACGCGATGCCGCCGTACGTGCCGCCGGGTGCGAACGTCCAGTCGACGCCGTCGCTCGTCGCACCGAGCGCGCCGTTCATGCCCCAGCCCCACGTCACCGCGAAGCGACCATCGCCGAATGCGACGCCCTTCGACTCGTCGGCGGTGTCGTTGCAACACTGCGCGTCGATGCACTGCCCGTCTTGCTGATACGAGCACGTGCTCTCCCAGCAACGCACCGCGGTCGGACGTCCGCACATCAAGTCGTTGCCGTCGACGTCCCACGAGTGGTTTGCGATCCACGTCTCGCCGTCGTCGCACGAGATCACCGTGCGACCCATGCTGCCTTGCGCGACGAAGATCGGAACCGTGCCCGGATCGATCGTGCCCATGTCCGGCGATGCGGTGTCGCTCGCGTCGCTGCTCGAGTCGTCGTCGCTCGATGTCGTCGTCGTTGCGCTCGTCTGTGTCGCCGACGTGGCCGGCGTCGTGCTCGCGGTGGTCTCGCTGTTGCTGCTCGTGCTCGTGTCGGACGACGACGTGCCACCGTCGTCGGCAGGCGGATCCCCGGCGCAGGAGAACAGGACGGCGACGAAGCAGAGCGCGCGCGATTGCATCGGACGGGGGTGGAGTAACGCGAGGCGTCGTCTCGTCTCACGTGCGGGCGCACACGCGTGATTTCGGGATCACTGGGCGCGCGCGCCCGACTGCGTGGCTGGAAGACCCCATGCTGCGCCCGATCCTCTATATGTCGTTGGCCTGCGCGCTCGCGTGCGATGCGGCCGAATCGAAACCGGCGGTGACCACCGCATCCACGGCGCCTGCGAAGGCGCCCGCGAAAGCCGAAGCGAAGGTCGAAGCGAAGGAAGCGAAAGCCGAGGACGCGAAGGTCGAAGCACCAAAGCCCGAAGCCGCGAAGGCCGAGGCACCGAAGGCCGACGCGAAGCCGCTCGCGACGTTCCCCGACGTGCCCGCCGATGCGGTCGCGATCGAGGTGCTCGGCGGTCGCATGCGCGCGCCCAAGGGCGCGAAGCTGGGCAAGAACATCAACGGCTGGCAGGACGTCACCGCGAAGGGCGGCTTCGCAATGGTCGTGCGCGAGAGCTACGACGACCTCGCGAAAGCGAAGCAAGAGCTCGGCGAGGTCGAGCTCGTCGTCGACGAGCCCACCACGCTCGTCTACGGCAAGGGCGGCAAGTTCGGCTTCGTGCAATTCGTCGAAGCGAAGGGGCCGCCCGAGCTCGAGGGCGAAGCCGATCGCATGTTCGAGTGTCGCGTCGGCGACGCGATGGCGTGGGCGATGAAGTCGGATCCGCAGCTCGTCACGCGCGAGCAAGTCGACCAGCTGGTCGCAACTTGCCGCACGCTCGTGGTCGGGCCCTGATCACGCGCGTCGACGACGTCGAAGCGCGAGCGGGATCAGCAACGACCACGGCGCAGACGCGATCGGATCGGCGGCGCAACCACAGCCACTCGATTCGTTCGCGCCACCGCCACCGTCGTCGCTGCTGCCGCTGCTCTCCGACGAGCCCGCAGCGGTAGTCGTCGTGCTCGGTGCCGTGGTGCTCGGATCGACGCCGCTCTCGCTGCCACCACCGGATGTCGTGGTCGTGTCGGCGGAACCGCTGTCGCCGCTGTCGCTGCCGCCTTCGCTCGTGCCGCGTTCGCCACACGCCGCGCGGCACTCGAACGTGCCTTCGAACTGCACGTCGGACAGGCCTTCCTGCGCCATCGCGAAGTCGACCCACGTGCCCGCGCTCGGATCGTGGCCGAGCACGCACTCGAAGAACGCCACGGTGTAGCGCTCGATCAGCTTCGCGGCCGGGTCGCTCCACGGCGGCGCGCCGCAGACCGGCACACAGAACGGGCTCTGCGGATCGTCGTAGTCGCAGTGCGAGGAGCCATCGACGATCGCGGTGGCCTTCGGTGGCGGCGCCACGTCGTAGCCCATCGACGAGCCGCCGTTGCAACCGATCACCTCCGCGCGCAGATGCAGCGATGCGCCGTGCAAGTCCGCCGCGGCCGGCAGCTGTGCGACCGCATCCCAACCCACCGCAGCCATCACCGCCGGATTGTCGGCGGCCGCGAGGAACACCACGCCACCGTTGCTGTGCCCGGCGACGCCTTGCATCGTGGGATCGATCATTCCCGCGATCGGCGAGCTCGCGTCTTCGCTCTGCGCGATCATCCACGCGAGCAACGCGTTGATCTGATCGGCCTCGGTTTGGCCCGGCGCGGCGAGCAGATTGGGAAAGCTCGGCGCGACCACCACGAACCCGCGCGACGCGAGCAGCTCGGCCATCACCACTTTGTACGCACCCGACTCGCCCGCGCCGTGCACGAGCACGAGCGGCGCACCTGCGCACGGCGCATCGGTCGGATAGAAGACGCCCATCGCCAACGGTACCGGCGGCGTCGGAGCATCGGCCCACACCTCCACGCCGTATGGCCCCGGCTCCTCGGGATTCGCGGCGGTGGCGAGCGTCGGGACGCAGAAGCACGCGAGCGCGACGGCGAGCGAACGAAGCTTCATCACCGCATCGTATCGTCAAGTCGACGCCGCCGCGGCGCCAATCGCTGCGGCTTGCCGCATCGCGACGATCGACTGCATGTCGAGCAGCATCTTCGCGTCGGCGAGCGCACCGACGCGGGCATCGGGCTCGGCCTGCAGCATCTCCACGAACGCGAGGTCGGCCGCGAGGCTCGTGCCCATCGCGTCCTCGTGCCACGCAAGCTCCGCGACGATGCGCTCGCGCATCGCGGCCACGCGCTCGGCCACCATCGCAGCGCTGCGCGGAAGGAATGCGAGCACCGCGACCTCGTCGTACTCGCCGCCGCGCACCTTGATGCCGCGCTCGCGCAACGCCGAGGCGATCGCGAGGAAGCGCGTAGCCGCTTCTTCGGGTGCGAGCGCCACCAAGCCGAGCACGTTGGCCGCGGTCTGCAGCTCGTCGCCGCCCCAGATCTTCGGCGCGTCCGCGAGCCGCCGATAGATCGCCTCGACGTGATCGCCGATCTGATCCGGCGTGCCCGCGCGACCGATCAGCATCGCGGACGCCGCGAGATCCTCCGGGCCGGTGAGGAACCAGTGATGGTGCTTCATGCAGTCGTAGATGCCGCGCATGCGCTCGACGTGGTGCAGCTCGGGCTCGCCCTGCACGACGCGGCGCAGGATCATCGCCGCGATGATCTCGTGCATGCCCGAGCGCTTGACCTTCGCGGTGCGCATCAGCGCTTGCACGCGTGCCGTCGCGGCCGCGAAGTCGTCGGCCGATTCACCGGTGCGCACGAGCGTCGCAGCCAGCACGAGCCGCACCGAGTCTGCGACGCTCGACGTCCAACCACCGTAGTGCGGCTTCAGCTCGACATCGCGAGCACGCACGCGCGTGGCGAGCTCGGTCGCATCGCCCGGCGTGGTGACCAGCGATGCCGCAGCGAGGCGCAGCGGCGCACGGTCGCCCCAGAAACCGCGACCGGCATCGAACGCGGCGAACAGCTCGCCGAAGCGTGCGAGTGGATCGATCGCGCGGGGAGATTGCGGAGCCTCGGTGTCGTCGCGAAACGGCATCGCGAAGAGCATCGCACTGGCCAAGGGTGGCCCGTCGGCGGGACGGAGGTGGCCCGCTGGCGGGCCATGCTGGCCACCCGCTGGCCGGGCGCTGCGTGCGATCTCGCGGTGCTGCGTCGTGGCATGCGACTCGCAAACTGCGGCGCGCGTGGAGGCCCGACCGATCATGAAGATGCTCCGTGTGCTCGCCGACGATCCGGCGATCGATGCAACCGTCGCGGCGCTCGTCGAGCGTGGAGTGATCGAGCCACTCGCACGCGCCGACGAACGACTGTGGAGCGACTGTGATCTCGCGATCCTCGCGGAGCAACGCCTGGGCGATCGCACGGATCCCCGCGTGCTCGAGGCCCCGCGACGCACCGATTGGTTCGTGCGCGCCGCGAGCCATGGTTTGTCGGCTCCGAGCGCACGCACGCACGAGCGCTGCTTCTGGCTGCGCGCAGGTGACGAGCGCGTCGGCACGATCGCGATCGGTCGCTCGACGCTCGGCGGCACGCTGGTGCGACTGTCGAGCCTCTACGTCTTCCGCGACGCACGCAGGCGCGGGCATGCGCGACGCGTGCTCACGGCGATCCGCGACGAGCTCGGCAAGTACAGCCTCGGACTACGGCTCGACACGTGTTGGGCGTGGCAGCGCACGCTCGCGTTCTACCTGCGGCTCGGCATGTGGGTACGCATGTGGAAGCACGAGCTCACGCTGTGGTGGAGCAGCGAGCTGCCGAGCACGGCGATCGCGATCGATGGCGACGAAGCCACGCTGTCGATCGTCCGCGACGGTCGCAGCGTCGTGCTGTACCGCGCACGTCGTGCCGAGGACGTGCTGCAGCTCGAGGTCCTCGAAGACGGCGAGGACGACGCGCGCTCGACCTTCGCGGTCGCGCTCGCGATGCATGGCTGGCCGCTCGTGCGCTCCGCAGAAGCATGGGAGTCCGCGCGGTGGTCCGACTTCGGACAGCCCGAGGCGCTCGCGCACAGAGTCTCGATCTGGGAGGCCGGCGATCGCGATCACGGCTGGCTCGTCGACACTCCGCGGATCCCCGGGCTCGAGTATCCGAGCTGGGCGCAGCTCGAAGTGCGCTGGGCCGCGCCCGAGTAGCGGAACCGCTCAGCCCTCGGGGTCGAGGAACTCGGTGAGGTCGCCGCCACCGATCTCGTAGAACGAGTTCTGATTCCAGCCGCCCACCCAGAAGTGGTTGAGCGCGCCGAAGCCGAAGCCTTCCACCGGCACGCCGCTGCTCTCCGCGTACGAGAACAGGTTCTCCTGCACCCAGCCCATCGTCGGATCGTGGCGATACTGCCCGATGAAGTTGCTGGTCATGTCGGAGACGTAGACGTAGGGGATGCCGCTGCTCGTGTCGGTGACGACGTCCATGCCGTCCATGTGATCGCCGGCGAGCACGGGGAACTGGAACGCGTAGCCCCACTGCATCGTCTCTTCGTCGTACTGGAAGACGCGCCGCGCCGACTCGTTGCCCGAGTACCACACGCCGTTGATGTCGTCGTAACCGAGGAACGCGAGATAGCCGTAGGTGAGCGAGCCGATCCACGGCGACTTCGGGGCTTCGATCGACGTGACGCCGGTGGCGAGATCGTACGCGCTGATCTGCTGCGGGCCGGCCATGTAGATCGTGGTGCCGGTCGCGTAGAGCTCCATCTGGTGCGGCACCGCGCCGCCGTTGCTGATCGGGATCGCCTGCACGAACGTGAACACGCGCTCCTCGATCACGCCCGGATCGTCTTGCGAGTCGGGATGCTGATGGGGCTCGAGCTCACCGTCGCCATCGGAGTCGATGATCGCGACGTCGTACGCACCGATGATCAGCTGCGCGCCCTGGAAGCCGGTGAACCAGACGCGATTGTCGTAGCTGTCGACGTCCGAGATCGTGTTGAAGCCTTCGGGCGAGAACGTCGAGTAGAGGTAGTACTCGCCGGTCGGTTCGATGCCGCCGATGTCCGCGAGCGTGGTGCAGCCCATCACGCTGACGTCGCAGTACTCGTTCGCCGCGGGATTGCAGACCTGCACTTCCTCCCAGTAAGGCACGCCTTGATCGTTGCAGGTCATCACGCGCGGGCCCTTGCACGTCCACTGGCCCGCCGTGCACGTGACGCAACCAGTGCCTTCGACGCACAGATCGGGCGTGCAATCGGTGGAGTCGACGACACCGCCCATGCCATCGCACTGCACGGACGTCTTGCCGTCGCAGAACAGACCCGCGGCACGCTGCTCGCAGAACGCTCCGACACCGATGTCGAACTTCGGCGCCTCGTCGCCTGCAGCCGACGATCCCTCGTCCTGCGAGCTCTGCGAGTCGGCGCTCTGCGAGTCGCTACCGGTTTCGCCGCTCGCTCCTCCGGTATCCGCGGACACGTTGACGGTCAGCGAGACCGAGCCCGAGTCCGTGCGCTCTGCGCCGGGCGCCGCGCTGCAAGAGGGCAGGATCAGGGCCGCCAGGAGGCCGTGGTGGAGCCTGGAAGTCGAGCCGCGCATGGTCGTTCACTACGACACCGCATCGGTGCTGCTTTGCCGGATGAACGCGCAGCGGCGCGGTCGCGCGCATCGTGAAGAAATCGGGGAACCGATCGCCCGCGACGCGCACGCGGGTCAGCCGGGCGGCACGAACTCGTCGCACGCGGTGTCGATGATCGCGACCGCTTCGGTGAAAAACGGGTTGTAGTCCGCGGCGCATACGCTGCCGATGACGCCGTGATCTCCGAAGCTCTGGGTGAGCTCGCGCAGCCGCACGCCCGCTTGCGCACCGACCGTGCCTTCGCCGTCGAGCGGTTGGCACAGCGCGTCGGGCTGATCGGTGTCGCCGAACAAGCCGAGCACCACGATCGCTTCTTCGTTGCCGAGCTTCGCGGCCACGAGATCGTCGCGCCAGCTCGCGGGGTCGCCGGGCGACTTGAACTGATCGTCTTCGTCGGTGATGAAGGTGACGACGAGGATCGCGTCGTCGCGCAGGAAGCCGGTGTTGCAGCCGTTCGGTGCACGCAGCACGTCGCCGAGCGCGAGCAACATCGCGGCCATCGGTTGCTCGTTGCCGTCACCGAACGTGCCGACCTCGCCGACGCACGCGAAGGTCTCCGCGAGATCGTCGTCGGCGACGCTCATGTAGCGCGGCTCTTCGTGCATGCACAGCGTGCCGTCGCTGCGGAACACCTTGCCGGCACCCAGCGTCGCGTCGCACTGGCTACCCGGCACCATGTCGCAGGGGATCGAGTTGCACGAGATGCCGCCGAGGTTCTCGCACGCGGTCTCGCAACACGCCGGCACCGGCTCGCACTCGCACACGCCGTTGGTGCACGTCACCGTGCTGCCGCCACCACCCGACGCGTCGGTGTCGACGACGAGGATGTGATAGTCCTGCGCCATCAACGTGTCTTCGATGGTCGTGATGAAGCCGTTGAAGCTCGCGATGAGGCTGTCCTGCTCGTCTTCCATCGACGTCGAGTTGTCGATGACGAAGAGGAAGTCGGCCTTCTGGCAGCCCATCTCGTCGCCGACGCTGTCGGTCGCGGCTCCCACGTCGAGCTTGGGCGTGTGGCTGCCGCTCGTCGTCGTGCTCGAGCCGTCGAGGCTGCCGCCGCTGCTCGACTCTTGCGGCAGCACGATGCTGGTCGAGCCGGTGTCGCTGCCGCCGGTCTCGAAGCGACCGACGCTGTAGACGCGGGGCGAGCACGCGAAGGCGATCGCGATCGCCACGAGCGCTGCGTGCGGACGCGCCATGCCTCGATGCTAACGCCGACGGGCGCACGCGAGCGCGAGGCACAACACGAGCAGCGCGGGCGCAGGATGTGCAGCGCGCTGCGAACGGCATCCGCAGCCGGGTCGCGGCGAATCCGCAGCGACCTCGGGTGCGACGCTCGGTGTCGCCACGATCGGCGCGGGCGCGGCGACGGGCGACGGTTTCGGCGGTGCGAGCTCGGTCGTGGGCGGCTTCGCGATCGCCGGCTTCGGCGGTGCGAGCTTGCGCGGATCGAACCCGGGCGCCGCGGCCTTCTTCATCACCGCCTCGAGATCGATGGGGAGCTGCCGCTCGACGACATCGGGATCGACGCCATCCTCGAGATCCTGCAGCGCCTTCGCCGTGATGCGATCCATCTCGCCCTCGGCCCACTTCTTCGCGGCATCGAGGCGCTCGATCTCGTCGTCGACCGCAGACTCGGCCTCCGTGTAGATCTGCTGCATCTCCGACGTGACGCGCGCGCGGTCCTGCTCGACATCGGCGGACGGCGGCGGCGCGAACATCTGCGCGAGTCTACACCGGGCCGAGCGGCGTGCTCTCGTCGACCGGCTCGACCACGACGCCCTGCAGATCGCAGCCGCCGTACTCGTTGCCGTCGAAGAGATAGACCAGCGCGTCGTGCGAGACGCCGCGCACCGGCGCACCGCACTCCATCTCGACCGAGTTGCAGTTGGGTCCGCGATCGAGCGTGGTGAGCACGACGGCGTTGCCGTTCTCGCAGTTGGTGACGCGGATGCGTGCGCCGCAGCCGTAGCGATCGGCATCGGCGGCGAACCACTGCAGCTCGGCCTCGCACTCGGGCCCGCCGAGTCCGGGACAGAGGCCCTGATCGCCGCACGCGAACTCGCAGTTATCGCCGGGGTCTTGGATGATCTCGCCGTTGTCGTAGTAGCAGCCGAACCAGCTGGTCGAGAACAAGCCGTTGCTCGGCACCTCGGTCGAAGTGTTGCCGCCGGGGCCGTCGCACGCGCCGGGCACGATGAAGTCTTCGCCCGCGATGTCGTCGCACACCGACGCGCCGCCGGTGCTCGTGCCGGGATCGCCGGTGCTGCCGGGATCCGTGCTGCTCTCCGAGACGCTGGTCTCGTCGCCGACGGTGGTGGTCGTCATCGTCGTCGCGTTCGACGTGCTCGCGCTCGTCGTCGCGGAGCTCGCGGACGAGGTCGCGCCGTCGGAGGTCGACGCAGGATCGCCGGTGTCGTCGTTCGTCTCGGCGCTCGACGGATCCGATCCGATCGACGTCGTGAACGGCGTGGTGCCCGACTGATCGTCGCCCGGGCACGCACAGCAGGAGAGCACCCATGCGAGGAGGATTCGGCGCTGCACGTGAGCCTCGTTCTCGCCCCAGCGCAGCCTATCGCGGGGCCCGCGCGAGGAGACGGCATGCTGCCGCCGGCTACGTAGATGCGGCAGAATCGCGGCCTCGAAGATTTCTTGGGACGTTTCGACGGCGTCGGCAAGGGACCAGCAGATGACGATCGCGACCGACACACCCGCCCCGCCGGATCTCGCGTGGCTCGTGTCGTTGGCGCGTCGTCTCGCCCGACCCGGAGAAGACGCAGATGACCTCGCCCAAGAGACCTGGCTCGTCGCCGCACAGCAACCCGATCGATCGAAGGGATCGTCGCGGCAATGGCTGGCCGGCGTCCTTCGCAACCTGCGACGCATGCGTGCGCGCACCGATCGTCGTCGACGCGAGCGCGAGCACGACGTGCCGCCCGCGGACGACGTGCGTCCCGACGACGCGATGGCGCAGCTCGAGACGCTCGAGGCGCTGCGGGTCGCGCTCGGTGAGCTCGATCCGATCGATCGTCGGCTGGTGCTCGGTCGCTATGCGACCGGCACGAGCGCGGTGGAGCTCGGCGAGCAATTCGACATGCCCGCGTCGACCGTCCGCACGCGGCTCGCACGTGCACGCGAGCGCCTGCGCAACGACGTCGAGTCGGAGCGCGGTGCCGCATGCTTCCTGCCGTTCGTGCTACGGCCCGGTGAAGTCGGCGCAGCGGGGGTGGTCGCGATGAGCACCGCCACGAAGATCGGGATCGGCATCGCGGCGGTCGCGGTGCTCGGCATCGGTGCGCAGCGACTCGCGGCCGGCACCACGGACACGAAGACGACACCGACGAGCGCCGCGGTCACCTCGACGACGCCCGTCGCGACGCGGGCGAGCGATCGCAACGCGCGCGCGGAAGAGATCCGCGTGAAGCGGGAACGGATCCGCGAGCAACGCGTGCAGCGGCTCGCGATGAAGCTGCCCACGCCCGATGCGGCGGAGCCCACCGCGATCGTCACCGACCAGTGCGACGACGGCTGCATGGGCACGCTCAACATGCAGCTCGCGATCGCCAGCGTGATCGCGGGCTGTCGCGACGACTTGCCCGAAGGCGCGAAGGGCAAGACGAAGTACCGCGCGCGCGTGATCGCCGAGCCCGGCATCGGTGCGGTCGTCGACACGATCGAGGTGATCGACGATACCTTCGGCGACGGTGAGCTCGCCGAGTGCATCGCGCAGTCGGCTCCACTTGCCGAGCTCGCCGATCCGGAGCATCCGATCTCCGACGACTTCGTGTTCCGCTTCAACGTCGGTGTGCCGGCCGATCCCGCCGGCGAGTTCCTCGCGGCGCATCCCGATCTGCTCGCGGGACATCCCGAGCTCGCGGCGATCGCTGCGCGACCCGAAGGCACACCGCCGACCGACGAGGACGCGACCACGTTCGCGCGCTGGGTCGACACCGATCCCACGGCGCAGGCCGCGTTCGGCAAGTGGGCGGCGGAGCAGGGCCTCGATCTCGCGCACGTCACCGTGCACTGAAGCTATCCTTCTCGCGTGGTGACGATCACCCACGGCGATCGCGTCGTGTATCCCGACGACGGCTGGACGAAGGCCGAGGTCGTCGCGCACTACGGTCGCGTCGCCGACGCGATGCTGCCGCATCTCGCGAACCGGCCGCTCACGCTGGTGCGGCATCGTTCGAACATCACCGAGAAGGGCTTCTTCCAGAAGAACTCGCCCGACTACTTCCCCGCGTTCATCCATCGCATCGCGGTGCCGAAGGCGGGCGGTGTGAACCAGCATGCGTCGGTGGACAGCGCGGAGGGGCTGCAGTACCTCGCGAACCAAGGCGCGCTCGAGCTGCACGTCGCGCTCGCCACCGCGCCCGAGCTGTACAAGCCCGATCGACTCGTCATCGATCTCGATCCGCTCTCCGACGATCCGGCGCAGGTTCGGGTGGCGGCGCGACGCGTCCGTGCGCTGCTCGACGAGCTGCAGCTCGCGTCGGTGCCGGTCGCGTCGGGCGGCAAGGGCTACCACGTGTATCTCGCGCTGGTGCCGAACGCCGACAGCCACGACATCGCGCGTGCGGCGTTGATCCTGGCCAACGCGCTCGCGCATCGCTTCCCCGACGAGCTCACCATCGAGACGCTGAAGAAGAACCGTAACGGTCGCGTGTACGTCGACTGGCTGCGCAACGTGCCGTCGGCCACCGTCATCGCGCCGTACTCGCTGCGGGCGCGCGCGCATGCACCGGTCGCGGTGCCGATCGAGTGGGACGAGCTCGACGACGTCGCGCCCAACGGAATCACGATCGCGACCGTCGGCGCGCGACTCGATCGCGCCGACTCGCTCGTTGCGCTCGCGCGCGAGCCCATCGATGCCGCGGGCATGTGTGCGCGTCTCGATGCGC
>DASZPU010000704.1:0-6553 GCA_035550195.1 Nannocystaceae bacterium
AGCGCGACCCCGAGAAGGCCGAGCTGTTCATCGTCGAGGGTGACAGCGCAGGCGGCAGCGCGAAGCAGGGCCGCGATCGCACGACGATGGCGATCCTCCCGCTGCGCGGCAAGATCCTGAACGTCGAGAAGGCGCGGCTCGACAAGATGCTGTCGAGCCAGGAGATCGTCACGCTCATCACCGCGCTCGGCACCGGCGTCGACGACACCTACGACATCAACAAGCTGCGATACCACCGCATCGTCATCATGACCGATGCCGATGTCGACGGTTCGCACATCCGCACGCTGCTGCTCACGTTCTTCTATCGCCACTTCCCGCAGATCATCGAGCGCGGCTATCTCTACGTGGCCCAGCCGCCGCTCTACAAGGTGCGCTCCGGCAAGAAGGACGTGTATCTCAAGAACGAGTCCGGGCTCGATCGCTACGTCATCGACAACGCGATCGAGAACCTCGAGCTGTCGGTCGGCGGCCACGACGTCAGTCGCGGTGTGCTCGCCGAGCTCGCCGGTCGTGCGCTGCGCTATCGCGACTTCATCGGCGTGCTCAGCCGCGATCACCGTGCCGGCGTCATCGAGGCGCTGCTCGACGACATCGAGGCCGACGCCGGCAGCGAAGCGCTGCAAGCGTTCTCCGACGCCGACGAGCTCGGTCGCCGCGCGCAGCGGCTGGTCGACCGCGTGCAGAGCCGCAAAGAAGGCGGCATGGCCGGCGCGAAGCTCTCGTTCGAGATCGTGCGCGACGAGAACGACACCGCGTTGCATGCGATCCGCCTGCGGATCCTGCAGGACGGCGTCACGCAGTTCGAGCTGCTCAGCCGCGATCTGCTCGACTCCTCCGAGCTCGGCGAGCTGCTCGCGGTGCGCAAGTACGTCGCGGGCCTCGGCGGCGGCGAGCTCGTGCTCAAGCGCGCGGGCGAGACGGTGGTCGCGACCACGCGACTCATCGAGCTCGTCACGCACATGGGCGAGGTCGGCCGCGCAGGCCTGGCGATCCAGCGCTACAAGGGTCTCGGCGAGATGAACCCGGAGCAGCTCTGGGAGACCACGATGGATCCCGCGCGTCGCGTGCTGTTGCAGGTGCGCGTCGCCGACAACCACGAGGCCGATCAGATCTTCAGCGTGCTGATGGGCGACGACGTCGAGCCGCGCCGCGACTTCATCACCGCGAACGCGCTCAACGCTCGCAACCTCGACGTTTAGTTTTGGTCGCGCCCTCCGGCGCTCTTCCTGACGCGACCCGTCATGCTCGCTCTCCGCCGTGGCGGACCACGGCGGGCTCGAGTGATCGGAACTCGCCAGCGCGAGCGTCAGGGCTCGGCGGTGCTCGGCAGCTCGTCGGTCCACGCGAGCTTGTTGCCGCAGCGCAGCATCGACGCACCGAAGTACGGGTTCGCGATCTTGCCTTCGGGCTGCACCCACAGCGCGCCCTTGTTGTCGAAGGCCATCGGGCAAAAGACGATCACGTTGCCGGCCTGCGCGTCCGCGGTCGCGCGCATGTACTCGACCATGCCGTCGGACACGCTCTCGAACACGCGACGCGTCTCCGTGATGTCGGCGGCGGCGAGCTTCTTCGACGCTTCGCTCACCTCGGCGATGCCGGGTTTTCCGGAGAGCGCTGCGGCGGAGCTCTGCAGCTCGTTCGCGAGCGCGGAGACGCCGTCGGTGCGGTCCTCGGCGAGCGTGGTCGCGATCGCGAGGTACGCCGGCACGAGGCCCTTCGGGGCCGCTTGCGCCGCATCGCCGCGCCCGCACGCGGATGCGAGCACGACGGCGAAGAGCGAGCCGAAACGGAGCACGATCTCGGGATAGCACACTCGCCCCGCGGCCGCGATGTCCCACCGCGGGCCGGAGGTCGCAACGGTGCTCAAGCGTGTGCACACGCCCGCCGATGCAGCGGGCCGTGAGCGAGATTCTCTACCTGCGCGTGACGATCCCCGGCGACGACGAGCAGGAGCTCTCGATGACCTGCTACGAAGTCGACGAGGGCGGCTGGGTGCATCGTCAGTTCCAGCTGCGCGGCCATCGAACCGCCTTCGCACCGGAGGACATCTTGATGTGCCAACCGGTGAACTTGCCCGCGATGCTCACGCATCCGTGCACCGAGCAGATGGTGCCCGCGGACTTCGAGCTGTTGTGGAACGAGATCGCGACGGAGCGCTCGTTCAACACGCGTCTGCCCGACGCTCGCATGGCGTGGGAAGGCGAAGTGGAGTACGGCGGACGATCGCTGCAGCTGCGGTGGTTGCCGCACGGCACACCGGCGATCGGTTGGACCGAAGTGCCGGGCTTCATCGATCTCTTCGCGAAGGGCGACCATCGCGACGCGCGACTGGCCTGCGCCGCGCTCTTCCTCGAGCGCCCCATTCGTTGGTGCGCGCTCGCAGGCGAGACGCGTGCAGACCCGGTGAATCGCGCGGCTGCGTGATCAGCTGAAGAGCGCGTCGAGCTCGTCCGCGACCGCGGTCTCTTCTTGACCCTTCGCGAGCGCGAGCTCCTGCACGAGCAGCTGACGCGCCGTCTCCAACATCTCGCGCTCGCCCGAGCTGAGCTGCTTGTCGGTGCGCAGGATGCAGAGGTCACGCAGCACGCTGGCGATCTCCACGAGCGAGCCCGTGTTGATCTTCTCCATGTACTCGCGGTAGCGACGGTTCCACGTCGCCGTCGAGATCTTTCCACCGCGCCGACGCAGCACGTCGTAGACGGCGTCGACCTCGGCTTGGCTCACCAAACGACGAAGGCCGACGGCCGCAGCGTTGTGCTTCGGCACCATCACCTTCATGTTGTTGTCGAGCACACGCAGCACGTAGAACTCCATCGTCGCCCCCGAGATCTGGAGGTTCTGGAGTCCCGTCACTTCGGCGACGCCGTGGCCTGGGTAGACCGTCTTGTCGCCTACGACGAACGTGTCAGGCATGGACATGCTCCCTCGGCCTCAGAAACCGACGACCTTCTTCGCGCGACGCGAGAGAGGTCAGGCAACTTAGGCCGCGTATGTATACCCGCCCAGGCTACTCGGGTCAACGGCGGGACAACGTTGTTTTGCCCCCGCTGGGCCGCGCTCTGCAGCGTTTTGCCGAGACTGCGGCTGCCGCATGGACGCGGGGTCCGAAGCCATGGTTTCGGGCGCGCTCGCAATCCCCCGAATTCATGCGGGATCGAGGTCGCAGGGCGGCGCCGCCGAGCGCGCCCGCGTACGCCGAGGCGAGCGCCGCCGCGGCCCGCCTCGAAGCCGTGAGTTTACGGGAGGCGTCGACGTGGGATGTCGCTCGCCTGCACATCGATCCAGCGCGCGCGTTCGATTCGCGCGGCGCAGACGGACACGTGGCGCAGGGGGCGGTCGTGCACGCCGATTGCGGTCGACACGAGCGCTGAGGAATCATCCACCGCGATGACTCGGGCTCGTCGCTGCATGCTTCACGTCGCCGCGTTCGCGGCTCTCCTGTGCGCGTGCGCGATGAACCCGGAGCGATTGCCCGAGCTCGATCGGCGCTTCTACTACAACCTCGGCAGCGAAGAGAGTCAGCAGGAGTTCCTCGAGCTGCGCGACGAAGATCGTCAGCGCTATCTCGAGGACAAGGGCCTGTGGAAGCAGTGGATGGCGCTGCCGGAGAACGAGCGCAACGCGGTCGGGCGCAGCGACGTCGAGGTGGGCTTCCACGAGTTCTCCGCGTTCATGGCGTGGGGACCTCCGGCGGACACGCAGACGCGTGATCCCGACGGCAAGTCCGTTCGCGTGCACACGTTCATCCGCTGCACGAGCGGGCCGAAGGCCGGTCGCTACGTGCGCAGCAACCTCGATTGCGACGGCACGTCGAGCGAGATCCAGGTCGCGGTGAGCGAAGGCGTGATCACCGAGATCGAGCACCCGCATTAGCTTTGGTCGCGCCGTCCGGCGCTCTTCCTGGCGCGCGCAGTCGTGCTCGCTGTCCGCCGTGGCGAAGCCACGTCGGGCTCGAGCTCTTCCTGGCGCGCGCAGTCGTGGCGAAGCCACGTCGGGCTCGAGACTCAAGTCGCGGGGCGCACGTCGCCGCTCAGGAACTCGAGGATCGTCGCGACCGGGAAGCCGGTGCCGCCGACGGTCGTGACGCCGTAGGGCTTGCTCGCCATCGCCGGGCCCGCGATGTCGCAGTGCAGCCAGCGACCGTGCGCGAACTCGGAGAGGAACAAGCCCGCCGTGATCGCGCCGCCGTAGCGCTCGCCGGTGTTCTTCATGTCGGCGATCTTGCTCTTGAGCTGCTCCTTCAGATCGTCGGGCAACGGCAAGCGCCACATGGACTCGCCGACGCGCTGTGACGCCGCGAGCCAGTCCTCGGCGAGCCGATCGTCCTTCGTCATCACGCCGGCGATCTTCGGACCGAGCGCGATCATGCATGCGCCGGTGAGCGTCGCGAAGTCGAGCATGTAGTCGACGGAGAGCTCGCGCGCGTAGGTCATCGCGTCGGCGAGCGTGAGCCGGCCTTCGGCGTCGGTGTTGTTGATCTCGACGGTCTTGCCGCTCGACGAGATCAGCACGTCGCCGAGCCGGTACGCGCGGCCGCTCACCATGTTCTCGGTGGCGGCCACGAGCGCGTGGATCTCCCACGGGAGCTGCAGCTTCACCGCGGCCTCGAACGCGCTGATGACCGCCGCGGCGCCGCCCATGTCCATCTTCATGTCGAGCATGCCGTCCGTCGGCTTGAGCGAGTAGCCGCCCGAGTCGAACGTGACGCCCTTGCCGATGAGCGCGATGCGACCGCGGCTGGTCGCCTTCGGCTTGTAGCTCATGTGGATGAACTTCGGCGGCTCGTCGCTGCCCTGCGCGACGCCGAGGAAGCAGCCCATGTTGCGTGCGGCACACTCGTCGCGATCGAGCACCACGAGCGCGACATCGTGGTCGCTCTTCAGCGCCGACACGATCTCGTCCGCGGTTGCAGCGAGGTGCGTCGGCGTGACGACGCCGGCGGGGCCGTTGACGAGATCGCGGGCGCGCGCGATCGACTGCGCGATGATCTGTCCGCGTGCGGTGCCTTCGGCCGGCGCGGTGGAATCGGCGTGCACGACGACGTCCTTGATCGTTCGACGCGCGCGCTTGTCTTCGGCGATGAAGCGCTCGTACGCGTAGATGCCGAGCTCGCAGCCCTGCGCGATCATGTCGCCGGCGTGCTTGCTCGCCTTCGCGTCGTTCCACGCGTGCTTGCCGGCGAGCTCGCTGCGCACGTCGAGCACGACGCGCGCTGCACCTGCGGTCTGGGCCTGGCGCATCGCATCGTGCGCGAACGATCGCAGCTGCGCTGCGTCGGCGAGATCGCCGATGCCGATCAGTGCGACGCGCTCGAGCTGATCACCGTGCGTGCGCGTGAACGTGAAGCTCTCGCCGGGCTTGCCGTTGAAGCGTGCAGCGGTGACGGCTTCGCGGATCGCACGACCGAAGCGAGCGTCGAGCACCGCGGCGTCCGGCTCGTCGCGCACGGCGACCGCGAGCAACTGGTTGGCGACCTGGGCGGGCGCAGCGGAGGACCACGTGATGGGGAGCATCGCGACCGTTTCTAGCCGTACCGGGAGCCGCGCGAGTCACGCCGTGATTTGCGGTCTCGCGGTGCAAAATCGGGTCGGTCACGCCGCTGACGCCTGACCGACGTTCCGCAATTTGGCTTGCAATTTCGTACGCTTGAGCGCGCTTCGCGACCCTGCGCGAAGCGCACGAATACCTATGTATACCTACATATCAGGATCGTTCACTTACCAAAAAGGATCGCTCACCTTCATGTAATTAGGCATCAAAGATAATAATTGTCGTTGACATGCGCGAAAGCCGGCCGTATGGTCCGTTTACCGTTGCCCCTTGAAGGAGGGTCCAAAGATGACTGACGCAGCACAAGCAGCACCGGCCGCGAAGAAGCGTGGCAAGAAGAAGGGCGGCAAGAAGAAGGCCGCGAAGAAGGCTGGCAAGAAGAAGGCCGCGAAGAAGGGCGGCAAGAAGAAGGCCGGCAAGAAGAAGGGCGGCAAGAAGAAGGCTGCCAAGAAGGCCGGCAAGAAGAAGGGCGGCAAGAAGAAGGGCAAGAAGAAGGGCGGCAAGAAGAAGGCCGCCAAGCAGGCGCCCCCGGCTGCCTGAGCCCGCCAATCTGCGTTCTTCGTGAACGCAGGCGCCGTCGCGAGATCCCTTGGTGGACCGCGGCGGCGTGGTCGTTTAAGGGGTCGGATCGAGCTCGGCCGCCAGCGTGCGCAGATGTTGGAGCGCGCGCGGCCCGGTGAGCACGAAGGTCGCGTCGGGCACCGCTTCGGCGTGCTCGAGCAACGCGTCGACGTGATGCGGCTCGAGACTGCTGCGCTTGCCCATGCCGTCGACGCGCAGCCATGCGCGCGCGTCCACGATGATCGACGAGGTCGCATCGATGCGACGTGGGCGACCGGCTGCGAACGCGGGCAGCAGCAGCGTGACGCCGAGCTCGCGCGCGAACGCGACGGCGACGTCGTCGTCCCACAGACCTTCGGGCTCCCAAACGATCGTGAAGCCTTCGTCGCGTCGTGCGGCCACGAACTCGCGCAGACGCTTGCGACCGATCGCGCCCGGC
>DASZPU010000705.1:0-4258 GCA_035550195.1 Nannocystaceae bacterium
CGCAGTAGTAGAGCTCGCCGCAGCCGCCCGGATCCGAATCGCCGGTGCAGTTGTCGAAGAAGCCGCTGCAGCTGGGGTTCATCGACGCATCGATCAGGCAATCCACGCAGTCGATCATCACCGGGACGTCGTTGACCGCCACCGTGGTGGACATGGTGCTGGAGTCGTCGGTGCCGTCGGTGCCCGTCTCCATCGGCGGATCGGTCATCGTGCCGGTGTCGACCGGTGTCGTGTCGGTGACCGTGTCGGTGCCCGGTGACGAGGTCATCGGCCCGGTGTTGGTCGCGTCGGTGGTCTGCGCGCTCGAAGCATTCGTGGGATCACCGGTGGTCTCGGCCGGCGGATCGAGGCACACGCCGCCCTGACACGTGAGCATGCCGAGGCACTCGTCGCCCTCGGCACACGTGCACGTGCGACTGCCGGGCGTGCAATCCTTCGGCACGCACTTGTCGATCGACGGGACGCACTCGTTGCCTTCGGCGCACGTGCCATCGCTCGCGCAATCGCAGCCGGGCTCGCCGGGCGTGCACTGGCTCGGCACGTCGCTGGCTTCGGAGAAGCAGCCGGTGAGCGCGACGAGCAGAAGCCAACGGCGCATGTCCCGATGCTACCGCATGCCGGGCGCTTCGTGGTGCGACTGCGCGACGTACTCGCGATAGCCACCGCCGTAGATGTGCGGCGTCGCGCCGTCGAGCTCGAGCACGCGATTGCTCAGATCGGCGAGGAAGCGACGATCGTGCGACACGAACAACATCGTGCCTTGGAAGTCGGCGAGCGCGCGACAGAGCATCGCCTTGGTGTCGAGATCGAGATGGTTGGTGGGCTCGTCGAGCACGAGGAAGTTCGGCGGATCGTAGAGCATGCTCGCGAGCACGACCCGCACCTTCTCGCCACCGGAGAGCACGCGGATCGGCTTGTCGATGTCGTCGCCGGAGAAGCCGAACGCGCCGGCGAGGCTGCGCAGCGAGCCCTGACCCGCGCGCGAGTGATCGTGCTCGAGCTGACCGAGCACGGTGAGCGATGGATCGAGCAGGTCCATCGCGTGCTGCGCGAAGTAGCCCAGCTTCACGCTCGCGCCCAGCGTCACCTTGCCGCGATCGGCGTCCTTGCGCCCGACCACCAGCTCGAGCAGCGTCGACTTGCCGGCGCCGTTGATGCCCATCACGCACCAGCGCTCGAGCCGACGGATCGTGAAGTCGAAGCCGTCGTAGATCACCTTGTTGCCGTAGCGTTTGTCGACGCGTTCGAGCCGCACCACGTCGTCACCCGAGCGCGGCGGTGAACGGAACTCGAAGTCGACCACCTTGCGGCGACGCGGGGGCTCGACGCGCTCGATCTTCTCGATCATCTTCACGCGCGACTGCACCTGCGCCGCATGGCTCGCGCGCGCGGCGAAGCGGGCGATGAAGGCCTGCTCCTTCGCGAGCATCGCCTGCTGACGGGCGTACTGGGCCTCTTGCTGCACGTCCGCGAGCGCGCGCTGCTTCTCGTAGAACGCGTAGTTGCCGGTGTACGAAGTGAGCTCGCCGCCGTCGATCTCGACGATGCGCGTGACCAGGCGATCGAGCAGCTCGCGGTCGTGCGAGGTCATGAGGATCGCGCCGTCGAAGTCGCGCAGGAATCGCTCGAGCCACAGGATCGACTCGATGTCGAGGTGGTTGGTGGGCTCGTCGAGCAAGAGCGCGTCGGGGCCGAGCAAGAGAATGCGGGCGAGCGCGACGCGCATCTTCCAACCACCCGAGAGGTTGGCCACGTCCTTCTCGATCACGTCTTCGGCGAAGCCGAGGCCCGCGAGGATCTCGCGTGCGCGCGCCTCGAGCTGGTAGCCGCCGAGCTCTTCGAAGCGCGGCTGCACCTCGCCGAAGCGCTCGACCAGGCGATCGAGCTCGTCTGCGCGATCGGGATCCGCCATCGCGTGCTCGAGCTCGTGCAGCTCGTCGCCGAGCTGCGCGACCTCGCCTGCGCCCGCCATCGTCTCGGCGAGCACGGTGCGCCCGGCCATCTCGCCGACGTCCTGATCGAAGTAGCCGATGGTGATGCCGCGATCGACCGAGACGCTGCCTTCGTCGGGCTGCTCGCGCTTCGTGATGAGCCGGAAGATCGTCGACTTGCCGGCACCGTTGGGACCGACGAGCCCGATCTTCTCGCCGCGCTGCATCTGCATCGACGCTTCGACGTAGAGGATCTGCGAGCCGTGGCGCTTGGAGACGTTGTCGAGACGGATCACCGGGGCGCGCCGAGCATGGCGCATGCCCGCGACGACCGCAAAGCGACTACTCGATCGCTCGCACGACGCGGCAGGGGTTGCCCACCGCGAGCACGCCGTCGGGTACATCGCGCGTGACGACGCTGCCGGCACCGATCACGGTGCGATCGCCGATGCGCACGCCGGGCAGGATGATCGCGCCGCCTCCGACCCAGACGTCGGCGCCGATCTCGATCGGGCGCGCGGCTTCTTGGCTGCGCCGCGCGATGGCGTCGAGCGGATGGGTCGCGGTGTAGATCTGCACCGCGGGGCCGAAGAGCGTGTGGCTGCCGATGCGCACGCGCGCGACGTCGAGCACGACGCAGTTGAAGTTGAAGAACACGCGCTCGCCGAGCTCGATGTTCGCGCCGTAATCGCAGAAGAACGGCGGCTGCATCCACACCGAATCGCCGCCGGCCCCGAACAGATCGCGCAGGAGCGCGCGCCGCTGCTCGCCCTCCGCTTCGCGCGTGGCGTTGAGCGCCTGGCAGAGATCGCGTGCACGGTTGCGCGCGGCGACGAGCTCCGCATCGAGCGGATCGTAGAGCTCACCGGCCAGCATCTTCTCGCGCTCGGTCATCGCGCGTGCGGTTCCACGAGCCCGCTCATGATGGCGCGTTCGACTGCACACATCGCACCGTCGCCCCGCAGCGCGAACGGCTCTTCGTGGCCGATCTCCGGCTGCGCCATCATGCGGGGGATCGTGCCGCGGTGCGGCCACGTCGCGCGGTGCACGAGGAACGGATGACAGATGTACACGTCACCGGCGCGGCCGGTCGCGAAGGCGCGCGGCCGGGCGAAGGTCGACGGCGGGAGCTTCTCGCTGACCTCGGCGAAGTAGACGCCGCGCTCGCCGTGCGGTGCGAGCAGGTGCGGCACGTCCAGGTGCGAGCCGACGATGATCTCGGTGGGCGCGTCGTGCTCGCCGACGTCGCTGAAGAGGAAGAGCGCGAGCAGGCCACGCACGCGACTGTGCACGTTGGTCCACCACTGGCCATCGACGTCGTAGCTGCCGTCGATGTGCCAGCCCGCGTCGCCGGGATCGCCGTCGACCGGGAAGCGCACGGGGATCGTGCCGCCGACGCCTTTGCGTTTGGTCCAGCGATCGCGGCCGAGCAGGCGATCGTACATGCGCGCGAGCGCGGGTGAGGTGCCGGCTGCCGCCCACGGTTCGCCGAAGGGGCAGTCGATGCGCACGACCGGCTTGGTCCACGTGGTGCGATCGTCGACATCGACGCCCTGCGTGCGCAGCACGGCGGCGATGTCACGCGCGCATGCGTCCGCGACGTCGCGTGCGAACGCGTTGCGCACGACGAGATAGCCGTCGGCGATGAAGCGCTCGATGTCGGCGCCGAGCGACTTGCCGAAGCAGAGACTGGTGGCGGGCGAGTGCACGTACTCGCCGTAGAGCGGGATCGGCTCGTAGCCCATCGCGCGGTAGAGCGCGATCGCGGGTTGCTGTCGGATGCCGGTCTCGAGCACGACGCGCGTCGCTCCGAGTGCAGCGGCTTCGTCCTCGAGCGCTTCGACGATGCGCCGCCCGAGCCCGCTGCCGCGCATGCTCGCGGCGACGTACATGCGCTTGATCTCGCAGGTGCGCGCATCGATCGAGCGGATCGCGCCGCAGCCGACCGGCACGCCGTCGTCGCGCGCGACGAGGAACGCACCGCGGCCGGGCTCGACGTCGTCGAGCGCGAGCGAGAAGTGCGTCGCCCCCGGCTCGGGATACGCGGCCGCGAGCTCTTCGTTCAACGCACCGATGAGCGCGCGCGCGACGTCGGACCCGAGCTGCTCACGCGCGATCGTGATCATGCGCGCCGCAGCCTAGCGCGCCGACGGTGTCCGCGGAACTGCCATCCGCACGGACCCACCCGCGTTGGGTCGCTGCAGTCGACCTGGATCGCGCCAGCTGTGCGAGCAGACGCAGTGGTGCGTCAGCCGCCCTTGCGGGCGACGCGGGCGGCCGGGTCCTGGCGGAAGTAGTCGCGCAGCACTTCGTAGAGCGCGGCGTGA
>DASZPU010000706.1:0-8920 GCA_035550195.1 Nannocystaceae bacterium
AAGCCCACCGCGGCCCCGTCGATCGCGGCGACGAACGGCTGCCGCGCCGAGACGATCGCGCGGATGATCGCGTGGAACTCGTCGACGCGCGTGCCGAGATCACCGTCGAGCCCGTCGGACATCGCCTTCTTGAGATCGGCGCCCGCACAGAAGGATCCGCCCGAGCCCGTCAGCACGACGGCGCGCACGTCGGCATCGTCTTTGATGCTCGCGAGCCCGCTGGTCAGCGCCGCGATGAGCTCGCGGTCGAGCGCGTTGCGCGACTGCGGACGGTTCATCGTGAGGATCGCGACCTTCCCACGGCGCTCGATGAGGAGAGGCTCGGTGCTCATTGCCCGTCCTCGATACGCCACCCGTCGCGGGCACGTCAATGGCGGACGTGCGCGACGAATGCAAGCACGGCCTGCGCGAATGCATCCGGTTGCTCGAGGAAGGTGAAGTGCCCGGCTTCGGGGATGACGACCAGCGATTGCTCGCCTTTGGGCGTGCCGATGCTGGCGAGCGCGTCTTCGGCCGCCGCCACGGGCACGATGCCGTCGCCTTCGCCCCACAGCGCGAGGATCGGGATCGTGATCGCACCCATGCGATCGCCGTACGACAGCGAGCGCATCGCTTCGTCGTCGTGATACAGGCTGTCGACCACGTAGTCGCGGTTGATCATCAGGTATGCGAGCGGCGACTGCGGCGAGCGGAACAGCAGATCGAAGTCGATGTCGAAGTCGTCGCTGCCGTCGAACCATGCCGCATGCGTGCCTTCGATCTCGCCGGCCCAGCGATCGAAGTTGCCGCGCGTGAGCGGCGGGTCGCTGGCGATCCACCCGCGGATGTCGGTCCAGTGCTTCACGTGCTTGCCTGCCGCGATGCGATCGGCGGCCCACTCGTCGAGCCACGCGAGCTTCATCGGGAACACGCGCGCGAAGTCGTGGTTGCCGCCGAGATCGATGAAGCCGCTCACCTTGCGCTGACGCGCTTCGTCGAGCAGATACGCGGTCGCCACCGTGCCGCCCCAGCTGTGCCCGACCAGCACGATGTCGCGTGCGTGGTAGCGCTGGCGCACCAGCTCGATCACCGCGTCGGTGTCGGCGACGAACTGCGGCATCGTGAACGTCGACGGATCGGGGTTGCCTTGCGCGCTGCCGCAGCCACGCTGATCCCAGTAGACCACCGCGTACTCTTCCTCGAGCGCGTCGGTGCCTGCACCGCGCATCACCTCGAACGGATCGCCGGGGCCCGGCGACAGCCACACGATGAACGTTCCGGAGTCGACGTTGCCGCGCACCCAGATCGGCAGGTCGGCACCCGCGCTGCGCAGGTACATGAAGTCGCCCTCGGTCTGCTCGGCGGAGCAAGCGAGCGAGCAGGCGAGCAGGGTGGCGAGATTGCGGATGGTCTTCACAGGCGGACTCCCACGAGCACGGCGAAGTGCAACAGCATCGAGTGGTTGAACGGGTACTGGCCGAAGGTCTGCAGCCGGACGAACGGGATCACTTTCTTCGTCGCGACGCTCACGCCGATGCTGCCGGTGGGCATGAACGCAGCGCGCCCGCGATCGCGCGTGCGATGCACCGCGCCGCGCTCGTCGACGGTGTACAGCGGCGCGGCGAGGATGGAGTGCATCCACCCCGCGCCGCCGAACGCTTCGAGCCCGACGCGACGACCGAGACGCACGCGACCGCCGAGCTCGGGCCACAGCATCACGCCGACGTGGTTGCGCACGTGCACGTAGCTCGCGAGGTTGCCGGCGACGAGCAGCTCGCCGCGACTGCGACCGAACACGCGGCCTTCGACGCCGACGAAGCCGCCGGGGTGGAAGAGGAACTCGCCCATGAAACCGAGCTGTGCGGTGACCGGGCGCGTGGGGATCGGTGTGGGGCCGGCGAAGGCGAGCGCAGCAGCGAGCGCGATGATCATGGGGCAGGTATGGGCTCCGCGATCCTCGATGCGCACGCGCCAGTCGACCGGACGGCGCGCCCAGCCGACCGAGCGGTCGCCGCTGCACGAGCGGTCGTTTCGACCGACTGAGCGGTCGAGCGCCGTCAAGGCGCGAAGGTGTAGAGTCGTTGCATGCGTTCGCGGAGATCGGGCGCCGCGATCGAGTGGCTGTTGCGGCCCTGGTTGCGCCGCGATCGTGCACGCGCACGCATCGGCCGGATCTCTGCGGTCTGCGGCGCGATCGTGCTGAGCGTGCTGCCCAGCATGATGCTTTACTACGGGCTCGACGGTTGGTGGTGGGACGGCACGATCGCGGTCGTGTCGATGTCGTGGCTCGGTGTCGTCGCGCTCGACTCGCTCGCACAGCTCGTCGAGCGGCGACGCAAGCTCCCCGGGCTCGCGCGCGTGCTGTTCATCGTGCTCGGGCTCGCGCTCGGCATCCTGCTCGGATACGTGGCGCTCTTCCTGTTCGGCTGGTCGCCCGATCGCACGCTCGCGACCGTCATCGGCGACTACCGCCGCACGATGGGGATCCTCGCGCCCATCGTCGTGCTCGTCGTCATCGTCGGTGCATCGCTGTGGTACCGCGCCGAGGCGTTCCGGCTCGAGACCGCGGCCGCGCGCGCGAGCTTGTCCGCGCTCACCGGGCAGATGCAGCCGCACGTGCTCTTCAACGCGCTCAATGCGTTGAAGGAGCTCACGCTCGACGATCCGCAGAAGGCCAGCGCGCTCACGCAGCGGCTCGCGGATCTCTACCGCGCGTTGCTCTACGCCTCGCGCACGCCGACCAGCACGCTCGCCGAGGAGTGTGCGATCGCGGCGAACTATCTCGAGGTCGAGCACGTGCGTTTCGGCGATCGCCTGCGCTACGCGATCGACATACCGCCGGAGCTCGCGACGCTCGAGCTACCCAGCCTCGTGGTGCAGACGCTGGTCGAGAACGCGGTGCGTCACGGCATCGCCAAGTCGCGCAAGGGCGGCGAAGTGCGGGTGAGCGCGCAGCAGCGTGGCCGCGAAGCCGTCATCGAGATCAGCAACACCGGTGCGACGCTCGACGTCAGCGAGCACGCAGGCGCCGCGCAGGTCGGGCTCGCCAACACACGCGCTCGGCTCGCGCTGCTGTTCGGTGACGCAGCCTCGCTGAGCCTCGCCACCGCGGGCGAACGCACCGTCGTGCGCGTGGTCGTGCCGCACGGAGGCGCATCGTGATCGAGCGCGTGCTGGTGGTGGACGACGAGCCGCTCGGTCGCCGCGCGGTGCTGCGCCAGCTCGCCACCATGCTGCCGGACGCGCAGGTGCGCGAGGCCTGCGACGGCTTCGAAGCGCTCGAGCTCGTCGCATCGTTCGCGCCGTCGCTCGTGTTCCTCGACGTCGAGATGCCCGAGCTGACCGGCCTCGACGTACTGCGCCAGCTCCCGCCCCCGCGTCCGAAGGTCGTGTTCGTCACCGCCTACCAGGAGTTCGCGCTGCATGCGTTCGAGGAGAACGCGTGCGACTACCTGGTGAAGCCGTTCACCGCCGAGCGCTTCGCCGCCGCGATCGCACGCGCACACGCCGAGCTCGACACCGAGGCGCGGCTGCGTGCGCTCGAGCAGACGCTCGGCAGCCGCGGCGACTGGTTGCAACGCCTCGCGCTGCGGCTCGGTGGGAAGGTCGACGTGATCGCGATGTCGTCGGTGAGCTGCCTCGTGAGCCGCGGGCACTACACGTACGTGTGGTCCGAAGGTCGCGAATACATCACCGAGCTCACGCTCGTGCACCTCGAGGAGCGGCTCGACCCGGCGCTGTTCGTCCGCGTGCACCGCAGCGCGATCGTCAACGAGACCATGATCGCACGCGTCGACGACACGACCATCGAGCTACGCGACGGCCAGAGCGTGCCGCTGTCGCGCCGCAATCGCGCGGCCGTGCTCGCGCGGCTCGGCAATCGCTAGCGCCGTTGTGCGACGAGCGTCGCGAGGCGATCGCACGCGCGCTCGAGCACGTCGGTGGGCGGACCGAACGAGAAGCGCGCGTAGCGAGAGAAGCGCGACGGACGGCTGCGGCGATGGCCGGGGTTCACGTCGAAGAACGCACCCGGCACGACGATCACCTTCTGCGCGAGCGCTTGCTCGAAGAGCCCCATGCCGTCGTCCAGCGGCGCGGGCAGGCCCGACAGATCGCCCCACACGTAGAACGTGCCTTCGGGCGCGCGATCGAGGCGCACGCCGATGTCCTGTAGCCGCGCGATCATCCGCTCGCGCTTGCCCCGGAACGCGTTCGCGATCGCGAGCGTCTCGGCGCGCACGTGCTCGGGCTCGAGCAACGGGATCGCAGCGTGCTGCAGCGGTCGCGTGCCGCCGCCGTCGAGGAACGAGCCCGCGCTCGCGACCGCCTCGATCATGTGCTTCGGACCCACCGTCCACGCGACGCGCCAACCCGGGTAGCGCCAGTTCTTGGTGAGCCCGTCGAACAGCAGCACCGGATCGCGATCGACGTGCTCGACGCAGCGCGCCGCGCTCTCGATCGGCAAATCGCCCTGCGTCGCGGACCACACGTAGTGCGAGTAGAACTCGTCGATCAACAGCGTGCAGTCGAGCTGACGTGCGACCGCACAGAAGCGATCGAGCTCGTCGCCGCCGATCACCTTGCCCGTGGGATTCGCAGGGTTCGACAACAAGAGCGCCGACAGCCCACGCCCGAGCAGCTCGCGCCGCAGATCGTCGTCGTCGAACGCGTAGCCGCGCTCGGGCTCGAGCAGGATCGGGATCGCCGTGAACGCGCGGAAGATGTCGAGCAGCTCCTCGTACGCGGTGTAGTCCGGCAAGAAGTGCCCGAGGTTCACCTGCCCGAGGCTCGCGGCTGCGCGGGTGAGCGCGACGCGACCACCACCGGAGATGCAGACGTTCTCTGCGCTGTACTGCGACGGCAGCCCGCGACGATACAAACGGTTGTACATCGACGCGACCGCTTCACGCAGCTCCCACACACCCGCGACCGGTGCATAGTCGCGTTCGCTCGGATCGATCGCGATGCCGAGCACGCGATCGGGTGCGCCGGGCAGATCGCCGGTCTCGGGCTGACCTTGCCCGAGGTTGCACCACGCGGGATCGTCGGGGTGATAGCCCTGCCGCGACGCCTCGGTGGTGACGAAGATGACGCCGGTGCGCGGCACCGTGCGAAACGCGGAGCCCTGCTCGCCCATGGCCCACCCTACCCCGGGTCGGCGCGCTTGCCGAGTCGCGCGCGCTTGCTACCCCACCGGCACATGATCGTCGACTACCACCGCTCGGTGCTGGTGCTCCTGGCGTGGCAGTGGCGCGCGCTCGTGACCTACGCGGTCATCGCGAGCGTGATGGTCGGCACCGAGATCTTCACCGCGTGGAACTGGCTCGCGATCCCCGGCGTGCCGCTCACGGTGCTCGGCGGCGCGATCGGCATCTTCGTCTCCTTCCGCACCAACTCCTGCTACGACCGCTGGTGGGAGGGCCGTCGCCTGCTCGGGCAGCTCGTCAACGTGTCGCGCCACTTCGCGACCCAGACGATGTGCTACGTCGACGGTGCGAGCGCGCCGTTGCGCGCCGTGCAGGAGGCGCTCGTGAAGCGCCACGTCGGCTACGTGCACATGCTGCGCTGCCAGCTGCGTGGTCACGAGCCCGCGCGCGACGAAGCCGTCGTGCGCTACGTCGACGCGGCGGAGCTCGAGGCCAGCGCCGACGAGCCGAATCCGTGTCACTGGCTGTTGCACCGCCAGACGCGTGCGATCGTGGCGCTGCGATCCACCGATGCGATCGATGGCTGGCGTCTGCAGCTGTTCGACCGCTCGATCGCCGTCTTGCTCGACGTGCAAGGCGGCTGCGAGCGCATCAAGAAGACCCCGTTCCCGCAGAGCTACGGCTTCCTCGCGACCAAGCTCATCGCGGTCTACGCCGCGTTGTTGCCGCTCGGCATGGTGGACGCGGCCGGCTGGCTCGCCGTGCCGATCACCGTGCTCGTCTGCCTCGCGTTCCGCCTCATCGACGAGGTCGGCGACGCGCTCGAAGATCCGTTCTCGCTGCAGCCGCTCGCGCTGCCGCTGTCGGCGATCACGACCGCGATCGAGATGGAGCTCGGGCGTCGCCTCGGCGAGCGCCGCCTGCCCGACGCGCCCGCGCCGAACGAGGAGGGCGTGCTCATGTGAGCGCCACGCTACGCCACGCGATCGTCTCGCCCGCGCGCAGCGGCACGAGCTCGTCGCCGGCGAGCGGCAACGCAGCGGGCACGCGCCACGCTTCGCGGCGCAGACGGATCTTCGTGGTGTTCACGGGCAAGCGATAGAACGCGGGGCCGAAGCGGCTCGCGAAACCTTCGAGCCGATCGAGCGCGCGCGCGGCCTCGAAGGCCTCGGCGTACAGCTCGATCGCGGCGTGGGCCGTGAACACGCCCGCGCATCCGCACGCGGCTTCCTTCGTGCCGCGGGTGTGCGGTGCGCTGTCGGTGCCGAGGAAGAACTTCGGATCGCCCGACGTCGCCGCGCGCACGAGCGCCTCGCGATGCGTCGCGCGCTTCAGCACCGGCAGGCAGTACATGTGCGGCCGCATGCCGCCCTGGAACATCGCGTTGCGGTCGTACAATAGATGATGCGCGGTGATCGTGGCCGCGACGTCGGGCCCCGCGCTCTGCACGAACGCGACGCCTTCGGCGGTGCTCACGTGCTCGAGCACCACCCGCAGCCGCGGATGACGATCGAGCAGCGGCGCCAGCGTCTCGCGCACGAACACCGCCTCGCGATCGAACACGTCGACGCTCGGATCGATGCTCTCGCCGTGCACGAGCAGCGGCAGCTCGTGCGCCTCCATCGCGCGGAACACTTCGCCGAGCGCCGCGAGATCCGACACGCCGGCCTGCGCGTTGGTGGTCGCGCCCGCGGGATAGAGCTTGATCGCGTGCACGTGCGGATCACGGGCCGCGGCCTCGACGTCGGCCACCTTCGTGGTCGGCGTCAGGTACAGCGTCATCAACGGCTCGAACGCGACCCCGGCCGGAACGTGCGCGAGGATGCGTTCGCGATACGCCCGCGCGGCTTCGACGGTCGCGACCGGCGGCTTGAGGTTCGGCATCACGATCGCCCGCGCGAACCGACGCGCGCTGGCCGGTACGAGATCGGCCAGCGCGTCGCCATCACGCAGGTGCAGGTGCCAGTCGTCGGGCTGCGTCAGCTCGAGCTCGTCCACTTCGCGGTGGACACTAGCACGCGATCGCGTCGCAGAGCTCGGACGGCACACCGGAGTCGAGGCACGACTGGTGCGCCGCCTCGCACAGCCCGTCGAGCTCGCCCGACAAGCAGTCGTCGAAGCCGTCGAAGCACGTCGGATCGGTGGGATCGTTCTCGATGCACTCGGTGAGATCGTCCGCACAACCCACGCCGATGTCGTCGGGGATGTTCGGCGGTTCCGGCGGCTCGGGCGGCTCGACGTCGCCGAAGCAGGTGGCTGCATCGTCGCCACACGTGGCGAAGTCGTCCGGATCCACCGCTGCGCCGAGGCAGTCGTTCAGCGCGTCGAGACACTCGTCGACGTCGCCCTCGACTGCATCGACATGATCCGCGAGCTCGTCGGCCTTGCGTTGCGCGTCCGCGTCGTCGTCGCGATCGCTCGTGCTGCAGCCGACGATCAACGCCACTGCAAAAGAAAGTTGCCGTGCTCTCATCCGTGAATCGCTCCCCTCTCGTGGAAGGGATTGGTGCGAGCACCTGCAACCCCGTGACGAAAAGTGCACGCATGCTAAGGTCGGCAAGAGCGTGGCTGCGATCGCACTGCTTTCCGTCGCGTTGCAGCTCGCAACGATCGCGCCTGCGCAGGAGCCCGCGCTCACGTGGGAGGCGCCCGAGACCTGCCCCGACGAGTCGACGATCCGCGCGCGCGTCGAGCAGCTCATCGGACGTCCGCTCGCGGACGAGACCGAGACGGTGCGGGTGCACGCGCGCGTGGAGATCGGCGAGCGGCCGCAGGTGTCGTTGCGGGTCGACAGCGAGACCGGCAGCGGCGAACGAACGATCACGGCCGCGAGCTGCACCGAGCTCGGCGAGATCGCGGCGGTGGTGATCGCGATCGCGATCGATCCCGCGGCGTCGCTGCGTGCAGAAGTAGCCCCCGAGCCTGCGCCGCCACCGAAGCCGGAACCACCGCCGCCGCCGCCTCCACGCGAGCCATCGGCGCCCGCTCCGAGCACGAAGCCGAAGCCGATCGAACGCCGCGGCCCGGTCGGCACGCTGCGCGTGGCCGCGGGCGTCGGTCTGGGCGGCGTGCCCGGGGTCACCGCGGCGATCGAAGCGGGCGGCGGCATCCGTTGGCCGCACGCGCGCATCGATCTCTCCGCCGAGCACTGGGTGTCGCAGCGCGCCGATGCAGCCGGCAGCACCAACGCCGCGATCGACGTGCGCCTCACGATCGCGCGCGCGCAAGGCTGCTGGGTGCCCACCGTCGGTCGCATCGTCGAGTTCCCGTTGTGTGGCGGCGCAGCGCTCGGAGCCGCGTACGCGCGCGGCTCGGGCGTGCCGCAATCACGCCCGCATCGCGTCGCCTGGGGCGCGGCGCACCTGCAAGCCGCGGTCGTGTTCGCGCCGATCCGTCGCTTCGCGATCGGCCCGTTCGCGCGACTGCAGCTACCGTTTCTGCGCCCGGCGTTCTCACTCGATGGCTACGGTGTGGTCCACCGCACAGCGACGGCCGGCTTCGTCGGCGGCGTGTCGATCGAGGTGCGTTTTCCTTAACGGCGCGACCGTCCGACGTGCCAAGACAAGATCGACGTGGCCTACCCCCCGCAGCTCGGGCTCGTGACACCGGCCACAACCGCACCCGGGTTGGCGCTGCCCGACGTGTATCGCGAGCACCACGGCTTCGTGTGGCGCTCGCTGTATCACCTGGGCTTGCCGCGCGCGCACGTCGACGATGCCGTGCAAGACGTGTTCATCGTCGTGCATCGTCGACTGCACGAGTTCGACGGACGCACGACGCTGCGCAACTGGTTG
>DASZPU010000707.1:0-1945 GCA_035550195.1 Nannocystaceae bacterium
AACGCCGCCACGCGCGCCTTGCCACGCGTGCGCGCCCGCGGGCATGCTAGCGCCCGTGGGCCGGCCCACCACGCCGATCGAGCGCGGCGCACCCGAGCAAGGCGCGACCGACAAGCCCGCGGGCGGTGTCACTGCGGTGACGAACAGCCTCGCGTACGCGTTGCGCGAGGCCGGGATCGTTCGCAGCGCGCGGGTGCTCTTGCGCGTGAACCAAGACGGCGGCTTCGATTGCCCGAGCTGTGCGTGGCCCGATCCCGAGCACCGCGCGACCGCGGAGTTCTGCGAGAACGGAGCGCGCGCGGTCGCGGACGAAGCGACGCGCGCACGCGTCGATCCCGACTTCTTCGCGACGTGGTCGATCGAAGATCTGCTGCAGCAGAGCGATCACTGGCTCAACAAGCAGGGTCGGCTGACGCACCCGATGATCCTGCGCCCCGGCGACACGCACTACCGCCCGCTCGCGTGGGACGAAGCCCACGCGATCATCGCGGCGCACCTGCGCGCGCTGCCCGACGCCAACGCGGCGATCTTCTATACCTCGGGCCGCACCAGCAACGAGGCCGCCTTCCTCTACCAGCTCTTCGTGCGCCAGCTCGGCACCAACAACATGCCGGACTGCTCCAACATGTGCCACGAGTCGAGCGGCACGGGGCTCTCCGAAGTCATCGGCATCGGCAAGGGCACCGTCACGCTCGGTGACTTCGAGAAGTCCGATCTGATCCTCGTCATCGGGCAGAACCCGGGCACCAATCACCCGCGCATGCTCAGCGCGCTGCGTGACGCGAAGAACAACGGCGCGAAGATCATCGCGATCAATCCGCTGCGCGAAGCCGGCCTGTTGCGCTTCCAGCACCCGCAGAAGCTCGGCGACATGCTCGGCGAAGGCCTGGCCATCGCCGACCTCTACCTGCAGCTGCGCATCGGTGGTGACATCGCAGTGCTCACCGGGCTGATGAAGGCGATGCTCGCGGCCGAGCGCGACAATCCCCGCAAGGTCTTCGATCACGAGTTCATCGCGAAGCACACCGTGGGCCTCGATCGCCTCATCGCGCACCTCGACGCCAGCGACTGGGACACGATCGTAGCCGAAGGCGGTGTGCCGCAGGCCGAGCTCGAGCAGGCCGCGACGCTGCTCGTCGAATCGAAGGCCACCATCGCCTGCTGGGCGATGGGCATCACGCAGCACAAGCACGGCGTGGCCAACGTGCAGTGCATCGCCGACCTCTTGCTGCTGCGCGGCATGATCGGCAAGCCCGGTGCCGGCCTCTGTCCGGTGCGCGGGCACAGCAACGTGCAAGGCGATCGCACGATGGGCATATGGGAGCACCTGCCGCGCTGGGGCGACAAGCTCGGCGAGGTGTTCGAGTTCACGCCGCCGCACGTGCCCGGCTACGACACGGTCGGTGCGATGAAAGCCATGCACGACGGCCGCGCGAGCGTCTTCTTCGCGCTCGGTGGCAACTTCATCTCTGCCACGCCCGACACCGAGTACTGCGCGACCGCGCTGCGCAACTGTCGACTCACCGTGCAGGTGTCGACGAAGCTCAATCGCTCGCATCTGGTCACCGGCACCACCGCGTTGATCCTGCCCTGCCTCGGTCGCACCGAGCACGATCTGCAAGCCGGGCACGAGCAGTTCGTCACCGTCGAGAACTCGATGGGCATCGTGCATCGCTCGCAGGGCGCGTTGCCGCCCGCGTCGAGCGAGCTGCGCAGCGAGATCCGCATCGTCGCCGAGCTCGCGCGCACCACCCTCGGCGACGACTCACGCGTGCCTTGGACCGAGCTGGCCGACGACTACGACCGCATCCGCGATCGCATCGCGCAGGTCGTGCCCGGCTTCGACGACTACAACCGCCGCGTGCGTGAGCCGGGCGGCTTCGCGCTGCCCAACGGTCCGCGCGAGCGCACGTTTCCGACCCCGAGCGGCAAGGCGCTCTTCACG
>DASZPU010000708.1:0-3110 GCA_035550195.1 Nannocystaceae bacterium
CACCACCGCACCGCCCGGCAAGCGCATGGGCCACGCGGGTGCGATCATCTCGGGCGGCAAGGGCACCGCGTCGGCGAAGCTCGCCGCGCTGCGCGAAGCCGGTGTGCACATCGCCGACACGCCCTCGGACATCGGCAAGACGATGGCCGCCGCGATGCGTTGATCGATCGGCCCCGCACACACCAGCGGACATTCGATCCGTTGTGCGTGCGGGGCGAATCGACCGCGGCGTCCGTGGTGGCTCGCCCACGGTTTCTGCAGCGCGGCCCGATGTGGGGCGCGCAGCGAAACGACGTGGCGTCTGGCACGCGGACTGCTAGATCGGATCGACGATGGGCACCGTCGGATCCGCCGCGGTCGTGCTGCTGTGCGCGGAGGAAGACGATCTCGAGCTCGTCCGGTGGGTGCATGCCGCACGCGGACAGGGGCTCGCCCCCGAGGTCGTGACCGGCATCGAGCACGACGACCGGCCGATGCTCGAGGCGCTGCGCCAGACCGAAGAAGCGCTCTTCGTCGTGCTGCGCAGCGACAACCTCTCGTCGGATCGCATGCGCGAGATCAAGGCCGCGTTCGCGCAGCACCACGGGTCGAAGCAGCGGCTGGTCGCGCTGCGCCTCGACGCGACCGCAGAAGCTGCGGTCGAGCGCATCGCGAAGCAGCTCGCCGGCGGCCTGGGCTCGCGCAGCGAGAACTCGCTGACGCTCGCGCTCGAAGACGTCGTGCTGCAGCGCGTGCGACAGGGCACCGGGAGTCATCCAGCGATCGTCGCGAGCCGTGCGGCGCGTGAAGACGATGCCGAGCGCACGCGGGCGGCACGCGCGACCGAGGCCGAGGCCGTGCAAGCCGCGCTGGTCGACACCGCGCCCGATCTCGCGGCGCCCAACGTTCCGACTGCGCTCGCGTGGGCGAACGTCACCAACGAGCGCGCGACCACCTCGCGGTACGCGATCGACGACGAGACGTTGCCGCTTCCGATGGTCGAGGCCGCGAGCACGCCCTCGCCGCGCGCGGCCTCGCGGCTGCCGATGATCGGCGGCATCGTGATCGCGCTGTCGGCTGCGGTCGGCATCGCGTGGTGGCTCGTCGACGCGACTGCGCCCGGTGAGACGACCGAAGACGTCGTGCCGGCGGCGAGCAGCGGACGCGTGTCGGTGCCGAAGTCTTCGCCCGATCCGACGGCAGCGCCGGAGCCCACGCCGAGCGAGGTCGAGCCCGCGGTGGTGGAGATCGACGCGGACCCGGACGAGCCGCGCGCCGCACCGACGCGACGCGCTCGATCGCGGTCGCACGAGCGCACGCGCGAAGAACTGCCGCCGCCGCCGGTTGCGATCGCGGCGACGCCGAGCGAGTCGCCGGCTGCACCGCCGCCGCCGACGGTCGGGTCGGAAGCAGCGCCGGTGGTCGAGACTACGGCGATTCCGAGTGAGCCTGCGCCGCTCGAGGGTGAGACGCAGGCCACTCCACGGTGAGTTGGGGTGTGCGAGCATTTCGCGGCGTGCGGTGGTGGGTCGGGGTCTTCGCGAGCGTTGCGTGCGGCGGTGTTGGTTCGAGCGCGGGTGAGTCGGGCTCGTCGGGGGGCGCGACGACCACGGCCACGGCCACGACCACAGCTACGACTACGTCTACGTCTACGACTACGTCCACGACGGCGGAGGGAGACTTGGGATCTTCGGGCGATGACTCGTCGACGACCGGAGACGTGCAAGCGGTGCCGACGTGTCCGGCCGTTCGCAGCGAGATCGATCGACCCGATGATCCGTCCGGGCGGCCGGAGATCCAGGTCTTCTACGTCTTGCCTTCGGATGGCGTCGACGAGCAGCTCGATACCTCGGAGCGCATCTGCAACTCCGTGCTCGGGTTCGAGGACTGGTTGGAGACGCAGACCGGTGGGCGACGGCTGCGGCTCGATGTCGCCGACGGTGAGCTCGACATCACGTTCGTGCGGCTCGATCGCACCGACGCGGAGATGCACGGCACCGATCAGGCCGCGAGCATCGAGACCGGCGTCGCGTATGTGCGCGATCGGATCGAGCGCGAGCTGATCCTCGGCGACTGGTTGCAATCGCACGAGCTCGCGGCGGTCTACTACGGCGGTACCAGCGAGTACGCGTGTGGCGGTGGTGCATGGCCGCCCGTGCTCGTCGGTCGCGTCGCGGCGCTCTACCTCGGCGGACGCATCGCGGGCTTCGATGCCTGCGACAGCGCCGCGTGGGGCGAAGCCGGTCGCGGGCCCGGCTACCTCGACTACGCGATGCTGCACGAGATCGTGCACACGCTCGGCATGGTCGGCGCGAGCTCGCCGAACCAGCACAGCAGCGGCCACGTGTTCGACACCGCCGCAGCATCGCCCGAGCGCGACCTCATGTACTCGCCCCGCGACGGCCGCGATCCGCCGTGGGGCACCTACGATCCACGCGGCCTCGCGCTCGACGTCGGCGGCGACGACTACTTCGAGCACGGCAAGGCCGGCATGCCCGACCTCGCCCACTCCGCGCTCGTCGATCCCCTGCCCGAGCGCGCCGAGCTCCCGCCGGGCTGGTGATCAAGCGAGTCGGAGGTCGCGGGCACCGCTCGCGCGCAGCACTCGTTCGATGCGCGGCAGGTCGGCGTCGCCTTCGAAATCGACGGTGACCATCACGCGGCCGTGCGCGAGGTGGGCCGCGAGCTCTTCGACCTGCGGCTTGTCGTCGTCGCGTCCCGAGATCGCACCGGCGATGCCACCGTAGAGTCCACCGACGAAGAAGAGCGCCACCGCGGCGCCGAAGCTGCCGATCAGCGACACCGACCCGAGCGCGAAGCCACCGAGCATCGCCCCCAGCAGGCCGCCGATCAGCGCACCGACGAAGCCGCGTCCGATCGAGCGCTCGCCCGCGTGCGGCATGTCTTCGTGCGCGATGGCTCCGCGATGGATCACCGCGCCCACGACGCTCGACTCGGCGCCGCTGTGCAAGAGCCGATCGACGGCACGGCTCGCGCCGCGTTCCGAATCGAAGACCGCGCAGAGTAGACGTTCCATGGGGCCTCGTCGCAGTCTTCGATCGGGGTCGGACCACGCAAGTCGGTCGCCGTCGCCGCCGGCGCGTCGATCGCTTACGCTCGCGTCGCGATGG
>DASZPU010000709.1:0-12240 GCA_035550195.1 Nannocystaceae bacterium
GCACGGCGACGAGCCCTGCGACCGGAAGCGAGAGCGGCTCGGCGAGCGAGCCGTCGACGGGAGAAGAGGAGGGCGGCACGAGCCCGATGGACACCGGCGCCCCCGGTGTGATGCACGCGGCCTGCACGACGCCGTTCCCGGACGTGCCGCCGGCGTTGCCGTCGATCAACACCGCCGACGATGGTCGACCTGCGTTCGCGCTCTGGCAGGATCTCGCGTGCGATGCTCCGGGTGTGCCGGGCAGCACGTGCACGGAAGGCGGCTGCGCGGTGCAGGTGTGCACGCAGCTCGGCGGTGACTACGGCGTGTGCACGACCGGCGATATCGACATCTGGTGCGACGGCGAAGGCGAAGTGGTGGGCACCGTCGACGGCTCGTGCTGGATCTGCATGTATCCCGAGCTGCACGCGCGTGCGTGCTGCGAAGAGCCCGCGGGGCACTTCGACTGCCGGCACTGGCCGTTCACCGAGGAGCGCAGCACGATCGGCCAGGTGTGTGCGACGCACGGCGACTGCGAGGACGGGCTCGCGTGCAGCGCGAACGCGGGCGAGGGCTACGGCATCTGCGCGTGTCCAGAGACGCCGAGCAACGAGATCATCCCGGGCAACGAATGCTTCTGATCGCGTGCCGATGGACGACGCCAGCTTCGATCGCATCTACCGGGAGCACGTCGCGTTCGTGTGGCGACTGTCGCGATCGCTGGGTGTGGCCGAGCTGGCCGTCGACGACGTCGTGCACGAGGTGTTCCTCGTGATCGAGCGGCGCTTCGACCAGCGCGCCGACGCGGTGCCGGTGCGCGCGTGGATCGCTCGCATCGTGCGCAACGTCGTGATGCATCACCACCGCGGTCGCGCCCGCGAGGCCCATCGCATCGCGCAGCTCGTCCCGCCCGAGGCACCGCGCGGGCCCGACGACGAGCTCGGGTTGGTCGAGGCCGCGGCGCGCGTGCAGCGTTTCCTCGACGGCCTCGACGTCGCGCGCCGCGAGGTGTTCGCGCTGATCGAGATCGAAGGGCTCACCGCACCCCAAGTCGCCGAGCTCACCGGCACGAAGCTGCCGACGGTTTACACGCGACTGCGATCGGCGCGGGCCGAGCTCGCCGCATTCGTCGAGCTCGACCGAGCCGCAGCAGGAGGAACCCATGCGCGACGATGACGTGCAGCAGCTGCTCGCGGCCTACCGCGCGCACACGGTCCCCGATGCGCCGACGCGGTCGGCGATGCGCGCACGGCTCGACGCTGCGCGCCGACATCGGCTGCGCGCGGATCGGCGACGCATCGTGGTCGCAGTGATGATCACCTCCGCGATCGCTGCGGCGCTGTTGCTGCTGCTGCGCGGCGCGGCGTCGTTGTTCACGCCGACGCTCGCCACTGCGTCGCGCGAGCAGGCGTCGGACGAGCCCGCGGCCGCTGCGGTCGTGCAAGAGCTCGTCCCCGCGGTCCCACCTCCGCCACCGCCGGTCGCGGCGAAGCCCGAGGCGCCGACGCACAGCGACGCATCGCCGCGCGTGGAGCCCCGCGTTCGCACAGAGGCGACTCCGCGCGCGCCCGCGTCCTCGCGCATCGCAGAGGAGGCCGCGCTGCTGTTGCGGGCAAAGACCGCGCTGCGCGAGGGTGAGCTCGCGGCCGCACGCGCGGCGCTCGACGAGTACGCGCGCGAGTTCCCGGTGGGGCGCATGGCGCGCGAGCGAGCTGCGATCGCGGTGATGCTGCACTGCCGCGAGGGCGGCGGCGACGAGGCCCGCGCGCGCGCACGCGAGCTGCTCGACGAGCGCGAGCAAGCCAGCTACGCCGCGGGCATCCGCAGCGCGTGCGGACTGTGATCGCCGCGAGCTACGGCTCGAGCGCGAGCAGCTCGATGTCGAATACGAGCATGCCGGCGGGGCGGCCGGGCCGGCCTTTGTAGGCCAGCGCTTCGGGGATCCAGAAGCGCGTCTGCTCGCCGACGACCATCAACGCGACGCCTTCGGTCCAGCCCTCGATCACTTGATCGGTGCGGAAGCTGATCGGCTCGCCGCGCTCGTAGCTGCTGTCGAACAGCTTGCCGTCGGTGTGCCAGCCATTGTAATGCGCGGTGATCTTCATGCCCGTGCGCGGATGCTCGGTGCCGGTGCCCTTGCGGATCACCACGTACGCGAGCCCGCTCGCGGTGCGCTGGGCGTCGGCGGGCGGTGCATCGAAGGGCAGCACCGACGCAGCCCACTGTGGCGCACGCACGACGTCGACGAGCTCGACGTCGATGTAGAGATCGCCGTGCGTCACACCGTCGCCGTCGCCATAGCCGAGCGCCGCGGGTAGCCACAGCTCGGCGCGACCGCCCGGTGCGATGAGCTGCATGCCCTCGGCCCAACCCTTGGGCAGCGCGGTCATCTGCAGCGACTCCGGCGCGTCGCTCTTCGCGATCACCTCGCCGCGGGTGTTCAGCACGCGGTAGCGCACCTTCACTTCGTCCGCGACGCCGACTGGATCGCCTTCGCCGCGCGCGACGACGCGATAGCGCAGGCCCGAGGCGGTCGCGATCGCATCGGCCGGCGCCACCGGTGGACCGGTGCGTGCGGGCGCGGGCGGCTGCGTCTGCGTCTCGACGGGCGCGCTCGGCCGACAGCCGAGCACGCTCGCGATCACTGCCCCGAGAACTCGCGGACTTGCTTGCACAGGAACTGCCCGTTTTCGTAGAGCTTGAACTCGAAGTCGAGCGCGCGCGGCTTCTCCACGTCGAACAAGGCGTTGTTGCAGTTGCCGTCGTAGTAGTCGGGCTCGGCGCGGCAGTAGGCCAGCTCGACGGTCTGGGTGATGTCGAGCAGCGTGTGCATCTGCGCGTCGCTCATCAGCGTGGCGGTGAGCGCGGGCTTGGCCGCCTTGGGCTTCGCGAAGCGCGTCACCGTGAACACGGTGTCCTGATCGGGGAGGAACGCGGCCACGATGTTCTCGGACAGCGTACCCGTCTTCGGGTTCGTGACGACGTTGTTGCCCTTCTGCGAGGAGAACGTGTAGCCGTACACGCCGCTCGAGTTGAGCACGCGGGTGATGACCACCGAGTTCGACGCGATGTCGCCGCGCTCCTTGTAGCGCGCCACGATCGCGAGGCCCATCGCCGCGTCTTCGTGGTCGAGCCGCGCGAAGCTGCGCTCCTCGATCGCGCGCTTGTTCCACAGGCTCGCGTACACGCCCTTCACCGCGCAGCCGACCGTGCGCGGCGTGACCTCGAGATCCTCGTCGTCGGTGGGCACCACGCTGCAGCGATGCTCGGCGCCGTCGACCGCATCGAAGTCGCCGCGGAAGCTGTCGTACAAGCCCGCGCCGTCGAAGCCCGCGATGTCCTCCGCGTTCGCGCTCGACCGGATCTTCACGCTCTTCGTGCCCGCCGGGAGTGCGTCGCCGGTGGCCGCGATGATCGACGCGACGAAGCCCTCGGGCAGCTCGGCGTTGAGCACGAGCTGGCGCACCTCGGCGGCTCGCTCTGCGCGCTCCAGCGGCGAGAGCACGCCGGCCTTCTCGTCGGCGACGAGCGCAGCGATCGCTGCCTTCACCGCACCGTTCGCCGGCAGGTTCACGAAGTCGCGGTACATGTGCACCGGCACGCCGACGCCGGGTGGCGCCACGTCGTAGCCGATGTTCGCGCTGAAGCTGCCCGGCAGCGCGGTCGTGCCGAGCACGTCGGGATGGATGAGGAAGCCGAGGTTGCCGGCCTTGCCACCGAAGCTCGACGCGAGATCGAGGCAGTCCTCCGACGCGTCCGGGCACATCTGCGCGAACGAAGTGATCTGCGCGTGCTCGTCCACGCCGAGGTCGATCCACGGCTTGTCGGTGCGCTCCTTCAGCTTCGCCGCGACGACCGCTGCGGTCGACGCCTCGATGGTGAAGCCGTCGGCCGCGACCACGATGTGCACCGGCTGGTCGGCGAACGCCGCGAGCGTCGCGTGATCGAGCGCCGCGCTGCGCAGCACCATGTTGGGCGTGCCGCGCTCCTTCGACTTCAGGTTGATGTGCGAGCTCGCGTCCTGCACCTGCTTGGTGATCGTCGCCGCGACCACGGTGAGATCGAGCGGGAGCTCCGCGAACACCGGGATGTCGGTGGCCGACAGCGCGTCGTTGTTGGCCGGGAAGATGCGCAGGAAGCCCCAGGCCTCGCCGAGCTGCATCGGGATGAAGTCGAGCGCCCCGAGCACCTGATCGATCGTCATGTTCTCGACGCCGATGTCGGTGAGCGCGTTGCCGATGGTCTTGGCCGATTGTTGCGTGCCGGTCGCGACGAACGCGACGCGGGCGTCGGCGATGGTGAAGTGCTCGCGCACCGCCCTCACACCGGCGAGCACCGTCTGCTCCGCGATCACGTCTTGCGGGTAGAACTGGATCCCATAAAGGATCGGTGCGTCGGCCGAGAGCTGGTAGGCCTGGATCGTGCCCGCGAAGTAGTCGCGCTCTTGGTGGAAGTAGGTGTGCTCGTTGAACTCCTCGCCACTCTCGTCGATGCCGAGCACGGCCTTCGCGAAGAAGTAGTGGAACTTCGCCGCATCGCCCCCGCCGGGGAAGTTCGCGTTCATGAAGTGCACGCCCGGTTGCGCGGGGTTGCGCGCGTCGACCAGGAATTTCACCGAGGTGCCGAGCACGAGCCCGCCGTCGCCGTTGAACGCGAGCGCCTCGAACGTCGCGGCGTCGGAGATGTCGCCGATCGCCAGCCCCAGCTCGCCTTCGCAGACCGCGGCGTGATCGCTGCAGCAGTCGCCGAAGCGCACGCACTCGTCGTCGCACCAGCAGTTGCCGTCGCTCGGGCCGCCGCAGTGGTCGCCGTCACCGTCCTTGCAGCTTCCGCTCGCATCGGCTTTGCCGAGCGGCTGACGATCGGCGTCGCTGCGACCGCCCGCGTCGATCGAGCAGGCCGCGAGCAACAGAGAGAAGGATGCGAGGAGGGCACGCATGCGCGCGCGCATGTCCACGTCCCGTGCCAGCCGCGAGGCCACGAAATCAAAGCAGATCGTCGGTGATGCGCGGCCTCGCGCTGGCGACTGTCGCTGCCACTACGACGGGGGCGAGGCCGCGTCGGAGACGGTGGCGCCGCCCTGCAACGTCGCCGTGAACCGAATCGACTCGAACGGCACGTCGGCCTCCACCTCGACCACGTAGCTGTCCGAGACGAACGAGGTCGCGACCTCGAAGGCGGTCAGCGCCTGCTGGCCGGAGTGGATGTACACCAGCCCGCCGTCGGTCTCGAGCGCGAGCCTCGACAGCGCGAACATGTCCGCGAGGCCGAGCCCGATCACGATCACCGGCACGCGCTCGGCCTGTGCGTGATCGATGACGGCGGACAGCGAGGTGTCGGAGTCGTTGTCGAGGCCGTCGGTGAAGACGATGACGGTGCGCAGCCCCTCGAACGCGGGCAGGTCGCTCACGCCGGCTTCGATCGCGTCCCACAGCGAGGTCGAGCCGCGATCGGTGCAGTAGGACGCCATCGCGTCCGCGAGCGCCGTGGTGTCCTCGGTGCGCGCGTGCGCGGTGTAGACGTCGTCGGCGAACTTGATGAGCGAGGCGGCGTAGATCGGCGGCACCGTGTCGAACAGCTGGGTCACGCCGGCTTGCACGAACGCGGCGTCGCAGTCGGTGATCGAGCCCGAGTCGTCGACGATGACCGAGAGCTCCGCGTGCACGTCGTCCGGATCCGCTTCACCGAGCGGGTACGCGACCGCGGGCGCGATCGCATCGCCGCCGTCGAACGAGACGTCGAACGCCGACGGATCGAGATCGCCGACCGCGTGTCCGTCGGCACCCGCGACCGCGACGTGAGCACGCCAGCGACCGTTGCCGAGATCCTGCAGCGCGAGCACCCGCAGCCACGCGCCCGGTACCACGCCCTCGTCGTAGAGCTGGTGCGCGAGCTCGAGCGCTTCCGACTTCGTGTAGCCGTAGTAGCTGTCGTCGAAGAGGTAGAGCGCTTCGATGATCGTCGCGATGTCGTTCCACGACAGCGACGTGCAACCCACGTCGCTGTCGCCGTAGCAGCTGCCCTCGCCACCGGTCGTGTCGGCTCCGCTCGCGCCGCTGCCCTGCGTCGCGCTGCTCGCCTGCGTCGCCGAGCCGTTGCCATTGCCGTCGTCGTCGGACGACGAGCCGCTCTCGTCCGCGCCGCCGCTGTTCGAGGCGGATCCCGAGCTCCATAGACACGCTGGCATCGCCAGCGCCATTCCCAAGCCAAGCCAATGAATCAAGCGCATCCGATCAGCCTAGCACCTGGAGCGCATGCGCCCTGCGACGCGGATCACCGCGCATGAAAGCTCGACGGGGGCGCGCGACGTTCGGCGATCGATGTCGCGCATCACGGCCCTGATCCTGATGTCGTTCTGCCCGCCGTGCTCGCATCTGCCGCGGTACAGGATCGAGCCGACGCCTCCGCCGACGAATCACGACGCGAGCTGCTTGCCCGCCGGTGCGCCGCCGCAGTCGAGCGCGCGGCTGCAAGCGCAGGCCGACATGTTGAAGACGCTCATCAAGGCCACCGAGGAGACCGACCCCGACATGCCCGATCTGCTCCTGCGGCTCGCCGAGCACCACTTCCAAGGCGGCTTCGTCTCGGCGGGTTGCAAGATCGCCGACTTCGCGATCGAGCTCGGCGACGCCGACGACATCGCGAAGGCGACGCAGCTGCGCATGCAGAGCTGCTTCGACGCTCGCATCGCCCGTTGCACCGCGTGGTACGAGCCGTCGTGATCTACTCGCGCTCGAAGTCGAGGGGCTCGCCCTCTTTCTTGTCGCGCCACACCTTCAGCTTCTTGTCGTCGCACTCGTAGACGAACGTGCCGTCGAAATCCGGATCGACCTTCGGCGACTTGCCGTATGCGCCGAGCCCTTCGACCTTCGCGACGCCCTTCGCCTTCATCGTGTTCTTCTTCGGCTTGCTCACCTTGATGATGTCGTCACCGACGAGCTCGTAGTCGGCTTCGGTCTCGCCGTTCAACGTCACCGTGAGCGCGACCTTGTAGCCTTGCACCTTGCCGGAGAACGAGTGGCGGAGCTCTTCCGCCTTCGCCTTCACCACACCCTTGCCGTCGGTCGCGGGATCGACTTGGTAGCCGAAGAGCCCGCCCGAGCTCGAGTGCTTCATCGATCGCAGCGTCGCGTCGCGATGGATCGCGCGACGGATCTCGGCCATGTAGTCGATGCCTTTCCAGCGACCGACGATGCACGGCTGATCCGCGGGCGCGGCCTCGGTCGGTGCGGCCGCGGCTTCGGTCGGCGCGGGCTCGGCCTTCGCCTCGGCGGCGGGCTCGGCCTTCGCCTCGGCCGCGGGCTCGGCCTTCGCGGTCGGCTCGGCCTTCGCGGCCGCCGGATCCGTCTTGGTCGCGACCGCCGCCTTGTCCTCCGCCTTCGCGGGCGCCGGGTCGGTCTTGGTCTCGCCGATCAGGCCCTGCAGCTTGTCGCAGCCGCCGAGCGCCAGGACGAGCACCGCCGCGCTCGAGATCGTTCGTGCCTTCATCCGTTCGCCTCCATGGGGTCCGCGGGGTAGAGTCGCCCGCGAATCGCATCGATTGCGGTCAGGGCGCCCACCGTCCGGGCTGCTCGGGGGTCGCGGATCGCCCCCGCGAGGTTCCGTGCGAGAACCGCGCGCCGGGCCCCCTCGGCGGGGCTTGGCCGACCGCCCTACGGCGTGCTCCGCGTGCATGCGTAGGCAGTTGCGCGGCGGAACGGGTCTTGCTATCCGTTCGCACCCTTCGCCCGGGAGCCATCACGCTCGGCCCCCGGCGCAGCGCCATTGGAGGCACCACCGAACTTCATTTCGCGAGCCGTATCGCCACTCCAAGACCGCAGGTCGTCGCAGGCGCGACGCGAAAGAGCCGGAGCATCGCCGACTCGCCCGCCCAGAGTGGAAGGAGAACATGCGCGAGCCCCTGGCTGGGGCCGCTCGGTCGCCCTTCCGCACACGCAACTGCTCTCTCGCGACGAGAGGGCCACCGAGTCGAAGTCCGAATCGAAGATGGACAACACACAAAAACAAGAAAAGAGCGACAAGCTGCGCGCCGAGCTCTCGGCGACCAGCGCGTTCGTGCTTGTCGAGTTCGCGGGGCTCACCGTTGCAGACGTCGATAGTCTGCGCGGCAAGTTCCGCGAGGCGGGGTGCACCTACCACGTCTACAAGAACTCGACGATCCGCTTCGCGATCCAAGAGACGGATCACGCGGCTGCTGTTCCCCTGCTCAAGGGCGTCAGCGGTCTTGCGTACCACCCCGACGATCCCGCAGCGGCCGCACGCGTCGCACGCGACTACGCCAAGGAGAACGACAAGCTCCGCATCAAGGGCGGCGTCGCGTACGGAAAGATGCTCGACACGAGCGGCGTCATCACGCTCGCGAGCATGCCGGGTCCACGCGAGCTCAAGTCGCAGTTCCTCGCTCTGCTCAACACCCCAGCCACACAGTTCGTCCGAGTGCTCAACGCCTCGGCGCAGTCTCTCCTCAACGTGCTCAACGCCCGCAAAGACTCTCTCGCGGCGTAACGATCAGAAAGAACTTCAGTCATGGCAGACATCAGCAAGGATCAGGTCATCGAGTATCTCTCCAACCTCCCGGTGATGGAGATCGCCGCGCTCGTGAAGGAGCTGGAGGGCAAGTGGGGCGTGTCCGCTGCCGCTCCGGTGGCCGTCGCGGCCGCCGGTGGTGGTGCAGCTGCACCGGCCGCCGCCGCGGAAGAGAAGACCGAGTTCACCGTCGTGCTCAAGAGCGGCGGCGACAAGAAGATCAACGTCATCAAGGCGGTTCGCGAGCTCCTTCCCGGCATCGGCCTGAAGGAAGCGAAGGACATGGTCGAGGGCGCGCCGTCGACCGTGAAGGAAGGCGTCTCGAAGGACGAGGCCACCGCGATGATCGCCAAGCTCAAGGAAGCTGGCGCCGACGCCGAGATGAAGTAGCCCGCGCGGCTGCGACAGCGGCCCCGGTGGAGTGGTCGTACTTCCACCGGGGCATCGTCCGAGACGACCGAGACAACTGAATCACCAGAGCCGGCCAATCAACGCCGGGAACGCCGCAAGAGGAAGATCGATGCCACAGGTCATTCAGAACAACTTCAGAGTCCGCAAGAACTTCGGAAAACTGAAGAAGATCGTCGAAGTACCCAATCTCATCGATATCCAGAAGCGAAGCTACGACAAGTTCCTGCAGCGCGACACGCCCACCGACGAGCGTGAGGACGTCGGCCTCCAGGCCGTGTTCAAGAGCGTGTTCCCCATCAAGGACTTCGGCGAGACCAGCTCGCTCGAGTTCGTCAGCTACGCGCTCGATCGTCCCAAGTACGACGAGGACGAGTGCCGCGCGCGCGGCATGACGTTCGCTGCACCGATCAAGGTCGTCGTGCGCCTCGTGGTGTGGGACGTCGACGACGAGACCGGCACGCAGTCGATCCGCGACGTGAAGGAGCAGGAGGTCTACTTCGGCGAGATCCCGCTCATGACGGAGCACGGCACGTTCATCATCAACGGCACCGAGCGTGTCGTGGTGAGCCAGCTGCACCGCTCGCCGGGCGTCTTCTTCGATCACGACCGCGGCAAGACCCACGCGTCGGGCAAGAAGCTGTTCTCCGCGCGCGTCATCCCGTACCGCGGCTCGTGGCTCGACTTCGAGTTCGACCACAAAGACCTCATCTACGTCCGCATCGATCGTCGCCGCAAGCTGTACGCCACCGTGCTCTTGCGCGCGCTCGGCTACACCACGCAAGAGCTGCTCGACTTCTTCTACTCGAAGGAGACGGTCTATCTCGAGCGCGACGGCGAAGAGATCAAGACCTGGCGCGGCATCGACTACGACTTGCTCGGTGGTCAGCGTGCGGCCGGCGACATCATGGACCCGGAGACCGGCGAGACGCTGGTGAAGAAGGGCCGCAAGATCTCGCGCGCGCACATCAAGCGCATGAAGGGCGCGGGCATCAAGCGCCTGCCGATGGATCTCGAGGAGCTGACCGGCAAGGTCGCCGCCGAAGACACCATCGACGACAACACCGGCGAGGTGTTGCTCAACTGCAACGAGGACATCAGCGAGGAGCACATCCAGCGCCTCGGCGAGTCCGGCGTGAAGAGCTTCCGCGTGCTCTTCATCGACGACTTCAACGTCGGTCCGTTCCTGCGTGACACGCTCTTGCAGGACAAGCTGTCGGGCAGCGAAGAGGCGATCCTCGAGATCTACCGTCGCCTGCGTCCCGGCGATCCGCCGACGCTCGAGACGGCGCGCAACCTGTTCGACTCGCTGTTCTTCCGCGCCGATCGCTACGATCTGTCGACCGTCGGTCGCCTCAAGCTCAACCACAAGTTCAACCTCGACGAGGAGCTCGCGACGCAGGTCCTGACCAAGCGCGACATCCTCGAGACGGTGAAGTACCTGGTCGAGCTCCGCAACGGTCGCGGGCAGATCGACGACATCGATCACCTCGGCAACCGCCGCGTCCGCGCGGTCGGCGAGCTGATGGAGAACCAGTACCGCATCGGTCTGGTTCGCATGGAGCGCGCCATCAAGGAGCGCATGAGCATGTCCCAGGAGATGGACGCGCTCATGCCGGCTGATCTCATCAATGCGAAGCCCGTGAGCGCCGTCGTGAAGGAGTACTTCGCGTCGTCGCAGCTCTCGCAGTTCATGGATCAGACCAACCCGCTCTCCGAGGTCACGCACAAGCGTCGGCTCTCGGCGCTCGGGCCCGGTGGTCTCACCCGCGAGCGTGCCGGCTTCGAGGTGCGCGACGTCCACTCGACGCACTACGGTCGCATCTGCCCGATCGAGACGCCGGAAGGTCCGAACATCGGCCTCATCGCGTCGCTGTCCACGTACGCGCGCATCAACGAGTTCGGCTTCATCGAGACGCCGTATCGTTCGGTCGACGGCGGCACCGCTTCGGGTGACGTCGCCTACTACTCGGCGCTGCAGGAGCAGGGCCACTACATCGCGCAGGCGAACGCGAAGACCGACGAGAAGGGCAAGCTCACCGCCGAACAGGTGCAGTGCCGCTACAACGAAGAGTTCGTGATGGTCGCTCCGCAGGAAGTGACCCTCATGGACGTCTCGCCGAACCAGCTGGTGTCGGTCGCAGCGTCGCTCATTCCGTTCCTCGAGCACGACGATGCCAACCGCGCGCTCATGGGCTCGAACATGCAGCGCCAGGCGGTGCCGTGCCTGCGTCCCGACGCGCCGCTCATCGGCACGGGCATGGAGCAGCACGTCGCGCGCGACTCGGGCACCACGGTGGTGGCCGATCGCGACGGCATCGTCGAGCAGGTCGACGGTGCGCGCATCGTGGTGAAGCCGGTCTCCTCGAAGGACGAGAGCCGCTCGATCCTCGGTGCGAAGCCCGACATCTACAACCTGGTCAAGTTCCAGCGTTCCAACCAGAACACGGGGCTCAACCAGAAGCCGATCGTCCGCGTGGGCGACCGCGTGAAGAAGGGCGACGTGATCGCCGACGGCTCCGCGACGGAGCGTGGCGAGCTCGCGCTCGGCCAGAACGTGATGGTCGCGTTCATGCCGTGGCAGGGCTACAACTTCGAGGACTCGATCCTCGTGTCCGAGCGGCTCATCCGCGACGACACGTACACGTCGCTGCACATCGAAGAGTTCGAGTGCGTCGCGCGTGACACGAAGCTCGGCAAGGAAGAGATCACGCGCGACATCCCGAACGTCGGCGAGGAAGCCCTGCGCAACCTCGACGAGGCGGGCATCGTGTGCATCGGCGCCGAGGTGAAGGCCGGCGACATCCTGGTCGGCAAGATCACGCCCAAGGGCGAGACGCAGCTGTCTCCCGAAGAGAAGCTGCTGCGCGCCATCTTCGGCGAGAAGGCCGGCGACGTGCGCGACACCTCGCTGCGCCTGCCGCCGGGTGTGTCCGGCATCGTCATCGACGCGCGAGTGTTCGCGCGCAAGGGCGTCGACAAGGACAGCCGCGCCCAGATGATCGAGGATCAGGAGCGCGACAAGCTCATCAAGGATCACCGCGACAACGTCAACATCGTCTCGGACGGTTACTACAACCGCATCCGCGAGATCCTCGGGGGCAAGACCACCGCGGCGCGACTCGTCGACGACACCGGCGCAGTGCTGGTCGAGTCGGGCACGACGTTGAACGACGAGATCCTGGCCAAGGTGCCGCGCAAGCACTGGGGCCAGTTCGCGATGACGACGGCCGAGGACACCGAGCTGGTCGAAGCGCTCGCGCGTCGACTCGAGAAGGACCTCGACGAAATCGAGACCATCTATCGCGAGAAGATCGCGAAGCTGAC
>DASZPU010000710.1:0-8750 GCA_035550195.1 Nannocystaceae bacterium
TCAGCTCGCGCACACGTTTGCGCGTGTCGAGCCGGAACGCGCGCACCAGGCGATTGCACTCCGCCTCGTCCCAGCGCGTGAAGCTGTCGCGCTGGAACGCGAGCACCGCGTCGCCGCTCCACTGCTCGGGCAACGGCGCACCTTCGGCCACGAAGCCGACGCGATCGAGCACGCCACGATCGCGAAACGGATCGCGCCCGAAGATTCGCACCTGCCCGCGCGAGGGCGACAGCAGCCCCGCCGCGAGCCACAACGTCGTCGTCTTGCCGGTGCCGTTGGGCGCTGCGAGCAGCACGATCTCGCCCGCGCGCAGCTCGAGCTCGAATCCGTCGAGCACGGCATCGCGCCCATAACCGAAGCGCACGCCGCTGAACGTGAGCAGCGGATCGCTCTGGTCGTCGACCTCGATGATGCCGCGACGATCGATCATCACGAAGCCTCCGCTGCGTCGCCGCGACGCCACGCGGCTTTGATCGCGGCGATCGCTTCGGTCTGGTTGAGCCCGAGCTGCTTCGCGTCGCGCACGTAGTCGTGCGCGCGCTTCTCGATGAGCGCGCTCGCACGCGCGAGCTGGCCCGCGTCGGCGGTGACGAACGAGCCCTCGCCTTGACGCGTCTCGACGAGACCGACGATCTCCAGCTCGCGATACGCACGCACGACGGTGTTGGGGTTGATGCGCAGCTGGGCCGCGAGCGTGCGGACCGACGGCAGTGCGGCCCCCGGCACGAGCGAGCCCGCAGCGATCAAGCGCTCGAGCTGGCTCTGGATCTGCAGATAGACGGGGTTTCCCCGGTTCTTCTCGATGATGAACACTGTGTTAGTTCACTAATACAGCATGACGAGCGCGGCGTCAAGGACGATCGCGGTGATCGAATCGCGTCGCGCTCGCATCTTCATTCCTCGAACGTGGCGTACGCGGTAGGCAGGTTCGTGTTCGCGCTCGTCGCATGCCCGGGCTGCTTCGCAGCCGCGCCCGAGCTCGACGGCGACGACTCGGGCGAGTCGAGCGCAGCATCGCCGGACGTCATCGGCCCGCTCGTGCCGGCGGCCGATCGCGACGACGGTGCGATCTTCCCCGGCCCGATGGGCCGCGAGTGGTTTCCTTCCGGCGAAGACATGATGGGCTGCCAGTACGCCGGCGAAGGCCCGCTGCAAGCGCAGCTCTACTACGCCTACCTGCGCTTCGCGTTGCCGCAAGCGTTGCCCGCAGACGCGCAGATCGACGCGGTCGTGCTCACGCTCTACGGTCACACCACGTTCATGTGGAACGCGACCGACGCGTTGCGTGTGTGGATCGAAGACAGCCGCGACGCGCGCGAGGTCACCGGCGTGGCCGACTATCCCGGCGAGCTCGTCGGGCTCGCCGACGTCTCGGTGCGCTGGCCCGACGACGGCGGGCTCGCGTGGCGGCATCCGGGCGAGAACGCGTCGTCGAATCTCGCGCCGCTCGTGCAGCACCTCGTCGACACCAACGACGGCCTCGCAGCGAACGCGCACGTGCAGCTGTGGGTCGCCGCCGATGCGCCGGACGGCGTCGGCACCGAGGTGGCCTGGCTCGACTCGATCGCGGGGCTCGACACCGCCCCGACCTTGACGATCACGCTCGCGCCGTGATCCCGCGCTGGGCCCGTCGCGCCGCGATTTGCCGCGCAAATGGCGGCTCGCTGCCCGAACGCGGTGGGTGTCAGATCGACGCCCCCGCCGGGTAGCCTGCCCAGCGCGACTCCGTAGTACCCTCGCTTCCCCCGTCGCTCGGGTGGCCGACATGTTCTCCACCATCGTCAAGAAAATCTTCGGCACCACGTTCGAACGGCAGATGCGCAAGATCAGGCCGACGATCGAGCGCATCGCGTCGCTCGAGGCGTCGATCGAGAAGCTGTCCGACGCCGAGCTGCGCGGCCAGACCGCGAAGTTCCGCACCAAGCTCGATCAGGGCGCCACGCTCGACGATCTCTTGCCCGAAGCGTTCGCGACCGTGCGCGAGGCGTCACGCCGCACGCTCGGCATGCGCCACTACGACGTGCAGATGATCGGCGGATACGCGCTGCACAAGGGCACCATCGCCGAGATGCGCACCGGTGAAGGCAAGACGCTCACCGCCACCAGCGCGCTCTACCTCAACGCGCTGCCGGCCAAGGGCGCGCACCTCATCACCGTCAACGACTATCTCGCCAAGCGCGACGCCGAGTGGATGGGCCAGATCTACGGCTTCCTCGGCATGAGCACCGGCGTGATCGTGCACGGACTCTTCCACGGCGAGCGTCAACGCGCGTATCGCTGCGACATCACGTACGGCACGAACAACGAGTTCGGCTTCGACTATCTCCGCGACAACATGAAGGAGACGATCGAGAAGTACGTGCAGCGCGAGCTGCACTACGCGATCGTCGACGAGGTCGACTCGATTCTCATCGACGAGGCTCGTACGCCGCTCATCATCAGTGGCGAGTCCGACAAGCCCGCCGAGCTGTATCACACCGTCGATCGCATCATGCCGTCGTTGCGGCGCGACCTCGACTACGTCGTCGACGAGAAGGCCCACAGCTCGCAGCTCACCGATGCCGGTGTCGATCGCGTCGAGAAGCTGCTGCGCTGCGGCAACCTCTACGCGCCCGAGAACAACGAGACGCTGCACCACGTCAACCAGGCGCTGCGCGCCCACACGCTCTACAAGAAGGACGTGAACTACCTCGTGCAGGGCAACGAGGTGGTCATCGTCGACGAGTTCACCGGCCGCAAGATGGAAGGCCGACGTTGGAGCGATGGTCTGCACCAGGCGATCGAGGCGAAGGAGAACGTCCCGATCCAGCCCGAGAGCCAGACGCTCGCCACCATCACGTATCAGAACTACTTCCGCATGTACAAGAAGCTCTCGGGCATGACCGGTACCGCGGATACCGAGGCCGAGGAGTTCCACAAGATCTATTCGCTCGGCGTGATGGTGATCCCGCCGAATCGTCCGGTGGTGCGCGCCGACGCCCACGATCTCGTCTACAAGAACGAGCGCGGCAAGTTCCGCGCGATCGTGGCGGAGATCCGCGAGCGTCACAAGAAGGGGCAGCCGATCCTCGTCGGCACCACGAGCGTCGAGAAGTCGCAGGTGATCCACACGCTGCTCGATCGCGAAGGCATCCCGCACAACGTGCTCAACGCGAAGCAGCACGAGAGCGAGGCGTACATCGTCGCGCAGGCCGGTCGTAAGTACGCGGTGACGGTCGCGACCAACATGGCCGGTCGCGGCACCGACATCATCCTCGGCGGCAACTCCGAGATGCTCGCGCGCAAGCAGTTCGATCCCGACGAGAAGCCGGCCGAGTACGCGAAGCTCTACGAGGGGCTGAAGAAGCAGGGGGAGGAGGAGCGCAAGGAGGTGGTTGCGCTGGGCGGGCTGCACATCCTCGGCACCGAGCGCCACGAGAGCCGCCGCATCGACAACCAGCTCCGCGGACGCGCGGGTCGTCAAGGCGACCCCGGCAGCTCGGCGTTCTATCTGTCGCTCGAAGACGACTTGATGCGCATCTTCGGTGCCGATCGCATCACCGGGTTGATGGAGCGCCTCGGCATGGAAGAAGACGTGCCGATCGAAGCGCCGCTGGTCAACCGCGCCATCGAGAACGCGCAGCAGAAGGTCGAAGCCATGCACTTCGACACGCGCAAGAATCTCTTCGAGTACGACAACGTGATGAACGAGCAGCGCAAGGCGATCTATGCCCTGCGCAAGCAGATCCTCGAAGGTCGTTACCGGCCCGAGGTGTCCGAGGAGGAGGCGCGCAAGGAGCAGGTCGGCCAGCAGGCCGGCGCGCCGGAGAAGTCGGGGCCGCACACCGTCGCATCGCTCGCGAAGCAGGTGAGCGAGCGCGTGAAGAGCATCGTCGATGCGCACGTCGCCAAGCTGCTCGATGCGCGCGGTGAGATGCCGGTGGCCGACGAGCCGGGCGCGCCGTACCGTGCGAGCGAGAAGCAGCCGTTCCCGAGCGAGGGGGTCGACGCCGAGGCGCTCACCCACGAGCTCTATCGCCACTTCGGCGCGATGGTGCCCTTCGGCGCGGTGAAGCACGACTACGACGCGCTGCTGAAGCTCGCGAACGAAGAGGTCGCGCGCGCGCTCATCCAGCAGCGCGAGCGTCTGCACGACCTCGCGTACGCGAACGTCGGCAAGAGCGTCGAGACGCTCTGCCCGCCCGACACCCACCCCGACGAGTGGGACATCGAGGCGCTCGAGAAGACGATGAAGGATCGCTACGGCGTCGAGATCTCGATCCGCGACGTACCGCAGAACGTCGACGACCTGATCGATCTCTGCTGGGCATCGGTCGAGAAGCTGCTGCTCACGCGCGAGCAGGAGTTCGGGCTCTACGTCTATCTGTTCCACATCCGCCAGCTCTGGCTCGGCGAGATCGATGCGCAGTGGATCGCGCACCTCAAGAACATCGAGCATTTGCGCACCGGCATCGGGCTGGTCGGCTACGCGACGCGCAATCCGAAGAACGAGTACAAGATCCGCGGCTACAACCTCTTCCGCGAGATGTGGGAAGGCATCGAGCAGACCGTGCTCGACAAGGTCATCAACATGCGTCTCACGGCCGAGCAGCGACAGCAGGCCGAGGAGGGCGCGGAGTACGAGACGGCGCTGACGCGTGCGAGCGCGCGGCGTCCCGGTCAGGCGCCGCAGCAGGCACGCGCTGCGGCTGCGCGGGCGCAGCTCGATCGCGTCGCACAAGCCGCGCGTCAGGCGACCGAGCGCGTACAGTCTGCGATGCCCGGCGCGGCCGAGCCCGCGGCGCGTCCCAAGCCTTCGGCACCCGCGATGCCGGAGGTGGGCGCGAACGATCCGTGTCCGTGTGGCTCGGGCAAGCGCTACAAGAAGTGCCACGGCGCCCGCAAGGCGTCCTGACGCCTGGAACAGTTTCGCGCGGCGCACGTGCGACGTCTTGGGGGACGACGCGGGTGGGCGTGTCGCGTGTGCGATGCAATGGATGGCGGTGGTGATGATGATCGCGTCGGCGCACGCGAACGAGCCCCGGCGCGATCGAGTGGGAGTGGCAGCGATCGGCGGGCTGCGGCCGTCGTTCGCGGTCGGGTGGGGGCACGCGGTCGGTCGGCATCTGTCGATCGGCGTCGAGCTCGAGACGATGCTGCAGCGTCGCGGCTTCTGGCAGCTCTTCGCGCTCGCACAGACGCTACGCGTCGATGCGTGGCCGCTCGCGCCGATGCGACGGCTGCACATCGGGGGTGGCGTGGCGATCGTCGAGCAGATCTTCGCGTACGAGCGCAGCCTGCTCGACGTCGCGATCGCCCCGACCGTGGAGCTCGGCTGGTGCTTCGTCGGGCGACGCGGCCTCTTCTTCGACGTCTCGATCGGTGTGCGCATGCCGATGCGCGTGCACGACGAAGCGGTGGTGTGTCGCGGACCGCGGGCGTGTCCGGCGATCGACGAACGCGTGCAGCCGCGTGCGATCGCCAGCCTCGGCTACGCGTTCTGACGCTCGCGTGGCTCTGCGCGTGTGGTCCGGTGCTCCCCGAAGTCGGCTACGAGGTCGGGCGCATCGAGCTCGCCACCGACTTCGACGATCCGGTCTGCCTCGGCACGCTGCGCGACCTCGACGAGCACGTCGCGTTCGTCGAAGCCGCGCTCGATCGTCCACGCTCCGACGCGCCGCTGCGCATCTACTGGATCGACGGTGACGTCGATGCGTGGTGCGGCGACGGCCACGGCGGCTGCTTCTTCCCCGGCACCGCGGTGATGATCGCCCACGAAGGGTCGATCACGCACGAGATCGTGCACGCCGTGCTCGCGACGCCCGACGCCGATCGCTTCGTCGAAGAAGGGCTCGCCGAATTCCTCGGGGGCGGCGCGGTCGCCTACGATCCGCGCGCGAGCAGGCACGATCTCTCCGCGGCGCTGACGAGTGGCGTGGCCCCGCGCGACGGCGACGACTACGTCGCGGCCCATCACTTCATCGCGTGGCTGGTGGAACGCGGCGGGTCCGCGATGCTGCCGACGCTCGCCGACATCGCCGAGCGCGGTGCGGAAGGGCGCACGCTCGAGCTGCGGCTCGCCGGCGCGCTCTCGCGTCCCTACGACGCACTGTTGACCGAGTATCGCGCGAGCGCGCGGCCGTTCTTCGCGGGGACGCGCGAGGCTGCGATCCCGCGCATCGAGCTCGCGGACCTCCGTGGTCTCGCGACCACGCTCGACTGCGAAGCCGAGGATACGCGCGGGCCACGGGACGACGGCGCGACGTATCGGGTCTTCGCGCTCGCGGTCGAAGCGGACGTGGAGGTCGTGCTCGCGCTCGAAGGCGATCGCGGCGTGCACGTCTCGCTGTTCGACCCGGATGCGGGTGCGAGTCGTGGTCTCACCACACAGTGGCGCATCCCCGATGCGAGCGTCGACCCCGATGCGATCGAGCTGCATGTCGGTGCAACGCGCCGAGTCGAGCTCGAAGCGGGACACACCTACTTGGTGGTCTTTGTCGGCGATGCGTCGCGCGCGGACGCAGTGCTACGCTGCGAGGGTTGTCCGAAGAAGAGCTCGGCACCCTGACGCTGACGCCATCGGCGGCGACATGGCCGAGTCGCGCGGACGTCTCGATCGTCGCGCCCGCGCTCGCGGTCGGCACTCGGATCGGGCGCTACGTGGTGCGCGAGCGCGTCGGCGCCGGCGGCATGGGCGAGGTCTACGAGGCCTTCGATCCCGAGCTCGATCGTTCGGTTGCGCTCAAGCTCGTTCACCCGCGCGCGGCCCGTGACGCCGACGAACAACGCATGTTGATCGCCGAGGCCCAAGCGCTCGCGCAGCTCAACCATCCCAACGTCGTGCAGGTCTACGACGCGGGCACGTTCGAAGGGCGTGTGTTCGTCGCGATGGAAATGGTCGAGGGCCGCACGCTGCAGTCGTGGCTGCGCAGTCGCACGCGCGAGCGAGCGTGGCGCGAGATCGTGCACCTCTTCGTGCAGATCGGTCGCGGCCTCGCAGCAGCCCACGCCGCCGGCATCGTGCACGGCGACTTCAAGCCCAGCAACGTGATGCTGCCGCGCGAGCCCGACGGCGGTGGGCTCGGACGGCCGCGCGTGTTCGACTTCGGCTTGTCGCGACCGGTGGGCAGCATGTCGATCAGCGACCACGGCAACCCCGACGTGCCGCCGCCGGTCGTGCGCGGCACACCGGGCTTCATGGCACCCGAGCAGTTCCGCGGCGCCGCGCTCATGCCTGCGACCGATCAGTTCGCGTTCTGCGTCGCGCTCTACGAAGCGCTGTGGGACGAGCGACCGTTCAGCGGCGAGACGCTCGCGCAGCTGCAGCGCGACGTGCTCGGTGGTGCAGCGCGCGTTCCGAGCGATGCCGGCATGCCGTCGCGATTGCGTCGTGCGGTGCTCCGCGGGCTGCGGGTCGATCCCGGTGCGCGTCACGAATCGATGGATGCGCTGCTCGCCGAGCTGCAGCGCGTGCTGGGTCGACGTCGTTTCGCGCTCGCGGTCGGCACGACGATCCTCGTCGGTGCTGGCATCGCCGGCATCGCGATCGCACGCAGCGAAGCGTCGGAGGTATGCGACGCGGGATCCGAGCGCGCCGAGACGGTGTGGAACGACGCGCGCCGCGAGGCGCTCGACGCCGGCTTGCGCGGGGTGGGCAAGGCCTACGCCGACGACGCGTCGGCGCGATTGCTGCCGATGATCGACGACTACGTCGGGCGTTGGGTCGACGTGCACCGCGGCACGTGCGAGCTCGGGCGCGCCGGCGACGACGCAAAGCTCGATCAGACGATGGCGTGCCTCGAGGACGCGCTCTTCGAGCTCGACGCATCGCTCGACGTGATCACGAAATCCGATGCAGGCGTCGCTCGCAATGCGATCGCGATGTTCGAGGCATTGCCGTCGCCTTCACGCTGCGCCGAGACCGGGGGTGCGGTGCGCAGCGGCGACGAGAACGGCGAGGAGGCGCTCGCACTGCGTGAGCAGATCGCGGTCGCGCGCGCGCGCTCGCGGGCCGCACGCTTCGACGAGGCGATCGCGATCCTGCAAGATGTCGTCGCGCGGGCCGAAGCGCTGCAGCTCGCGCGACTGGTCGCGGTCGCGCGGCTGAACCTCGCCGAAGCCGTCGAGATCTCCGGCAAGCCTGCAGACGCCGAGCCGATCTACAACCAAGCGATCGCGGATGCTGCGACTGCGCACGACGACCGCGCGGAGGCGGGTGCGTGGATCCAACTCGTGCGACTCGCGGCCGGCCGCGCGGACCTCGATGCCGGCGAACGTTATCGCCGACAGGCGGAGGCCTCGCTGCAGCGGCTCGGCGAGGATCCCGAGCTCGAGGTGCAGCTGCACACCAACATCGGTGTGCTCGCGATGGGCAAGGGGGATGTCGACGTCGCGCGTGGAGAATTCGAGACGGCGCTGCCGGTCGCAGAGCGCTTGATGTCGCCCGCCGATCCGCGCATCGCCGGGCTGCTGAACAACCTCGGAGCCACCTACGGCATCCGCGGTGATCATGCGCGCGCATTGGAGTACTTCCGCCGTGCCGAGCAGCTCAAGCGCGACGCGATGGGGTCCATGCATCCCGACGTCGCGACCTGTCTGCTCAACGTATCGGTCACGTACGATCAGCTCGGCGACAGCCAACGCGCGTACGAGGTGATGCTCGAAGTGCTGCGCGTGCGCGAGTCGGCGTACGGTCCGGATCACGCGGAGGTCGGCACCGCGTACCACAACCTCGGCACGATGCAGGCGCACCTCGGGAAGCTGAAGGAGGC
>DASZPU010000711.1:0-1527 GCA_035550195.1 Nannocystaceae bacterium
TGCCGCGATCGCATCGGCGTTGCTCGGTCGCGGCCAGTCGTTGCTCGCGCTCGGTCGCGGCGAGGACGCTCGCGCCACGCTCGAACGCGCGGTGGCACTCGTCGAGCAGCACCCGCTGCCACCGGTGCAGATCGCCGAGACCCGCTTCGCGCTCGCGCGCGCGCTACCGGACGAGCAGCGCTCGCGTGCGATCGCGCTCGCCGAAGGCGCGCTCGCGATCTTCCAGGCCGAGCTGCACGCGCACGACGATCATCTGCCCGAGGTCGAGGCGTGGCTCAGAACATCTCGCGCATCCAGGGCGCCTCGCCGGCGAAGCAGCTCGCGAGCCGCGAGAGCGCGTCGGGTGGGCCCTGCACGTGTCCGGTCGCCGCGAGCGTGCGCGGGTCGGTGAAGCCGGAGTAGATGGAGGCGAGCGCGCGCACGTCGAGCTCGACGACGCCGTCGCCACCCTTCTCCACGCTCGCGCGACCGTCCTGCACGTGCAGCACGAAGCGGCCGTCGTTGGCAGGCACCACGTCGTCGTGCACGCGCAATGCGACGCTGGTGTGCACGCCCTCGCTGTAGCCACGGGCTTCGAGCGCGCCGGCGACGTCGCAGATTCGCAGCAGCCACGGCTCGGCCGCATGCCACTCGACGCGCGGATCGGTGAGCTCACGCAGGAGCGGATCGGCCGGCGCCGTCGGCATGTCGACATGATCGAACATCGTGCGTAGATCGCCGAGCGTGATCCACAGCTGTCGGTATGCGCGCGGCGTCGCGGCGATCCAGTCGGTGATCTCCGCGCGGATCCACGGATCGCCTTTGTGCTGGCGCCAGAACACGTAGCCCTCGGGCGTACCGTGCTCGTCGACCAACATCACGCCGTGCGCGGGCACGCCCCAGCGCTCGTCGTGGATGCGCCGCCAGATGTAGCCGCCGCGATCGAGGTGGCCGTTGCGCTGCACGGCCGTGCGGCGATACATCGCGTAGACGGCTTCGTGATCCTCGGGGCCGACGTCGCGCGTCGCGAGCGGACGCTCGCCGGCCACGAGCTCGCGCGGACGCACGCGCGCGATGTGACGCATGCCCGCGAGCTCGTAGCCCGCGCGGCGGTAGAGCGCGACGTTCGAAGCGTAGAGCGTCGACAGCGGCACGCCGCGCTCGGCACACTCGCGCACCGCGTGATGCATCATCATGGTGGCGAGCCCGCCGCGACGCTCGTCCGTGCGCACGCCGACCGCGGCGATGCCACCGAGCCGGATCGATGCGCCGCCGAAGAACTGGCCCATCGGCAGGATCATGCAGCCCGCCGCGACGCGATCGCCCCGATGCACGGTGCGCACGTTGTCCCAGCCGGCGCTGGTGAACCAACCCGGCGCCGCATCGGGCGTGAAGCCGAACGCGCGCGCGAGCAGGCGCGCGAGCTCGTCGGTGTCGCGGTCGCGATCGAGGACGCCGTAACGCAGCTCCGTCATGGGTCGGCGATGATAGCGAAAGACCGCGGTAACATCCGCGTGAGACCCGAAGTTTCCCGCGAGGAGCACGCGA
>DASZPU010000712.1:0-6167 GCA_035550195.1 Nannocystaceae bacterium
CGACGTCGAGCAGACCGCTGCCGACCTCGTCGTCGATCTCGAGCTCGTGCACGTGACGCACCGCGTCGACGATCTGCCCGAGCACGTACACCGCGATCTCCTTCGCGAGCGGGCGCGGCGTGCCGCTGCGATGGCCGCAGAGCGTCGCGAGATCGATGCCGTCGACGCGATCCATCACGATGTACGGCAGGCCGTCCTGCTCGCCGGCCGCGTGCACCGTGGGAATCGACGGATGATTGAACGCACGGAGCAGTCGGCTCTCGTGCTCGAAGCGCGCGCGGCGTGCATCGCCCTCGGCCCCGCGTCCGAGCTCGTGCAGCTTCACCAGATACGTCGGCGGCCCCTCGTCGGGCTCGTCTTCGTGGCGTGCGACGAAGAAGCGATTCGCGCGCCGACCCTCGTCGCTGGAGTCGACGACGAACGGCGCGACCAGCCGGTAGCGCCCGAGGTGCTGCAGCTCCATGCGGTCGCAGTATAGACTCTTCATCGGCTTGGTGACCGAGAACGGACGCGTGGTGATCCTGGGCGCGGGGCTCACCGGCTTGTCGACCGCATTGCACCTGCCCGGTGCGCTCGTCGTCGCAGAACGCGACGAAAGCGTCGGTGGCAAGGCGCGGAGCCATCGCCGCGATGGCTTCACGTTCGACGTCACCGGGCATTGGCTGCATCTGTCGCGGCCCCGCTCGCGCGCGTTCGTGTCCGAGCTCTTCGCAGAGGGAGATCTCGTCGAGATCGAGCGCCGCACCGGGGTCTACAGCCATGGCGCGATGCTGACCTATCCGTTCCAGGCCAACTTGCACGGTCTGCCGCTGCCGATCGTGCACGAGTGTCTCGTCGGTTTGTTCGAAGCACATCGTCGTGCCGAGCCCGACACGCCGGGTTCGTCGCTGCAGGAGTTCGCCGAGCGTCGCTTCGGCGCCGGCATCGCGCGCCACTTCTTCGTCCCCTACAACACGAAGCTCTGGGGCGTCGCGCCCGATCGCATGAGCTCGTCGTGGGTGACGCGCTACATCCCAGTGCCGGAGCCGTCGCAGATCATCGCGGGCGCGATCGGCATGCGCCAAGAAGGCCTCGGCTACAACGCACGGTTCCTCTATCCCAAGGGCGGCGGCATCGATGCGCTGCCCGAGGCGATGCGCACCAAGCTCGCCGCGCGCCGCGACGTCGAGCTCTTGCTCGGCACCGCACTGGACGAGCTCGATGCGCGTGCGCGCACGGTGGTCGTCGGCGGGCGCCGCTTCGACTGGCAGCGGTTGATCTCGACGATCCCGCTGCCCGCGTTGATCGAGCGCATCGTCGACGCGCCCGCGGAGATCCGTGACGCCGCGTCGTCGCTGCGATCGGTGCGCTGGCGCTGGCTCGACATCGCGATGAAGACGCCCGCGCCGATCCCCGAGCACTGGATCTACGTGCCCGAGCCGCACCTGCCGTTCTTCCGCGTCGGCATCTACAGCAACGCCTCGCCCGCGATGGCGCCGCCCGGCTGCAGCAACCTCTACGTCGAGCTCACCGATCGCGAGCACGCGCCCGACGTGCCGGCGATCCTGGCCGCGCTCGCGCAGATGCGGGCCATCACCGCGCCCGCCGACGTCGCGTTCGTCGAGCCACACGACGTCGAGCATGCCTACGTCGTGTTCGACGACGCGCACGCGTCCGCGACCGCCGCGATCCAAGCGTGGCTCGCACAGCACGACATCCGCAGCTGCGGGCGCTATGGTGCGTGGGTCTACTCTTCGATGGAGGACGCGTTGCTCGACGGGATGGAGGCCGCCGCATGGGCGCAACGGTGACGCCGCTCTCCGCTCGCCCCGAGGTCACGATCGTGATCCCGGTCTACAACGAGCGCGAGATCCTCGAGGCGAGCATCGACGGGCTCTGCACCGCGTTGCGCGAGCGCGGGTGGGCGTTCGAGATCGTGCTCGCGGAGAACGGCAGCAGCGACGGCACGTTCGCGCTCGGCGAAGGGCTCGCGGAGCGCTTCCCCGAGCTGTCGATCTTCTCGCACCCCGAGCCGAACTACGGCGGTGCGCTGCGCCAGGGCATCTTCCGCGCGCGTGGTCGCTTCGTGATCTGCGAAGAGATCGATCTGTGCGACGTCGACTTCCACGCGCGCGCGCTCGAGTTGCTGCGCGCGGGCGAGGCCGACATGGTGGTCGGCAGCAAGGCGATGCGCGGTGCCAACGACACGCGTCCGCTCGGGCGCCGCATCGCGACGCGTGTGTACAACGGCGCGCTGCGGATCACGGTGGGCTTCCGCGGGACCGACACCCACGGGCTCAAGGCGTTCGTGCGCGAGCGCCTCACGCCGATCGCCGGCGCATGCGTGGTCGAGCACGACGTGTTCGCGAGCGAGCTGGTCGTGCGCGCGCATCGAGCCGGGCTGCGCGTGCTCGAGATCCCGGTCGAGGTCGCGGAGAAGCGCGCGCCGTCGGTGCGACTGTTGCGACGCGTGCCCAAGGTGCTGCGTCATCTCGTGCGGCTCATGGTCGCGATCCACGGCCGAGCGCAGCCATGAAGACGCTGGTGAGCGTCGATCTCGACGGCATCGATTGCTACCACGCAATCCACGGGCTGCCGCCGCCCGATCCATCGTCGCGATCGTTGGTGTTGCGGCGCGCGCTGCCGCGGTTCCTCGAGCTGTTCGCGCGCGCGAACGTGAAGGCGACGTTCTTCGTGATCGGCAGCGACCTCGCCGACGAGCTCGATCGCGGCGGGCTCGGAGCCGAGCTGCTTCGCGAGGCGCTCGCCGCCGGTCACGAGCTCGGCAACCACAGCCACGCGCACGCCTACGATCTCGTGCACTGGCGACCCGAGCTGCAGCGCGCGGACCTCATCGGCTGCGATGCCACACTGCGCGCGCTCGGGGCCGAGCCGCTGGGCTTTCGCGCGCCCGGCTACACCCACGACGCCGCGTTGCTCGCGATCGTCGACGAGCTCGGCTACCGCTACGACAGCTCCGCGTTGCCGTCGCCGTCGTACTACGCGGCGAAGGTCGCGGCGATCGGTTGGCATCGGCTGCGCGGACGCAGATCGGTATCGCTGCTCGGTGGTGCGCGCTCGTTCCTCGGCGGACGCGCGCCGTATCGCATCGCGAACACGAAGCTGTGGGAGCTGCCGATCAGCGCGATCGGTCCCGCACGCTGGCCGCTCGTCGGCACGTTCCTGCTCGCCGGTCCGGCGCCGCTGCGACGACGGCTCGAGCTCGCGACGAAGCGTGCACCGCAGCTGCACCTCGAGCTGCACGGCATCGATCTCGTCGATGCGGAGCGGGACGGCGTCGCGGCACCGCTCGCGCAGCTGCAACCCGAGCTGCGCACGCCGCTGGCCGATCGCCGCACGCGGCTGGCCGCGTTCCTGCGCGATCGCGACGGCTTCGCACGCCTGTGCGACGTCGCCGCGGAGCTGCGCGAAGCCTAGGCTTCTGCGCCCGCGCGCGTACGCTTGCGCGTGCGCGTCATCGAAGTCTCGCGGCGCACCGCCATCGTCGCGAGATGGTCGGCCTCTTCGTTGCCTTCTTGTCCAGCGTGTCCGCGGATCTTCAAGAGCTCGATGTTGGGGAACTTCGTCATCAGCTCTTTGATCTCGGCGATGAGCTCGAGATTCGTCTTCGCCTTCCAACCACCGACGAGCACACCGAGGCTCCAACCGCTGTCGGTGTAGAGATGGATCGTGCGCCCGGCTTCGTCGTCGCGCAGATGCTGCAGACCACGGAGGATCGCGGTCAGCTCCGCGATGTTGTTCGTGCCGCTGCCGATGAACTCGGAGAGCTCGAGGATTTCATCGGGTCGTTGCAGGAAGACACCGACGCCCGCAGGTCCCGGATTTCCCGAGCACGCGCCGTCCGTATAGATGATGATCGCTTGCTCGTCGGCGGCGGTCTGCGGCGTCTCGCGAAGAACCGCGTTGGCTCCAGTGGTTTCGCGCGCTCCACCGCCCATGTCTTCATCGGAGAGGATCTCGCCGCCGACTTCGACGAGGTTCTCCGGGCCCGCGCGATACGACTTGGCGGCGCCGACGCGATACCGAACTTCGACGCGACCCCGATGAACGATCGGCTTGCCTGTCGGCAGAACCCGCACGTACACCGTTTGCCCCTTGAAGTCGTACCTCTTCCACGGCATCGGTGCGGCATGCACCCTACCGTCTCGCGGGCGGTTGTAAAACAGTGCCGTTCGCGCGGCGTGCGAAAGCATGCGCGCGCAGCTTCGGGGCCTTGGACGCCGTTCGCCCGCGCGCGCACCCGGCTCGAAATCGCTGCCCGCAGTGGCCGCCGGTAGGTCGGTAGACCGTCGCGGACGGTGTCCGATCGTCGCAGTTGCACGCTCCGTGATCGAGGAAACGCGCGCGGCCGGTCCCTCTTTTCCAGTTGCGGGGCTCCGAGCGCTCGACTAGAACCGTCCCCCATGAAGCGGACGTTCGCCACCACCACCCTCGCGTTTGCCCTGTTGGGCGTCGCTGCCTGCAAGGGCGGCGGTGCGGACTCGGCCAAGCTCATCCCCGATGCAGCGACCATGGTCGCCGGCGTCGATGTCAAGGCGCTCCTCGGCACCAAGCTCTACACCGACAACAAGGCGTTGATCGAGCAGGGCGAGTCGAAGGAGATGCTCGATGCTGCCACCGCGTGCAACCTCGGCACGGACAAGTGGAAGAACATCGTCATCGGCTTCGACATGACGAAGAACCAGGGCGCGGCGGTCATCAACGCCGACGGCATCGGCAAGGAAGAGAACCTCACCTGCATCAACGGCAAGGTGAAGGAGAAGCAGGGCACCGAGCCCTTCAAGATCGAGGACAAGGACGGCAAGAAGGTCCTCACGATGGAGGACGGCAGCGTCGGCTACATCATCAACGAGGGCACGCTCGTCGTCGCCAGCAAGGACTGGGCAGCGCCGGTCAAGGATCTGATCGACGGCAAGGGCAAGTCCGTGTTCGACGGCGGCCTCAAGGACGTCATCGGTCGCACCGACACCGGCAAGCACATCTGGTTCGCCGGCTCGCTTCCGGCCGAGGCGATCAAGGGCAGCCCGGCCGAGGGCGCGAAGGACGTTGCGGGTAGCCTCGACCTGTCGGGCGGCGTCGCCGTCGCGGCGTCGGTGGGCTTCGGCAGCGCCGACGATGCCACCAAGAAGAAGGACGAGCTGCAGAAGCAGTTCGACCAGTTCAAGGGCATGGCGGGCGGCATGGGCGTGCCCCAGGGCGTCGTCGACAGCGTGAAGATCGACGCGAGCGGCAACGCCGTCACCGTCGCGGCCAAGGCCAGCGAAGACGACCTGAAGAAGATTCAGGAAGGCGTGATGGCGAAGATGTAAGGGCCGCTCTCGCGGCGCTTGCCCATCGCTGCGAAAGCGGCGATGTTTCGGCCCGGTTCCTCCCTGTGAGGACCGGGCCGAAGTCGTTTCTGGCGTCGGCGTTTCACAACCTCGTAGCTGCCGGACTGCATGTCCGAAGTGGCGGCCACGACCGAGGACGGATCATGAAGAAGACACCGCAGCAGATCGTGAAGGACACCTACGGCGACAAGGGCAAGCTCATCGATGCCGTCGTGGGTTTGATCGAGGCCGAGGGCGAAGAGTCGCCGGAGCAGCACAAGCGAAGGCTCCGCAACGTGTCGAACGCGAAGCTCTTGCATCTCGTGGCGCTCGGTCAGCGCGTGAAGGAGCTCGGCGGTCGCGATGCGATCGTGAAGCAGATCCTCGAGCTCAAGCGCCAGCCCAAGGATCACGAGTACGCCGATCACCTGAAGAAGCTCGCGCTCGGTCGCATCGTGGATCTGCTGCAGTCGCTGCAGCGTCGAGGCAAGCGCCCCGCGGCGCCGGCCCCCAAGGCGGCCCCCGCGGCGAAGAAGGCCGCGAAGAAGCCGGCGGCCGCGAAGAAGCCCGCGGCCAAGAAGGCCACGCGCGCCGCGAAGCCGGCGTGATGCGAAGCGAGCAACGGTTCACGCGGACGCTGTTCGCGTGGCCGTGAGCTGATGCGGCGACGCGTGTCGCCACGTGCGTCCCATGGGACGACGTTCTTCGCGAAGCCGTGTCGTTGCGAAGTCGTCGGTCGAGCGCTGGCACGCACGTTGCTCTCCGGTCCGCTCGTCATGACGACGTCGCACTGGTTCTCGCTGCCGATCCTGTCCGCCGCCTCCTTGCAGACCACGGTCGAGTCGGGTCGCCTGCTCG
>DASZPU010000713.1:0-17339 GCA_035550195.1 Nannocystaceae bacterium
GGATCGAAGTCGATGCGAGCAGGACGGTCATCGTTGGAGATGTCCTCGACGATGAAAACCTACAGTTCAATGTTCCGCGTCGGCCTCGCGCTCGCTTCGATGATCGCGATCGGCTCTTCTACGGTGGCCGATGCCGCGCCCGTCGCTCGTCCTGGCGGACCGCCGCGCTCGACGGGCGAACGCCAACCGCGGGCCCGTCCCACCACACCGAGCGGTGCACAAAAGCGCGCAGAGGCACCCGAGCGCTTCGAGCTGCTGCGCAAGGCGAGCGCCAAGGACGGCGTCACGAAATACACTTGCCCTGCGCGCCTCGACATCGCGTCGGGCAGCACCATCGCATCGGGCTCGCTCGCGTTCGTGAGCGCCCGCGCCGACGCGGGCACGTGCTCGTCGTGGCTGGACTTCGCACCCGCGGACAAGCGCGGTGGATCGTGCATGACCTGCACGTACGAGCACGGCGTGTCGATCCAACGCTCGGGCGGGAAGCAGAACGTGTGCTGGGTCGTGCCCGATGCGCCCGACTCGCTCGCATGCGAGTACACGCCACCTCCGCCCGCGTCGCAGACGTGCGCGTTCCAGATCAAGCCGCCGACGACCGATCTCTTCCCGCTCGAGCACGTGAGCGGCGACAAGGAGATGTGGAGCGAAGGCAATGTCTTCGACGCGGGCAGCCCCGCGATCGTGAACGTGGATGCCTCGCTCGAGCGCGGCACCGGTGGCAACTCCGGCAAGCTGCGCCTGTGGGTGCACGCGCGGCTGCGCGAATCGGCACCGGATCACACGACGTTCTCGAAGACCAAGACGGTGTGGCTCGGCGACGAGCACATCGTGAACGGCACCGCGGCCGACGTGGCGGCATGCTTCGCCACCTACGGCGAGCAGCATCCGTTCGCGCCGATCACGGGGCACGCCGGCATCGCGACGATCGGCAACGACTGGACCAACCTCGCCCGCGATCAGTCGGGCGGGCGGCTGCTGTTCGACGCCCGCTGCAAGCTGGACTCCAAGGGCGACGACGACGGTGACGTCGGCTGCGACCCCATCACCTTCGACGAGCTCACCGTGAGCGTGCGCTAGCTGCTAGCCTACGGAGGCGATGACCGAGCCATCGGACGGCACGGACGGAGCCGTCGGCACCGAGCGATCGCCGCGCGCCGACGCGGCGCGACTCGATCGTGCGCGCGTGCAGGCGTCGGCGCGCGCGAAGCTGTTTCGCAGCGCGGCGCCCGAGCACACGCTCGGGCGTTATGTGCTCGCCGAAGCGCTCGGTGCCGGTGGTGCCGGCAAGGTGTACGCGGCCCACGATCCGAAGCTCGATCGCCGCGTCGCGCTGAAGCTGGTCGCGCACGCCGGTGCCGACCACGACGCGCGGCTGTTCCGTGAAGCGCGTGCGCTCGCACGGCTATCGCATCCCAACATCGTGCACGTGTACGACGTCGGCAGCGAGATATTCGACGGCGAGTCGATGCTCTACATCGCGATGGAGCTGGTCGACGGCGAGACGCTCCGCGGCTGGCTCCGGCAGCCGCGGACCACCCACGCGATCGTGGTGATGTTCCGCGAGATTGCACAAGGGCTCGCGGCCGCCCACGACGCGGGGCTGATCCACCGCGACTTCAAGCCCGAGAACGTGCTCATCGGTCGCGACGGTCGACCGCGCGTCGCCGACTTCGGGCTGGTGCGTCAGCCCGGCGCCGACGAGCCGCTGGAGATCACACGCAACAGCGATGATCTGCCCGAGCGGCTGATCACGCGAACCGGCGCGGTGATGGGCACGCCAGCGTACATGGCCCCGGAGCAGTTCGAGGGTGCGAAGGTCGATGCGCGCGTCGATCAGTTCGCGTTCGCGGTGTCGTTGTTCGAGGCGTTCCACGGCGAGCGCCCGTTCCGCGGCGCGACGCTCAGCGAGCTCACGGCGCGCGTCGTCGCCGGCGAGCAGACGCGCCCCGCACATCCCCGCAAGCTCCCAGGTCGGTTGCGCCGGCTGCTCGAACGCGGGCTCGCGATCGATCCGACGCAGCGCTTCGCTTCGATGCACGAGGTGATCACGGCGCTCGACGATCGCGGACGCAGCCCCGCACGCATCGCGCTCGGGCTCGCCACCGCAGGTGCCGTGGCGGGCGCGCTCTGGTTTGCGCGCAGCGACGCGTGCGCGGGCACGGACGCCGAGCTCGCGGGCACATGGAACGACGACGTTCGAGCGTCCCTGCGCAGCACGATCCTGGCGTCCGACACCAGCTTCGCGACGCAGGTTGCCGACGCGACGGACGAAGCGTTCGAGCGCTGGGCGGTTGCGTGGCGCACGAGCAGCCGCGACGCGTGTGCAGCGACGAAGATCGAGGGACGCCAGACCGAGCGCGTGATGGATCTGCGGCAGAGCTGCCTACGTCTGCGCCGCGCCGAAGCGGCAAGCGTGATCGCAGTGATCCAACACGGCAACGCGAAGACGCTCGCACGCGCGGGCGAGCTCGCGCTGCGATTGCGTTCGCCGACGGCGTGCGATCGCACCGAAGCGTTGGAGGACGGTGCTGAACCACCACCGACCGCGATCGCGACCGAGGTCGAAGCGCAGCGCGAGCATCTCGCACAAGCGCGCGCGCTCGATCAGAGCGGCGACCACGAGGCTGCGCGCTCCGCCGTCCAAGCGGTACTGGATCGCGCGCGTGCGCTCGACTACCGCCCGCTCGCCGCCGAAGCCGAAGTTGCGCTCGCCAACGTCGCGCTCACGCTCGGCGATGTCGATGGCTCCGAAGCGTTGGGCACCGCGGCGTTCCAGGACGCGCTCGCCACGGATCACGTGGTGATGATGGCCTACGCGGCGAGCCACATGGTGCAGGTGCTCGCGGCTTCGCGTCGCACGCCCGAGCTCGCCGAACCGTGGCTCGGACACGCACTCGCAGCGGCAGAGCGCGTGCACGACGACGGAGCCACGCGCGTGCTGGTGCTGCAGCGCGAGGGCGTGCTGCGCCTGCGCCAGGAACGCGTCGACGAAGCGCTCGTCACGATGCGTCGCTCGTGCGAGCTGGCCGAAGAGATCTACGGCGAGATGTACCCCGACACGATCAAGTGTTGGACCAACGTCGCCGTGGCAGAGAACGCGCGCGGAAACAACGACGATGCGCTGGCCATCGCAGAGCGGGCCCTCGCGATGCGCCGCGATCTGTTCGGCGCGGACCACCCCGACCTCGCCGCGGTGCACAACATCATCGCCACGATCCTCGATGCGCGCGGTGACGTCAGTGCTTCGCTCGAGCACCTACGCGAGGCGACACGGCTGTTGGAGAGCGGCTTCGGCCCCGATCATCCCGACCTTGCCGGCGTGTTGTTCAACATCGGCAACCGTCTGCGCGTGGCCGGCGACGACGCGGGCGCGCGCGAGTCCTATCTTCGCACCCTCGCGATCTACGAGAAGGTGCACGGCCCACGTTCACAAAACGTCGCCGGCGTGCTCAACAGCATCGCGCTGACGCTGCAGAACGAGAAGCGCATCGACGAGGCGCGTGCGCTCTACGAGCGCGCGGCCGCGATCTTCGACGAGGTCTCCGGCAAGGGCGTCACGGGCGGCGTCATCGCGCACAACAACCTCGGCAACATCTTGCTCGGGCTCGGTCACCCCGGCGAGGCACTCGAGGAGTACGAAAAGGCGCGTCGCGCCGCCGAAGCGCAGCTCGGCCCCGAGCATCCGATGTACACGCATGCATTCGCGGGCATGGGCGATGCTCTGCTCGCGCTCGGGCAGCCCGCGCGGGCGGTCGATCCGTTGACGCGCGCGGTCGAGCTGCGCGCGGCGCAGAAGCATCCCGAGACCGCGAAGGTGCGCTGGCATCTCGCGCGCGCGTTGTGGCTCGCCGATCGTCGCGACGATGCACGCGCGCAGCTGCGTATCCTCGTCGACGAGAAGTCGCCCGACGCCGAGCAGGCCGCCCGCTGGCTCGCGTCCGACGTGATGCCGTGAGCCCGCGGATCGAATCGCCACCGCGCCGGACTGTCGCATCCGGAGACCCCACGCATGTCCCTCCCGCGCTCGCTCGCCGCCGTGCTCGTCTGCTCACTCTCGCTCGCCGGTTGTAGCCACACGCAGCTCGACGAGTCGATCGAGCGCGCACACGAGCCACGCGCGCTACCGGCCCGCGAAGTGAAAGTCGAGCTCGGTCAGCTCTCCCCCGACGGCATGCGCGCCCTGCAGGAGCAGCTGGGGCGCGACGGCTACGTCCGCATCGGCACGATGACGTACACCTGCGAAGACTGCGATCGACTCCACCGACGCGCGGCGAAGCACGCCGCGAAGGCCGGTGCCGACGTCTACTTGGTGAGCGGCGCGACGCAGCTCGGCGAGCGACAGACGCGACGGCGCGGCTACGTCATCTGGGGCACCGGCACTGCCACGAACCCGCAGTACAGCAACGTGACCGAAGCGAAGACGATCTATCGCTACGCGTACACCGTCGAGTACTGGCGCCTCGAGTGAACGCGATCACCCGCCGCGCACGAAGTCGCCCGAGCGACCGCCGTGCTTCTCGAGCAGCATCACGCCGTCGATCGTCATCGCGCGATCGATCGCTTTGCACATGTCGTAGATCGTGAGCGCACCGATCGCGGCCGCGTGCATCGCTTCCATCTCGCAGCCGGTGCGGTCGATCGCGCCCACCGTCACGCGGATCTCGATGCCCGTGCCGCCTTCGAGCGGCGCGAGCGCGACGTCGACCGCGACCACCCGCACCGGATGACACAGCGGGATCGCGCTCGCGGTCGTCTTGACCGCGCCGATCGCGGCCAGCCGCGCCACCTGCAACACGTCGCCCTTCGACACACCGCCCGGGTCCTGCACCCGCGCCAACGTGGCCGGGGCCATGTGCACCCGCGCCATGGCGGTGGCCGTGCGCAGTGTCTCGGGCTTGTCGGAGATCGCCACCATCCGCGCCGCCCCGTCTTCGTCGAAATGTGTCAGCTCGTCGGCCACCGCTGCCCCCGGACCATGTTATTCCTCCGCTCGCCTGGGGGGTGAAGGTCCCCGGCTCCACTCGATGAAGATTGGCATCCCGAAGGAGATCCACGAAGGCGAGCGCCGCGTCGCGGCGACGCCCGACACCGCCAAGCGCCTGCAGAAGCTCGGCTTCTCCGTCGTGATCGAATCCGGCGCCGGCGTAGCCGCGAGCTTCCCCGATCAGGCGTATCGCGACGTCGGCTGCGAGGTCACGAGCGACGTCGCCGAAGTGTGGTCGCAGCCGATCGTCGCGAAGGTGCGCCCGCCCGAATATCACCCGGGCACCGGCAGCGAAGAGACCGAGCTGCTGAACGAAGGCACCACGCTCATCTCGTTCTTGTATCCCGCGAGCAACGCCGCGTTGCTCGATCGCATCTGCGCGCGCAAGGCCAACGCGATCGCGATGGATGCGGTGCCACGCATCACGCGGGCGCAGAAGCTCGACGCGCTGTCGTCGATGGCGAACATCGCGGGCTATCGCGCGGTGATTGAAGCCGCGAACCAGTTCGGGCGCTTCTTCACCGGGCAGATCACCGCGGCCGGCAAGGTGCCGCCCGCGAAGGTGCTGGTGATCGGCGCCGGCGTTGCGGGCCTCGCCGCGATCGGTGCGGCGCGCGGCATGGGTGCGATCGTGCGTGCATTCGACACGCGCCCCGCGGTGCGCGAGCAGGTGCAGAGCATGGGCGCCGAGTTCCTCGAGGTCACGCTCGTGGAAGACGGCGCGGGTGAAGGCGGCTACGCGAAAGAGATGTCGCCCGCGTTCATCAAGGCGGAGATGGAGCTCTTCCTCGAGCAAGCGAAGGAAGTCGACATCATCATCACCACCGCGCTGATTCCGGGTCGTCCGGCGCCGCGGTTGCTCGAGGCCTACCACGTCGAGGCGATGAAGCCCGGCAGCGTCATCGTCGATCTCGCGGCCGAGCAAGGCGGCAACTGTGCGCTCACGCAGCCGGGTCGCGTCGCCGACATCAACGGCGTGAAGGTCGTGGGCTTCACCGATCTCGCGAGCCGCTTGTCGAACACCGCGAGCCAGCTCTACGGCACCAACATCGCGCACTTGTTGGATGACCTCGGCAAGGCCGAAGGCTTCCACTTCGATCTCGACGACGAGGTCACCACCGGTGCGCTGGTCGTGCAGGACGGCAAGAACCGCTGGCCCACGCCGAAGCCGAAGATGACCTCGCCCAACGAAGGCAAGCCGGCAGCGGCGGCCGCCGTGAACAAGCCCGCCGGTCACGGACACGGCGGTGGCGGCTCGGGCTCGCCGTGGCCGCTCGTCGGCGCGGGCGTGTTGCTGGTCGGCATCGGCCTCGGCGCACCGCCGTCGTTCCTCACCCATCTCACCGTGTTCGTGCTCGCGATCTTCGTGGGCTGGCAGGTGATCTGGAACGTCTCGCCCGCACTGCACACGCCGCTGATGAGCGTCACCAACGCGATCAGCGGCATCATCATCATCGGCGGCATCCTGCAGATCTCCGGGCCGCCCGGTGCTGCGACCACCATCCTCGGCGCGGCCGCGATCCTCCTCGCGACCATCAACATCGCCGGCGGCTTCTTGGTCACGCAGCGCATGCTGCAGATGTTCCGCAAGTAGCTCTACTCGGCCCGTCCGGGCCGAAGATCACGATCATGTCGCAGAGCCTCGTCACCGTCGCATACATCGCCGCGAGCGCGATGTTCATCCTCAGCCTCTCGGGGCTCTCCAACCAGGAGACCGCGCGACGCGGCAATCTCTACGGCATCCTCGGGATGCTGGTCGCGCTCGTCGCGACGGCGTCGGCGATCGACATCGGCGGCGTGCCGATGCTGCTCGCGGCGGTCGTGCCCGGTGCGATCGTCGGCGCGATGCTGGCGTCGCGCGTCGCGATGACCTCGATGCCCGAGCTCGTCGCGGTGCTGCACAGCTTCGTCGGTGCGGCCGCGGTGCTGGTCGGCTTCGGCAGCTACCTCGGCCCGCAGCCGAGCATGAGCCCGCTCGAGGTCACGATCCACGAGGTGGAAGTGTTCGTGGGCGTGTTCATCGGCGCCATCACGTTCACCGGCTCGGTGATCGCGTTCGGCAAGCTGCGCGGCTCGATCAGCGGCAAGCCGTTGATGCTGCCGGCGCGGCATTTGTTGAACATCGGCATGCTGGTCGGCTGCGTCGTGCTCGGCTACCAGTTCGTCGGCGGGCACGCGCACGGCGTCGGCACCTCGCCGCCGGGGTTGATCCCGCTCGTGATCATGACGGTGATCGCGTCGGTGATCGGCGTGCACCTGGTCGCTGCGATCGGTGGCGCCGACATGCCGGTCGTGGTGTCGATGCTCAACAGCTACTCGGGCTGGGCCGCGAGCGCGGCCGGCTTCATGCTGAGCAACGATCTGCTCATCATCACCGGTGCGCTGGTCGGTAGCTCGGGCGCGATCCTCAGCTACATCATGTGTCGCGCGATGAACCGCTCGTTCGTCAGCGTGATCCTGGGTGGCTTCGGCACCGACGGTGGCACGCCCTCTGCGGGCGGTGCTGCGAAGCCGCAGGGCGAGGTGAAGTCGATCGATGCGGCCGAGATGGCCGACGCGCTGCGCGAAGCCGGCACGGTCGTCATCATCCCGGGCTACGGCATGGCGGTCGCGCAGGCGCAGCACTCGCTCAGCGAGGTCGTGAAGATCCTGCGCGGCAAGGGCAAGAACGTGCGCTTCGCGATCCATCCGGTCGCGGGCCGCTTGCCCGGGCACATGAACGTGCTGCTCGCGGAAGCGAACGTGCCCTACGACATCGTGCTCGAGATGGACGAGATCAACGCGGACTTCCCCGACACCGATCTCGCGTGGGTCATCGGCGCGAACGACATCGTGAATCCATCGGCGCTCACCGATCCCGCGAGCCCGATCGCGGGCATGCCGGTGCTCGAGTGCTGGAAGGCCGAGCGCTGCGTGGTGATGAAGCGCTCGATGGCGTCCGGCTACGCGGGCGTCGACAATCCGCTCTTCTACGAGAAGAACACCGAGATGCTCTTCGGCGATGCCAAGAAGGTGATCGACGAAGTGCTCGGCAAGCTGCGCGGCTGAGCGCGCCGAACTGACCGCGGGTTCTCGCCGCGTTCGTCGACCCTGCGTCGTCTCGGGATGGTCGAACGCGGAAAATTGCCGCGTTCGTTTTCGAGGCTCACGCGTCGAAGACCAGCGAGCGGTGGACCGATGCGCCGGTGAGCATGCCGTCGCCGATCGCGAGCGCGAGCGAAGCCATCGGGCGTGCCACGTCGCCGCACGCGAAGACGCCGGGCACCGTCGTCTGCTTCATCGCGTCGGTCGCGATGATCGAGCCCATCGGGCCGTCCTCGAGCGCGCACCCGAGCTGCGCGGCGAAGGGACCTGCGGGGCGCACGTTCGGCACCGCGAAGAGGCCTTCGAGATCGATGGCGCGTCCGTCGTGGAGCCGCACCGTGACGCCGGGGCCCTCGCCTTCGACGGCGCGCACGCGCTCGTGCTCGATGCGGATGCCGCGTGCGACGAGCTCGCGCTCGCCTTCGATCGGCGTGCCGTTCGCGAAGAGCGTGGTCGTGCCCCACTCCGACACGAGCGGCACGAAGTGCGACGCGGTCGCGGGCGTCATCAGCACGCCGATGCGACCGCGCTGCAGCTCGTAGCCGTGGCAGTACGGGCAGTGGAAGACCGTGCGACCCCAGCGCTCGCGCAAGCCCGGCAGGTCGGGCAGCTCGTCGATCACACCGGTGGCGAGGATCAGACGCCGCGCCTCGGCGAGCGCGCCCGCGGTGCGCACGACGAAGCCGCCTGCGATCGCGCGCACTTCGTCGACCTCGCCATCGCGCCAGCGCACCGTATCGTAGGCGAGCACGTCGGCGCGCCCCTTCGCGGCGATCTCGTCGGGCGGTACGCCGTCGAGGCCGAGCAACCCGTGCGCGTGCGTGGCGGTGCGATTGCGACGACGACCGCCGTCGATCACGAGCACGTCTCGGCGCGCGCGCGCGAGCTGCAAGGTCGCGGACATGCCCGCGTAGCTGCCTCCGATCACGATTACGTCATGCATGGCTGTGTGCTGCTTTCTTGCGGCGGATCCCGCCGCGATCTCGAACATCTTTCGCGACGTCGGCGAGCGTGATGCTCGCGAGCCGGGCGGCGACGAGCGCCTGCGCTTCGGCGAGCGCACCTTCGAGCGCGCGATCGACCGCCTGCTCGACCCGACAACCCGGACTCTCGACGCGCGCACCGATCGCGAACAGCTCCGGCTCACCGAGCGCGGCATACACGTCGGCGAGCGTGATCTCGGCGAGCGAGCGCACCAGCGCCCAGCCCCCACCGTGGCCCTTCTCCGAGCGCACGATGCCCGCGTCGCGCAGCCCCGCCATCGTGCGTCGCAACACGACCGCGTTCATGTCCATCTGCTCGGCCAACGCCTCGGACGAGACCGCCTCGCCGTGCTCCTGCATGTGCAGGAGCACGTGCAGCGCCACGGAAAGCCGACTGTCCCGTCTCATGATACTTCTATTGTGGCATGAGTCGGGACAAAGTCAAGCGCCCGACGAGCCGGGCGCTCGAGGGGCGATGATCACCCGCGGCGGGCCGCGTCGATCTTCGCGACGTCGATCTTCTTCATCTCCATCATCGCTGCGAAGGCGCGGTTCGCTTCGTCACCGCCCGCGATCATCGCCTCGGTCAGCGTGCGCGGCGTGATCTGCCACGACAGACCCCAGCGATCCTTGCACCACCCACACTCGCTCTCCTTGCCGCCGTTGCCGACGATGGCGTTCCAGTAGCGATCGGTTTCTTCCTGCGTGTCGGTCGCGATCTGGAACGAGAACGCTTCGCTCTGCGGGAACACGGGGCCGCCGTTGAGACCCATGCACGGGATCCCGCACACGGTGAACTCCACCGTGAGCACGTCGCCTTTCTTGCCACCGGGAAAGTCGCCGGGCGCCTCGCGCACCGCCGTGACACGGCTGTCGGGGAACGTTTCGGCATAGAAACGAGCCGCGGCGAGCGCATCCTTGTCGAACCACAGACAGATCGTGTTCTTCGGGATCATGGCGCCACGAATCTAGCAACCAGAGCCACGTTCGCGAGCGCTCACTCGCACACGCAATCGCATTGGTAAGGACCGGTCATCGCGTCGCCGCTCCAGTCGCAGTACTCGAAGCCGATCGGGATCATGCCGCAGTAGTCGCCGGGCAACAGCTCGAAGCCGTCGGGCGTCTCGCGGAACAGCACCGTGAGCGTCGCGCAGCTCGATCGCTCACAGCCGCCCGGACCACCCAGCGGCATGGCGAGACACGACGGTCGTGCTGCACGCCGCCTCCGTCACTCGCTCGGCACACGGCACCGACGGCGACGTGCCGGTGCTCGCATCCGCAGTCCCTACGTCTTCGGAGCCATCGGTCGTGCCGCAATCTCGCCGACCCGCAACGGGTCGCGATACGCTGTCCGGCGTGCAGTTGGCGACCCGAAGGAATCGGCCCACGCGCGTCGCGACGGAAGCGACCGGCAAGCGCTACCTCGTCGTCGGGGGACATGGGCTGCTCGGCAGTCATCTCGTCGAAGGTCTGCTCGCGCGCGGCGAAGCGAAGGTGCGCGTGCTCGACGTGGCACCATCGACGCTCTTCGACGAAGAGGTCGCGCGCGGACACGTGGAGGTGCAGGTCGGCGACGTCCGCGATCGTGACGCCGTGCGGCAAGCGTGTCGCGGTGTCGACGTCGTCTTCCACACCGCGGCGGCGGTGAACTACTGGGCGAATCTCCCGTTCGAGTACGACGCGATCCACGACATCAACGTGCGCGGCACGCAGAATGTCGTCGAGGCCTGCATCGCAGAGAACGTGACGCAGCTCGTACACACCTCGTCGTGCTCCGTCGTGGTCAATCGCGATCTCCTCCGCAGCCCGATGGTGCTCGCCGACGAGTCCTCGCCCTACGCGCGTGAGCCGTTTCTCTGCCACTACGTGCAGACGAAGATCATCGCCGAGCAGACCGTGCTGGCCGCGAACGGCCGCGGCCGGCTGCTTACCGCGGCACTGCGGCCGGGCGGCCTCTACGGCCCGCGCGATCGTTTCATCGCCGCCGCGTCGCAGGCCGGCAAGCCGGGTATCGGCGGAGCTGCGAACGTCATCGAGCACATCTACGTCGAGAATGTCGTGCACGCGTTCTTCTTGTTGGAGCGCAGCCTCGTGCCCGATGCGCCGGTCTGTGGGCGTGCGTACTTCGTCACGAACTACGCCGTCGACGAACGAACCGAGTCGTATGTCGACTTCAACCGCCGCATGTCTCGCGCGTTCGGGCGCACGTTCAAGCGCGCGCCGTCGTGGGCGATCTCGGCGCTCGCTTGGACCTCGCACGCGGCGATGTGGCTGACCAAAGGCGCCGCCGAGCGTTTTCTCGGCGAGCTGAAGATGTTGCGCCCGGCCACGCTCGCGCTCACGCGCGGCACCTTCTACTTCTCGGGCGAGCGCGCGCGCGTCGACTTCGGCTACACGCCGCTCTACGGCGTCGACGAAGCCTTGGCACTCACCGCCGCTTGGTTCGACGACGCATCCGCGCGATAGGCCTGCACCGCCTCGCGCACGCCGTCGCGCCAGTCGGCGAGCGCGAGCCCGGGCAACGCAGCGTGCATGCGATCAGTGGGGAACTGCGCACCGAAGCCGCCGGTCGTCACCATGTACTGGAAGACGTAGTCCTCCGAGCGCGTGAGCAGCGTGTGCAGGCCGTGCTTTCGCCACACCACCTCGACGCCCAACGCCGCACCGAAGGTATCGACGATCTGCGACCACGGTACTTCGCCGTCCGCGACGTTGAGCGCAGCTTGCAGCGGCGCGCGAGCCAGCACCGCTGCGACGACGCCGGCCGCGTTCTCGACCCACAGCGTGGAGACGATGCGATCACGCGAGCGGATCCACGGCATCGCGCCGCGCAACAGCGACGGCACGATCGCGGGCGTGACGACGGTGTCGCGCGCACCGAAGACCGCGGGCATGCGCAGGATCGTGTACGGCACACCCGCGGCGACGACGTGTCGCTCGGCGCGAGCCTTCGAGCGCAGGTACGCGGGCAAGAGCGGAAACCACCCCAGGCTGGTGTCCTCGTGGCGCTGCTCTCCGACGCATGCGAGGCCGTACGCGCCGATCGAGCTCACCTGCACGAAGTGCGCGACGCCGGCCTCGCGCGCCCACGTCGTCAGCCGCTGCGTGCCGCCGGCGTTCACCTGCATCGCCGCACGCGAGAAGCGAGTGCTCGACATCATCGCGGCGCTGTGCACCACCGCATCGACGCCGGCTGGCAGCGCGCCCGCCGAGATCGGTGCGGGATCGGCGAGATCGAGGAAGAGCTCGTCGGCGGCGAGGTCGCTGCGACGCACGAGCCCGATCACCTCGTGGCCCGCCGCTTTCAGGCGCCGCGCAATCGCGGCACCGATGAACCCACGCGAACCGGTGACGAGGATCTTCATTGCAGCCTCATCCACAGGCCGTCGAGCGGACGCAGCGTGAGTGACGAGTCGACGCGCACCTCGTGGGTGGGATCCAGCGCGAGCGCGAAGCGCTGCGCGACCGCAGCCACGATCGCGGTGGCCTCCAACATCGCGAAGTGCGGGCCGATGCACACGCGCGGCCCGGCGCTGAACGGGTAGTACGCCATGCGGTGGCGATCGGCCGAGCGCTCGGGGAGAAATCGCTCGGGATCGAACTCGTCGGGACGATCCCAGAACGCGGGATCGCGGTGCGTCACGCACTGCGGCAGGATCACCAGCGAGCCCGCAGGGATCCGGTAGCCGTCGATCTCGTCGTCGACGTACGGCATGCGTCCGATCGCCCACGACGGCGGCATCAGCCGCATCGCCTCTTGGATCACGCACTGCGTGTACTGCAGCCGCACGAGATCTTCGGGTGTGGCCCGCCGGCCCTGCAGCACGGTCGTGACTTCCGCTCGCACGCGGCGCGCCGCGTCGGGGTGCTTCGCGAGCAACCACCACGTCCACGTCAGCGCGCTCGCGGTCGTCTCGTGGCCGGCGAACATCAGCGTCATCACCTCGTCGCGGAGATCACGATCGGACAGACACTCGCCGGTCTCTTCGTCGCGCGCGTTCATCAGCATCGCGACGAGCCCGGTCGGCTGCGTGCGACCGCTCCTCCAGTCGCGAACGAGTCCCATCACGATCACGTCCAGTGCTCGCTTCGCCTCATGGTAGCGCCGGTTGGCGGCGGTGGGCATCCACAGTGGCAAGGGCGCCGGGGAGTTCATCCGCGCGAGCGTGTGGTTGAGCACGACCGGCAGCGAGCGCGCGACCGCGGGTGCCGTCGCGCTGATGTCGACACCGAGGAGCGTCTCGCCGGCGAGCGCGAGGGTCACCCGCATCATCTCGCTCGCGACGTCGAACGACTTGCCCGTGTCGCGATGCGCTTCCCATCGCTCCACCATCCGCTCGCTCGCGGTGATGAAGCTGTGCGCGAGCGCGCCGACGCGCTCGCGATGAAACGCCGGCTGTGCGAGGCGTCGCCGCTTCCGCCACAGCTCGCGCTCGAGCGTCAGCAGCGACAAGCCGAGGAAGTCGACGAGGAACCCCATGCGTGGCGCCTTGCCGTAGTCGTCGCTGCGCGTCTGCAGCACGTGCTTGACCCCTTCGGGGTGCGCCACCATGTGTGCGACGAGCGGGCCGAGGCGAAAGCGAACGGTGGGCCCGTAGTCCCGCGCCCACGCGATGAGCGAGCCCCGCGGGTCGTTCCGGAACGCCAGCGCGTTGCCGACGACAGGGAGTCCCTTCGGACCCGGGGCACGGCGCGGGAGGATCATCGCGATGCTTCGAAGTGCGGCAATCGAGCTTTTCGATCCCTCGCAATCGACGCCGCGGTTGAACCCAGGTCTCCGACGGACCAACGCGCCGAAGCTTGCTAGTCTCGATCGCGACGATGCGGCGTGACGAGTCGAGGGCGGGTTCGTCGGGATGGTCCTGGCGCTCGCCCGAGCAGCCGGCTCCGCGGCCGCCGACGTATCGTCCGCAGCGAAGTGGTGGGATGGCGGGCACGTGGCTCGCGATCGCGCTGTTCGCCGGCGACGATGACGACGGCGTCACGATCGGCGTCATCACGTTCCGAGACCGCGGCACGACGAGCGCGGATGCGAGCGAGCCCGCCGACGGTTCGACGCAGCCGGCCGTCGACGCGCCCGATGCACCACCGGCGAAGGTCGAAGACAAACCGACCGTCGTCGCGCCGACGCAGCCGCCCGCGCAACCGGTCGACATCGATCGCCCACGATCGTTGGACGAGATCACCTGGACGGTCGCGACGCCCTCGACGATCGATCAGCTCGTGCAGGCCTGGTCGCTGCCCCGCGATTCGTTGATCGCGATGAACCCGAAGCTGCCGGCCGACGAGGCGCTCGCCCCGGGCACGCGCGTCGTCGTGCACGCGGGGCCGATCGACAAGAGCGAGTCCGTCGGTCCGCCGAACGACGGGAAGCTGGTCAACGGCGTGCCGTTCCCCGAAGGGAAGGCGTGGTTCCTCGCGCCGGATCGCACGCGAGCGTTCGGCACCGGCGAGCTGGTCGTGAACGTGTTGGCGGCGTTGGACGGCTACGCGGAGGCGAACAAGGGCGCGCCGCCGATCCAGCTCGGCGAGATCTCGGCGCGCAAAGGCGGTCCGATCTACGGGCACCAATCGCACCAGGCCGGCCGCGACATCGACATCCGACTGGTGATCGAAGCGTCGGGCGAGCGCTTCGACGCTGCGCGCAACTGGTCATTGGTGAAGACGCTGCTCGACGGCGGTCAGGTCGTCGCGATCTTCCTCAACCGCACGCAGCAGGTCTGGTTGCGCGCGGCCGCCGAAGCGGATGTCGGCGTCGATGCAGCGGCTCGCTACTTCGAGCTCATCAAGCACGAGCCCGGGCACATCATCCACATCCACGTTCGCTTCCGCTGTCCCGACTCCGATCACCGCTGCGTCGCGTACTCGCTCGACGAGACCGACGCGGAGGTCGCGAAGAAGCTGAGCAAGCTGCCGAGCAAAGGCGGCGGTGGCGGTGGGCTGATCAAGAAGAAGGGCAAGCTACCGACGCTCAAGCCGAAGACGGGGCCGCGCAAGCCCAGCAAGAACTTGCCGCGAAAGTAGTGCGTCGCAGCTGCGCGGCCTCGCGCGTGTGCCATACCGTACGCGTCCAACCCACGCGAGGAGCGCCTCAATGAGCTACATCGATGGATTCGTGGTGCCCGTTCCGCTCGACAAGAAGGACGAGTATCGCGCCGCTGCGGCGAAGTGCTGGCCGCTCTTCAAGGAGTACGGCGCGACACGCCACATCGAGTGTTGGGCCGACGACATTCCCGATGGCACGAGCACCGACTTCAAGCGCGCGGTGAAGGCCGAGCGCAACGAGACCGTGGTGTTCTCGTGGATCGAGTACCCCTCGAAGGCGGTGCGCGACGCGGCCGGCGAGAAGATGAAGAACGATCCGCGCATGAAGGAGTTCGGCGAGAACATGCCCTTCGACGGCAAGCGCATGATCTACGGCGGCTTCATGCCGATCTTCGACGAGCACGCGTAGCAGGGTGCGGAAGAACGCGAAGCGTTTTTCCGGACACCCTGCTAGCCGCGGAAGCCCAGCATGCGCTGCGTGCGGGCGTCGATCTTCGTCTCGAGGCGATCGATCGCGGCGCGCACGTGTTTCGCCTGCACGTTCGCGATGCCGTCCGTGATCGCGCCGTCGCGCAACGCTTCGAGCACGGCGCTCTTCATCAGCTCGCGGATGAAGGCGGGGGTCGTGCCGTCGGTGGCGCGAACCGCATGATCGAGCGCATCGTCGGCGAGCGTCGCCTTGCCCGCATACTGCTGCACGAGCCGGCGGCGTAGGTCTGCGCTCGGCAATCCGAACGACAGCACCACGTCGACGCGGCCGGGTCTCGCGACGAGCGCAGGCTCGAGGCGCTCGAGCGAGTTCGCGGTGAACACCACCAGCACCATGTCTTCGGGTGCGAGGCCGTCGAGCTCGTTCATGAGCGTGCCGAGCACCTCGCTGTGGGGATTCATCGTGCGATCTTCCGCGACGAGATCGACGTCTTCGAGCACCAGCAACGCCGGTGCGAGATGACGCGCGAGCTGGAACGCCGCCGCAGGGCGGAACAAGTTCAGGCCCGACAGCACGATGGTGGTGAAGCCCGGCAGCTCGCACGCGAGCACCCGGCACAGGAACGACTTGCCGACGCCGGGTGGACCGTGCAGCAAGATGCCGCGCCGGATCGTGAGGCCGTGCGCCGCGAGGCTGGGCGCATGCGCGACGTAGTCGACGATGTCGTGCTCGATGCGATGCACGAGCTCCTCGGGCAGCACGAGATCGCGGAGCGACGCCGCCGGCACCTCGACGATCTCCGCCTGCTCGACCTCGTCGGAGAAGCTGATCTCCGGACGGATCACCCGCTTGCGGAAGATGCTCTGCTCGCGACACGCGTGCACCAGCGCGTCGAGCCCCGCCTGTGCGATCTCGGCGGTGCGCGCGACGACGTACAGGTGCGTGACGTAGCCACCGGAGCCGTTGCTGTCGCGCTGCACGATCGCGACCATCGGCTCGTCGCCCTCGCGATACAGGCACACGCCGCCGACCAGCCCGTTGCGATGCTCTTCGCCGACGATCTTCACGCGCTCGAACGCGGTCGGCATCGCACGCAGCCCCTCGAGCGCGCCGTTCTTCGCGACCTTGGGCGGCTCGACGAACGCCGAGGCCTCGTGCAGACCGCGATACTCCTTGGGCTCGATGCCGAGGATCTCCGCGCCGCGGTGGGTCAGCTCGTCGAGCAACACGATCGCCACGTTGGCGCGCTCGTAGGCCTTGAAGCGATGCTGCAGCGTCGCGTGCTCGCTGCCGATGTGCTTGAGGATGCGCGCGTTGAGGCTCTGCTCGAGCCGCACCGCCGGCGCCTCGGCGAGATCGCTCTGCGTGCGCTGGAACTCCGCGAGCGCCTCGAGCAAGCGCTGGCCCGCGTCCTCGGTCCGTGCCGCGACCGAGATGCGATACGTGCCGTTGTCGTGCCAGCGCGCGAGCACGACCACCGCGTCGGCGCCGTTGTGCACGAACGCGACGCCTTCGCTCAGCCCGCGATCGTGTTGCCCGTCGCTGCGCAGCACGCGAACGATCGTCGCAGGCTCGTGGGCCGGCATCGCGAGCAACGTCGAGCCGCGGAAGAGATCCGCGAACGCAGCGTCATAGCCGTGGATCGGCGCCGCGAGCTGCTCGAGGAATCGCAGCACCGTGATCGCCGCGACATCGGCATCACCGACGACATCGTGATCGACGAGCGCCGGCCGCTCGATGCCCCCCAGATGCGCACGCGCGAGCGCAGCGACCGTTGCCGATCCGCCGAGCAATCGACGCGCGGTGATGCGCG
>DASZPU010000714.1:0-6776 GCA_035550195.1 Nannocystaceae bacterium
TCGAGCAGCTCGTCGGGCTCGACGAATGTGTGCAGGCGTAGCGAGGGCTTCGGCGCGATGCGTTGCTTGTTCGCGACGGCGGCATGCAGCGCTCTTGCGTCGTCGAAGCGCACCACGCAGGGGAGTGCGGTCGCGCCGAAGAAGTCGGACAACGCCATCTGCTCCGGGCTTTCTTCGGAGACGTCGACCTCGATCGTCGCGTAGTCGGACAACGCCGTCTGCACGCGCTCGTCGGCGAAGGTCAGCGAGCGCATCGCGGTACACGGCACGCACCACTCCGCGCTCACGTCGACGAGCACACGACGCGAGCCCGCCTGCGCGAGCGCGTCTTGCAGCTCCGCACGCCGCTCCACCACCGTCCACGACGACGCCCCCGGCGCCTGCGCGCGCTCGCTCGGCGTGCAGGCCGACGAGAACGCGAGCGCCGCGGCCACGATGCGCATCACCGCACCGGCTCGATCGCTTGCAGGAAGGTGCTCGCGTCGACGAGCGTACGGAAGCGCACCGCCGGCTCCGGCATCGTCGCGCCCTCGCGCAGCTCGCCCATGCGCGCGTCGAGCCCCGACTTGCCACCGTACACGAGCACGCTGGGCAGGGTCTCGCTGCCGAAGGCCTCCTGCAGCCGCGCTTGATCGTCGGTGCCATCGGAGACGTCGAGCTTGATGATCTCGTAGCGATCGACGAGCAGCTGCTTCACGCTGGGGTCCGCGAACGTCTGCAGCTCCATCTCCTTGCACGGCAGGCACCACGTCGCCGCGAAGTCGATGAGCACGGGCTTGTCCTGGTCACTGGCTTTCAGCGCCTGCTCGAGCTCCGCGATGTTCTGCGCGTGCTTCCACGGCAGCTCGACGTGCATGAAGTTGTTGAGCGCGAGCGCAGCTCCGACGCTCGCGACCGCGACCGCGACGCCTTTGCGCAGCCGCTCCTTCGTGTCGCCGTGGAAGCTGAGATGCACCGCACCCGCGGCGATGCCGAGCACGAGCCCCGCGACGCCGACGAGCACGCCCGCATCCATCACGCCGAGCTCGGCCAGCGTCTTCGACAGCGGACGCATGAACCAGAACGCCATCACGATGAGCGCGATGCCGAAGACGCTCTTGACGTGCTCCATCCACACGCCCGGCCGGAACAGGCTCGCGCCCAACGCGACCGCGAAGAAGAGCGTGCCCATGCCGAGCGCGTAGGTGAAGAGCAGCGAGGCTCCGAACGCGACGCTGCCACCTTCGGCGGACGACTTCGCGATGACTGCGAGCAATGCGACGAGCGCGGGCCCGCTGCACGGCGCGGAGATGAAGCCCGACACGAGCCCCATCAAGAACGCACCCACGGGGCCCGCACCACCGACGGTGTTCAGGCGATTCTGCAGCGACACGGGCAGCTGCAGATCGAACGCACCGAACATGCTGGCCGCGAGCGCGAGCAACAACGCCGCGATCGGCAGCACCACCTTCGGATCGGCGAGCCACGCTCCGAACGCACCACCGGTCGACGCGACCAGCACACCGAGCGAGGTGTAGAGCGTCGCCATGCCGAGCACGTACGCGCTCGCGAGGAAGAGCGCGCGCCCACGCGACACACCCTTCGCACCGAACACCGCGACGGTGACCGGGATCAGCGGATAGACGCACGGCGTGAGATCGACGAGCACGCCCTGGCCGAACGCCCACGCATAGCGGGCGAGCTCACCGGAGGGCTCGAGTGCGGAGGCGAGGGCGGTCGCGAGCGTCATCGTCGTGGTTGAACCCGTCGCACCCGGTACGAGTGCCGCGGCCCAGTGGTTTCTTCGTTTATGCCACGGCGCACGGCCCGCCGCGCGTCCCGTTCACGGAGGCTGGGTCTCGCTGCAGAAGCCCTGGGTCTGGATCTCCTCGAGCTCCGCGGCCGACAGCGCCGCACAGCACGTCTCGTCCTCGGCGCCGGTGATGAAGTCGACCAGCAGGCTGAGCGGCAGCCCGTAGCAGCACGCGGCCTGTGCGTCCTCCTGGCAATCGGGCGCCACCATGCACTCGCCCGCACGCGGATCGAGACACGACAGCCGCACGCCCGGATTCGGATCGGTGTAGTCGACCACCGCGACGGTGTCGCGCAGCATCGCGCTGCCGAGCAGGCCGTCGAGCTGCGCGGCCTCCGGGGAGAGATCGAGCCGCAGCGACACCGGCAGCGGATGGGTCGCGGGCACGACGTGCACCTCGATCCACTTCGCGGTGTCGGGGCGCATGGTCGCGCCGGCGTGGAACACCTCGCCGAGCGTCGCGAGCGATGTGTTCGCATCGTCGTGGCCGCCGCCCGGCTCGTCGCGATCGGCGTCGGCGGAGTAGGGCGGCGTGGTGTTGCGAACGTCGCCCTCGTCGTCGATCGCTTCGACGTAGCGCTCGCACTGGGCGACGAGCGCGTCACGACGATCTTCGACGCGCTCGCACGGACCCACGCCGCGCGTGCGCGTCAGCCCCGGCACGAGCGCGATGCTGCGCACGCGCAGACGTGCGAGCGGCGTCTCGGCGCCGGCCGGTGCCCAACCGCTGAACGCGATGAGCCCGTCGTTCGCGACGAGGCACGCACGATCCCCGAGCGTCGCGTCGCCGCACGCGGGCAACATCTCGATGGGCCCGAACATCCGGATCGCGCTGTCTTCGAACAGCACTGCGCCGGGCACCGAGGTCGCGACCAACATCGTCGCGCGCACTCCTCCCAACGCGACGTCGTCGGCCGGTGTGCACGCGGTCTCGAGCTCGGGGCCGATCGTCGCATCGCACACGCCGGGCGCGAAGAGGTTCACCGGATCGAGCGTGTAGCGCGGAGCGCAGGGCGGCGCCGACACGCAGGCATCGAGCAACATCCTCGTCGAGCGCAGCGCGTAGTTGCCCTGCGCACGCACGACGTCGTACCCGGCGATGCGACAGTTGTCGTCGCCGATCTGGCAGCGGTCCGCGACGTCGCGCCCGAGCAAGCGTCCGGGGAACTGCAGCGCGAGATAGGCCCGACCTTGATCGGCGAGATCGCGATCCGTCCCGGGGAACTCGACGTAGAGCGACACGCTGGGCGGCTCGTCGAGCTTGCCGCGCAACGCGATCGAGAAGTCGCGCAGCACGTTGCCGCCCAGCACGCCCGAGGGCTCGACGAACGCACCGTTTTGGCCGGCGAACCACGTCCAGCGCGAGGTGCCTTCGGCCGGTGCACGCACCATCGGTGCGTCGAGGAAGCGGAAGCGTGCGACTGCGGCGTCGAGATCGTCGGGCGTCGGATCGGCCGCGCCGAGACCCGCGGCGCCACGCACCTCGAAGCACTCCTGCGAGAAGCGGGGCTGGTCGCCGGAGTCGCGATCGTCCTTGAGCGTCGTGAAGGGCGAGAGCGTGTCGATGAGCAGCGGGCCGCACGCGCGATCGCCCGTGCCACAGCCACCGCGCGCGCTCGCGCCGGGGCAGCCCTCGTCGATGAACGCGAGCCGGGGCAGCGGCGAAGGGTCGCCGCTCATCAACGCGATCGGCTCGCCCAACAAGCCTTCACCGATCACGCGGGGATCGGCGCACGCGGCCGCAACCAACGCGAACGGCCACCCAGCGATCGCTCGGGTGGCCGTTCCCTCAGGCCCGCAGGGCCGTGAAGACGAGCTGGGCGTCATCGCCCCGGTAGCCTAGCAGAAGGGCTACTCGGTCTTGGCGAGGTCGGCGAGCTTGGTCTCGAGGCGAGCGATGAGCCCGTCGATGCCCTCGTCCTTCATGATCTTGTGGAACTCGTAGCGGTAGTTCTTCGAGAGGCTCACGCCATCGGTGATGATGTCGCGGACGGACCACTGTCCGTTCACGATGTGCATCACGTACGAGACCTCGACGGTCTGCGTCTGGCCGTCCTTGGTGAAGGTGACGCGGGTGTTCACCTTGCTCGCGCGCGGACGCTTGTCCTCGCCGAGATACTCGACCTTGCCGGTGTCGGCCTGCACGATGCGCTTGAGGTAGTTCTGACGGATGAGCCGCGTGAGCAGCTGCTCGTACTCGGCACACCGCGGGTCGCACTTCTTGTCGGCGCGGTTCTTTCCACCGAGCGCCGCGTTGGCGATCCAGTTGTAGTCGAGCAGCTTGTCGACCTCGGCTTGGATCGCTTCGTCCTTCACCTTGGTCTTCACCAAGAGCAGCACAAGCTCGTGACGCTTCTTGAACTCCTCGAGCGCCGACGGCATCCCCTCGGGGATCTCTTCGGCGGGCGCGAGCTCGGCCTCGGTGGTCGCCGCATCGGTTCCACTGCCGCCGCCGGCGGCGAAGGCCGCGGTCGGTGCGAGAGCGGTGAGGAGGGCGAGCGCGAAGATTGAACGGGACATCGTGGACCTCGGACGGGCGTTTCGGCCGGTGGATTCAGATGTGGACCCAGTCTAGCCCCATTGCGGACCGGGTAAATCTAGCGTTTCGCATCGGAAGGTGAGGGGGCCCACAGCGGGGCTCCCACGGCGCGGGCGAGCCGCGCGGCGGCGACATTGTGCTGCCCGATGGCCTCGACGTGCGCGAAGCGCCACTTGTACCACTTCTCGAGGGCGCGGAGCAGCTCGGTCGAGTTGCCGCCGCCCACGGTGTCGCGTTGCTGCTGCGACACGACGATCTTCCACGACTCGCGGCGCGCGCGATCGCGGATCTCGATCGTCGTGCGCGCATCGACGAGATCCGCGTACGCCTCCTCGACGTCACGCCCGAGCAACAGCTGGGCCGCTTCTTGCTGGTGCTCGGCCGCCCGCAGATCCGCGCGCGCGGCGATCAGATCGAACGCGTCGTTGTGGAAGTCGAAGCGCCAACGCAGCGCCAGCGCGGCCGTGACGCGCGAGAAGTTGAAGCCGTCTTGGTAGTAGAGCGTGCGCATGTCCTTGTCGGCGGCGTTGCTGCGCGCGACGCCGATCGACACGGCGATGCCGAGGTCGGGCAAGAAGTTGCTGCGCGCGAGCCGTTCCTGCGCCTTGCGCAGCTGCACGCCGGCCGACGCCATCTTCGCCTCGGGCCGCGTGTCGACCGCGAGCTCCTTGTAGTGGCGCAGCGGGCGGAGGCCGCCGTCGAGCTCGATCGCGTCGAGCTCCTTCGCGTCGATGTCGAAGCCGACCGGCGCGCCCTTGCCCGCGAGCGCCCACAGGGCCGACAGCGCGAGCGACTCGACCTTCAGCGCCTCGCGCATGTTCTCTTCGAGCTCGAGCGCGGCGAGGTTCACCTTCACGAGATCGTCGGGATCGCGATCGGCGTTGAGCTCGCTGGGATCGGCATCGAAGTCGTCGCCGCCACCACCGAGGTCCTTCGCGACGCGCTTGCGTGCGTCGTCGACGATCTTCTTGGCCTCGCGCAGGATCGCGATCGACTCGCGCGCGAGCAGCAGCGTGCTGTAGGCCTGCTGCACGCGCATGAGCGTCTCGGCCTGCGTCGCGGCCTTCTGCAGCTTCGTGACGAGCACGCCGGCTTCGGCGATCTTCTTGACGTTCTTGATCTTGCCGAACGTGTAGAGCGGAATGACGGTGTCGAGCTGGAACTGGAAGCGCACGCCGGCGCGACCGAGCTGGCGGAAGTAACCACCCGCGCTCTGGATGTCGAGGTTGTCCGGCGGGTGACAGAACTGGAAGTCCTGCGTCGTGCCCGGCGTCGTCGTCTGCAGCACGACGTCTTCGCACTTCACGTTCGCACCCGGCGTGAGCGTGCTGACCGTGTCGATGATCGGTACCCACGCGAACTTCGCCTTCTTGAGGCGAGCCTTCATCGCGTTGACGTGCTCGTCCGCGGCACGCACCGCGGGATTGCCGAGCGAGTAGCGGGCGATCTGATCGAGCGAGAGCTTCGCGATGCCGGACGGACGCGGGCCGTAGGGATCGCGGCGATCGGCGAGCGGCAGATCGAACGCGGATGCGAAGCCGAGGTCGCTGCTCGCGTCGCTGGTCGCCGCGCCGGCGCCGACACGCGGCGGTGGTGGACCCGAGGCGTCGTCGTCGAAGTCGTCGGGCGGGGCCGCGGCGGGGCCGCTCGGGGGCGCCGCCTGCACGAGCGCCGGGACGAGGGCCGCGCACGCGACGAGCCGCGAAAGAGCGCTGCGCACGGGGTGTCCGTACTCCGCGTAGGCGCTTCGATCAAGGGGTCGGCCTTGCGTCTTGTGATCCGTGCTTCGTAAAGTGCGAGCCGTGCTCTGCCGCGTGTCGCTCGACGAGATCCCCGGACAGGCGCGCGCGGTCGTGCGGCTGCGCGGGCCCGACACGCGGCGCTTCCTGCAGGGCAGCGTCTCCGGCGACGTCGAGCGGCTGGACGCGACCCATGCGGTCGTGGCCGCGCTGCTCACCGTGAAAGGCAAGCTGGTGTCCGAGCTCGTGCTGTTGCCACCGGTCGGCGACGCGTACGACGTGCTCGTGCCGCGCGCCGAGACCGACGCGGTGGTCAGCGCATTCGACAGCCACATCGTCATGGACGACGTGTCCGTCGAGCGCGTCGCTGATCTCGCGGTCGCGATCGCGTTCGACGACGACGGTGACGAGCTGCACATCGAACCTACGAGTGTGCGTGTCGTGGAAAGCAGACACCCGTTGCCTGCGCACCTGGTGATCGGTGCGCGCGCGGACGTCGACGCTGCGCTCGCGGGCGCGCGATCGATCGATGCCGACGAGTTCCATCGCGCGCGCATCGAGAGCGCGACGCCGGGGTGGGGCACCGAGCTGCAATCGGGCTTCTTCCCGCCCGAGGTCGGCTTCATCTACGCGGTGTCGTTCGACAAGGGCTGCTTCATGGGCCAGGAACCGATCGCGCGCATCCACGCGCGCGGGCAAGTGAACC
>DASZPU010000715.1:0-1776 GCA_035550195.1 Nannocystaceae bacterium
TCGAGCAGCTCGCCTTCGTCGCCTGCGCCCGGGCCCGCGGCCTGCGGCGTCGCGAGCCCCACGAGCAACGACGACAACCGTGCGCGCGTCACCGGCTTCACGAGCATCGCATCGATCGCGAGCCCGGCGTCGGCACCGGCCGCGAAGGACCCCGCCGTCACCGCCACGACGCGCGGACGCGGACGCTCGGGATGTGCGAGGCACAGCGCGCGGATGCGTCGCGCCACGTCGGCACCGTCGATCTCGGGCATCTGCACGTCGAGCAGCACGAGGTCGGGCCACAGCGTCTCCACGCGTGCGATCGCCTCGCGCCCCGACGACGCGCGCTCGGGTGCATAGCCGAGTCGCACGAGCTGCTCGCACAGCAGCTCCTGGCTCTCGGGCGTGTCGTCGACCACGAGGATCGCCAAGGGCAGGCGATCGGCCAGCGCGCCGTCCGACGTCGCGATCGTGCGCGCGTCGTCGGGCACCATCGCGCTCAGCACCGCGAGCGGCAGCACCACGCGCACGGTGGTGCCGCGTCCTTGCGCGCTCGCGATCGTCATCGCGCCACCCATGGCGCGCACGAGTCGATCGCAGATCGACAGCCCGAGCCCCGCACCGCCGCGTCGGCGCGCGCGCGAGCCGTCGAGCTGCACGAACGGGCGCGTGATCTCGGCGAGTCGATCCGCCGGGATCCCGCGGCCTTCGTCGCGCACCTCGATCGCGACCCCGGAGCCCGCATCGGGCGACGCGACGCGCACCTCGATCGCCGCCGCGTCGGCGTGATGGATCGCGTTCTCGACCAGGTTGCGCACGACCTGCGAGAGCCGCAGCTCGTCGCCGACGCACACGCGCGGTGCGGACGGATCGATCACGACGTGCACGCGCGTCGCCGCCTGGGTCGCCGCGGGCTCGAGCGCGATCACGATGTCGCGCACGAGCTGGTGCACGTCGAGCGGGCGCTGCTCGAGCCGGATGCCGCCGCTCTCCAGCGACGCCATGTCGAGCAAGTCTTCGACTTGGCGCAGCAGCAACGTGGCCTGACCGCGGATGATCTCGGCATAACGCGCAGCGCGGCCCTCGAGCCCGGTCTCGAGCAACAGCTCGGCGAAGCCCGCGACGCAGTGCGCCGGCGTGCGCAGCTCGTGGCTCACGTTGGCGAGCAACTCGGTCTTCGCACGATCGGCATTCTCCGCGCGCTCTCGCATCGCACGGAGACGCGCCTCCATCGTCTTGCGCTCGTCGATGTCGCGGATGCTCGCGCGGTAGCCCAGCACCTCGTCGCGATCGCCGACGATCGGTTGCCACGACACCGCGACCCAGCGTACGACCCCGTCTCGGCGCACCACTCGGAACTCGACGTCGTTGCCCTCCGAGCCCGCGGCCGCGGTGGCGAGCAGCGCTGCGATGCGCGCACGATCGTCCTCGTGCACCATCGGCAGCGGATAGCCCGGCATGCGCATGCACGCATCGACCGAGTAGCCGGAGATCCGCTCGACCGCACCGTTCACCCAGCGCAAGCGTCGGTCGGGGCCGATCCAGCTCTCCCAGTCGTAGGTGTACTCGGCGATCGCACGCACGATCGGCAGCGAGAAGTCGGCGCTGGGCTCCGTGCTCATCGTCGTCACGGCTCGATGAGCCCGCGACCGATCGCGTAGCGCGTCAGTCCGGCGATGTCGTGGATGCCCAGCCGCGCCATGATCGCGGCGCGATGGTTCGAGACGGTCTTCTCGGAGAGCCCGAGCTCGGCCGCGATCTCCTTGGTGCTCGCGCCCGCCGCCACGCGCACGAGGA
>DASZPU010000716.1:0-2133 GCA_035550195.1 Nannocystaceae bacterium
CGCAGTAGCGTCGTCGACGACGGCATCGATCGCACCATCGCCGTACCGTCGTCGCGCTTCCACGCGACCGAAGGTGGCACGCGTCGCGGCAGCCGACCCACGACGCCGGTGCTCGCCGAAGTCGGGCTGGTCGGACGCACCGACGAGCTCACGCAGCTCGAGCGCGCGTTCGCGATGGCGCAGGACGGCCGCGCACCGATGGCGGTCGTGCTCGGCGATGCCGGCGTCGGCAAGAGCCGCCTCGTCGACGAGCTGTGTCGACGCGCGCAAGCGGGCGGAGCGGTGGTGTTGCGCGGACAGTTCTTCGCCTACGAAGGCGATCGCCCGCCACCGTACGCGGCGTTCCAGTGGATGCTCGCGAGCACGATGGTCGACGAAGAGGTCGGCGATCGTGGCATGCGCGTGCCACCACCGCTCGGCAGCTCGGAGAAGTGGCAGGTGTTCGCCGAGCTCGCGCAGCAGTTCGGACAGCGCGCGCGCGATCGCAGGCTCGTCGTGCGACTCGACGATCTGCAGTGGGCGAGCGGCCCCGAGCTCGACTTCCTCGCGTATCTGCCCCACGCGCTCGCACCACATGCCGTGCTCGTCGTCGGCACCGCGCAACCGGGCGCGCCGGAGCTCGAGCGGTGGTTGCAGACGCTCGCGTCGAAGCGCGCGCTGGTGTCGGTTCGTCTGACGCCGTGGTCGCTCGACGAAGTGCGACAGTGGCTGTCGGAGGCGCTCGGCGGCCTGCGGATCCGCCCCCACGATCTGCGCCGCATCGCGCACGTCACCGCGGGTCAACCGTATGCCGTGATCGAGCTCGTTCGTCATCTGCTGCAGACCGGCGAGATCAAGCCGTCGCCGTCGGGCGGCCACGAGTGCGAGGACCTGCACGACGTGGTCTTGCCCGAGACCGTGCAGGCGCTGCTGGAGACCCGCTACACCGGGCTCGCGCCCGAGCTCTTGTCGCTGCTCGAGGTGGCGTGCGTGATCGGCGAGCACTTCCGCTTCGAGACGCTGCGTCGCAGCACCGAGCTCGCCGAGGAGCAGATCGAAGATCTGCTCGAGCACGCGATCCGCCTGCGTCTCGTCTCCGATCGCGCGGTCGCGGCTGGCTCCGACTATCGCTTCGCCACCTCGGGACTGCGCCAGGTGCTCTACGATCGGATCCCGATGCGTCGGCGCCGGCGCGTGCACGCGCGCGTCGTCGACGTGCTCGAGCAGCTCTACGGCGATCGCGTGCAGATCATCGCGCACGTGCTCGCGTATCACCTGCACGCGATCGAGCGCTGGCAGGCCACGCTGCAACACGCGCTCCTGGCCGCGCAACGAGCCGTCACCGTGCACGACACCGATCTCGCCGGTGACTGTCTGCGCTGGGCGGGCGACGCGATCGATCGCCTCGCCGATGCCGGCACGCCCGCATCGCCTTCCGTGCGCGCGCGCTTCGATCATCTCGCCGGTGCGCTGGCGAGCACGCTCGGGCGCCACGAGGAAGCCGAGCTCGCGCTGCGTCGTGCGGTCGCGAGCGCGCAGCAGGTCGGCGATCGTTCGCTCGCGCTCGATGCCATGCTCGCCCTCGTCGAGTGTCTGCTCGGGCGCGGCGAGTTCACCACCGGCGTGGAAGTGGGCCTGCGCGCGACCGAGCTCGCACGGGCGCTCGGCGATCGCGATCGCCATGCGCTCGGTTGCGTGCGGGTCGCGGGTTGTGCCGCGCCGCTCGGTCGCGTCGAGCTCGCGCGCGAGGTACTCGCGCCGCTGCTGGCCGACGACACCACCCTGCCGGTGCTGCAGGCGCTCGCGCTGCGCGAGGTCGCGTGGATCGAAGCGAAGGCGGGCGCGTTCGGTGCGGCCGCGCGCGCGGCCAAGCAAGCGCACGCCGCTGCGACGCGCGCCCGCGATGCGCTCGCGGAGTACCGCGCGGTGTCCGTGCTGGGGCTCGTGCACGCCGAAGCCGGTGATCTGGTCGCAGCGATCCCGCAGCTGCAGCAGGCCCTCGCGCTCGCACGCGCGCTGTCGCTGCGCCGCCGCGAAGGCATCGAGCTCGCGAACATCTCCGAGTGTCGTCACCTCGGCGGCGACACCGAAGCCGCGCTCCTCGATGCTCGCGCTGCGTTGGAGATCTTCGTCGAGATCGGCGACCGTGCGAGC
>DASZPU010000717.1:0-2271 GCA_035550195.1 Nannocystaceae bacterium
ACCGTGCTGTACGTGTTCGACGACTGCATGGGCGGTGCCGAGATCGCGTGCAACGACGACGCGAGCAACAACGACTTCCGCTCGGCGCTCACGATGACGCTCGCGCAGGATCAGGCGATCGCGATCGTGGTCGACGGCTGGGACTCGAACCAGTCGGGTGACTTCGTGCTGCGCGTGCAGCAGATCGCCTGCGAAGCGCCGGAGGATCTCGGCAACAACATCCCCATCGAGCAGGACGGCGACAACACCGGTGCCGGCGACGACGTGAGCAACGCATGCGGTGGCATCGGCGGCGAGGACGTGGTCTACACCTGGACGCCGCAGGCGGACGGCATCTACGCGATCTCGGCGATCAGCTTCCAGTTCGCCCCGACCGTGTCGGCGTACGCGGGCGCGTGCGGTGACCCCGAGGACATCCTGTCCTGCGGTTCCGGGCCGAACTTCGCGACCTTCACGACGGCGGTCGCGGCCGATCAGGAAATCTCGATCGTCGTCGACTCCAACGACGGCGACGTCGGCACGTTCGAGATCGACATCGACCTGCTCGGCACGCCCACCGGCGATTGCTGCGCGGCCGACGACTCGGCCGGATGCGAGAACGTCACGGTCACGCAGTGCGTGTGCAGCGACCTCCCCGATTGCTGCGACTCGGGCTGGAGCGACTTCTGCGTCGGCTACGGCGCATCGAACTGCAGCTCGGGCTGCGCGCTGATCGACGGCGGCACCTGCTGCGACGAGCAGGGCAGCGGTGGCTGCGACGCGACCGCGGTGCAGGACTGCGTCTGCGAGATCGACTCGTTCTGCTGCGACACGGCGTGGGACGCCACCTGCGTCGAGTACGGCACGACCTACTGCCTCGCCGACTGCGCGTGAGCAGAGCCTGGGCGTCCTCGTGGCGCGTGGTATCCTCCGCGCCACGATGACGCGCGCGCACGCGTTCGTGTTCGTGGTGCTGGCCGGGTGCAACACGCCCCCGGTGGAGCCGCCGCTCGACCAGCGCATCACCGTCGCGCAGACGGGCGATGCGGTGACGCTCGCGGTGATCGGTGATTTCGGCGAAGCGGGTCAGCCCGAGGCGGACGTCGCCGCGCTCGTGCACTCGTGGGCGCCGGAGATCATCGTCACCACCGGTGACAACAACTACATGGATGGCGCGGCCGAGACGATCGACGACAACATCGGTCAGTACTACGGCGACTACATCGCGCCGTACCACGGCAAGTACGCCAGCAACTTCGGCGCGCCCGCGCAGCAGAATCGGTTCTTCCCCGCGCTCGGCAACCACGACTGGCGCGCGACCGATCTGCGCCCGTACCTCGACTACTTCACGCTGCCCGGCAACGAGCGCTACTACACGGTGTCGTGGGGCCCGATCGATCTGTTCGTGGTCGACAGCGATCCGCACGAGCCCGACGGTGTCGAGCTCGACTCGAAGCAAGCCGAGTGGTTGCGCCACGAGCTCGAAGCGGCGGACGGCCCGTGGAAGCTCGTGGTGATGCACCATCCCCCGTTCTCGTCGGGCTCGCACGGCTCCGATGCCGACATGCAGTGGCCCTACGCAGCGTGGGGCGCGACCGCGGTGTTGGCCGGCCACGATCACCACTACGAGCGCCTCGAGCACGAAGGCCTGCTCTACTTCATCAACGGCTTGGGCGGCTTCCACGAGCGCTACCCAATCAAAGAACCGCACCCTTCGAGCCAGCACCGCTTCAACGAAGACTGGGGCGCGATGCGCATCTCCGCCGACGCGCAGGGCATCCGCTTCGAGTTCTACACGCGCAAGGGCGAGCTGATCGATCAAGCGACGCGCAAGCGCGACGGCTGACGCGTCGACATCCAGCAACGCGGGCGTGCGGCCTGCACGACAGATCAGCCCGAAGCTGCGGCGAGCAGTGCTCGCAGGATGTCGGCGGTCGTGACGATGCCGGCGAGCCGGCCTTCGGCGTCGACGACCGGGAGGCTGTGGAAGCCGCCGTGGGCGAGGCGTTCGCTCGCGTCGCGCACGGTGGCCGTCGGCGGGATCGTGAGCACGTCTTCTTGCATCGTCGTGCGCACCGGCACGTGATCGAGCGCGTCGTCGAGCGCTGCCGGTGTGCGCGCGTAGGCGTCGGGCGGCAGCACGCGCAGTAGATCGGTGGGTGTGATCAGCCCGATGAAGCGGCCATCCTCGACGACCGGTACGTGGTGTCCGCCGGATGCCAGCATCGCGTGACGCGCGACCGACAATCGCTGGGTGGGATGCACCGTCGCGGGGTCGCTCATCATGATGAC
>DASZPU010000718.1:0-7022 GCA_035550195.1 Nannocystaceae bacterium
CTGCCGCGCGCTGCGGGGCGACTGCAGCCACGTACGCAGTGGCACGCCGTCCACGAGATCCATCGCGATGAAGCGCTCACCGCGGTGCGTACCGACCTCGTGCACCGCGACCACATTGGGATGGCGCAATCGTGCGAGCACCCGCACCTCGATCGCATCGGTGCGCGCGCCCATGAGTTTCAGCGCGACTTTGCGATCGAGCTGCGGGTCGTACGCGGCGTACACGGTGCCGGTGTCGTCGGCCGCGAGCTCCGCGAGCACGACGAAGCGACCGATGCGGACCGTGCCTTCGCGCGCCATCTCAACCGTTCGGCGGCGTAGCCTTGATGATGAGGTAGGTGAGCGGCGCGTCGCTGCGCTCGTTGACGAGCTCGAGCGAGGCCCCGAAGGGCAGGTGGACCACCGCGCCCGGGCCGAAGGCGATCGCCTTGCCGTTCACGCGCGCTTCGCCGCAGCCGGTCAAACCGATCACGATCTCTGCGTCGCGTTGCTGCGTGTGACGACCGACCGAGCCGCCCTCGGAGAGCTCGCACGACAACACCGAGGTGAACGGTGGCGCCGGCATGGCGCCGAGCAGGTTCCACACCAGGCACGTGCCGGTGCCACCGAAGAGATTCTCGCGCACGTCGGGCTCACCACGACCGATCTGCATGGGGTGATGCTAGCTGCTATGCTCGCGCTCGACATGTACATGCGTCGCCTCGGACTGGCGTGCTCGCTCCTCTTCATCGGCTGCAAGCACGACGGCGCGGGCGGTGATGGCGAGGGCGAGGAGGGCGGCTCGGCAGAGAGCGGCCCCCACGAGATTCCCGACACACCGCGGGACTGCGAGGGCTTCGACGCGCAGGACGTGTCCGCGCCGACGGCGACGATCACGGGTGGCGACTGCAACCAGACCGCGATCCGTGCGGCGGTCGAGGCCGGCGGCACGATCGTGATCGATTGCCCCGAGCCGGTCGCGTTCACCTCGCAGATGACGATCGGCTCGAACACGATCATCGACGGCAGCGGCACCACCGTGCTCGACGGTGGCGGCATGACGCGGCTGATCTTCAAGCCGTCGGGCGTCGATCTCTATCTCCAGAACATCACGATCACGCGCGGCCAAGCCGCCAACGCCAACGGCAATCCCGCGCTCGATCCCAATCGCTGGGCCGACTGGCCGGGCGGCGCCGTGTTGGCGCAGTGCCACGACACCGGCAACGCGGTCGGCGGAGCGGTCTACGCCAAGAACTTCACGTGCACCGACAGCGCGACCGGCGAGTCGACGCGCAACCCCAACGACGGCTCGATCCTCGATACCGGCACCGGCGGCTGTGTGTACTCGTTCACGTGCACGTTCCACTGCGACGAGTGCACGTTCACCGGCAACCACGCCACCAACGGCGGCGCGGTCGGTACGTTGGGTGGCAAGATCCAGATCACCAACAGCACCTGCACCGACAACGAAGCGCGCTACGACACGTCGACCAACGACAACCAAGGCTACGGCGGCTGCTTCTATCAAGACGGCAGCGAGCAAGCACCGGGTGAGGCCGACCTCAACTACACGCGCTTCTGCGGCAACGCGTTCTCGGACAACGGAGCCGACGTCGCCGGCGGTGCGGTGCAGTACTTCTATCGCCAGCACACGCACACGAGCTTCGAGTTCACCAAGAACCTGTGCCAGGGCAACGGCGCGGGCGGTGGGCCCGAGTTCGCGCAAGGCGGGTGCTTGTTCGTGTTCGTCGATACCGGCACCAAGCTGCCGTGGGCGCCGGACATGGGCGACGACACGTTCATCGTCAGCGGCAACGCGTTCATCGACAACGGTGCGGTGAACCTCGGCGGCGGCGCGGCGATCTACAACATCTATTACACGGCCGCGCGCTTCGACAACAACCTCTTCACCGGCAACCACGTCGACACCAGCATGCAGGACATGGGCGGCGGCGGTGCGCTGGGCCTCGTCGGTGCGTTCTTCGACATCGAGGCGAACACGTTCGCGCTCAACACCGCGAACAACTGGAACGGCGCGATCATCTTGGGCGCCGGCGGCGTCGCGCTGCGCAACAACCTGTTCTATCGCAACTCCGCACCCAACACGCAGGGTGCCACGATGCTGTTCGAGAACCAGCACGTGAACTATCACCTCGACGAGACCGACGACGACATGCAGGACGGCTTCCTCGTCTATGCGAGTGGCGGCAACCTGTACATGCCGTCGATGACGCCCAGCGGCGAGCCGTCGCCGACGCCCGGCGGTGCGCTGCTCGACGTCGATCCGTTGCTCGGCGAGCTCGTCAGCGACGACACCTTCCCGCCGTACTTGCCGCTCGGCAGCGGCAGCCCGGCGATCGATGCCGGGATGCCGCTCGATTCCGTCGAGGTCGACATCCGCGGTCACGAACGCTCGGGCGTGCCCGACATCGGTGCGTACGAAGTCGGCGGTTGATCTTCCGGACGAAGCGGCTGCGACGATGCGTTCGCATCCGGTGCGGGCGCTTCCGCACCCGCGCTTGCACGCGCCGCGGACTTTCCTGCGATGATGGCCGCGAATGTCGGACGGCGGGGACCCGAGTCGACAGACGCTCGAGTCGGTGGGCTCCGACGGCGAGCCCGATCGCGCGCGCTTCGACTCGCCGGGGCGTCGCGCGCAGTGGTTCGGTGAGCGTTACGCGGGTGCACCGATCCCCGAGCGCATCGGTCGCTATCACGTGCTCGCGCGCATCGGCGTCGGTGGCATGGGCGAGGTGTTCGCGGCCCGCGACCCCGAGCTCGATCGCGAGCTCGCGATCAAGGTGGTGCACGCCGAGCTCGACGACGGTGGCGGCTCGGCCTCGAGCATTCGATTGCTGCGCGAGGCACAGACGCTCGCACGCGTCGAGCATCCCAACGTCGTCGAGGTCTACGAGGTAGGGCTATTCGGCACGCGCGTGTTCCTCGCGATGGAAGTCGTGCGCGGTTGCTCGTTGCGCGAGTACAGCAAGCTCGGTCGTCCGTGGCGCGAGGTGATCGGCGTGCTCGCGCAGGCCGCACGAGGGTTGCACGCGGTGCACGAAGCCGGGCTCGTGCACCGCGATGTGAAGCCCGACAACGTGCTGGTCGGCGACGATGGCCGCGTGCGCGTCGCGGACTTCGGGCTCGCGCGCGGCAGCGGCGTGCCCACCGATCCTCCGCCGCTGACCGACGAAGCCGCGTCGTCGCTGCCGAGCCCGAGCCTGCCGTTGCCGTCCCGACTCACCGCGAGCGGTGCAGTGGTCGGCACGCCGGTGTACATGGCGCCCGAGCAGCTGCGTCGCCCGATCGTCGATGCGCGCTGCGATCAGTTCGGCTTCTGTGTGATGGCGTGGGAAGCGTTGTGCGGCACGCGGCCGTTTCCCGGCGGCAGCATCTCGGTGTTGTTCGACGCACATCGCCGCGGCGCCGTGATCCCGCGCGGATCATCGGTGCCCGTCGCGATCTGGCGCGCGTTGCAACGCGGCACCGCCTACGATCCCGAGGCGCGCTGGTCGTCGATGCTCGAGCTCGTCGAGGAGCTCGAGCGCGCGAGTCAGCGCCGGTGGATGGGCAACGTCATCGTCGCGGCGACCGTCGCGACCGCGGGTGGGCTCGCGCTCGCGTGGTCGTTGTCGAGCGAGGCGCGGGTGCGCTGCGACGACGCGGTGTCGAGCGAGCGATCGCAGAAGATCGCGACGCTGGCCGCCGCCGCGCAATCGGCGGGCCTCGATCGCCACGCGATCGACGGGCTCGATGCGCGTGCAGATGCGCTCGCGTCGGCGCGCGCGCAGGCCTGTGTCGCGCGTGCGGAGCTCGGGGCGTCGCCGCGCAGCGATCGCGAGGCGTTGTGCCTCGATCGCGCGGAGCATCGACTCGACGCGCTCGTCGCCGCGCTCGCGCGCGTCGATGCGCGCAGCTGGGATGCGGATTCGTTGCGCGCGGTCGCGGTGCTGCCCGATCCGTATCGTTGCGCCGCGACGGCGGACGAGCCCACCGAGCTCCCCGCGACGGTCGAGCTCGCCGATCGCGTCGAGCGCGTGCGCTCCGAGCTCGACGACGCCTGGACCGAGCTCGCGCTGGGCAACGCGCGCGCGATCGAAGGCCGCGTGGAAGGCCTCGACGCCGTGGCGAACGCGACCGGCTACGCACCGCTGCGCGCGGAAGTCGGGTGGTTCGCAGGCGAGCTGGCGCGGAGCCTCGGTGATCCCGTGCTCGCGCGCACGCGTCTGCTCGATGCCGCGGCGTTGGCCGAGGCGTCGCGTCACGACGAGGTCGCCGCAGCGGTGTGGACTTCGCTCGCCGCAGTCGCGATCACTTCGCTCTCCGATCTCGATGCCGCGCACGACTGGTTGCGTCGCGCCGAGATCGCATCGGCGCGGCTCGGCGACGATCCGATCCGCGCGCGTACGTTGCGATTGTGGCGGGCCATGCTCGCGCGTGAAGAGGGTGAGCCCGCGGTCGCGCGCCGCGAGCTCGCCGCGATCATGCGCGATGCGCCGGCCGATGGACTGCTCGATCCGTCGTGGTGGACGGCGTTGATGATCGCCGCCGACGCTGCCGAGGCCACCGGCGCACTCGACGAAGCGATCGCGCTGCACCTGCGACATCTCGAATCGATGGAGGCGCGGCTCGGGCCCGACCATCCCGATGTCGCGGATGCGTACTACAACCTCGGCAAGACCCGGCTCGCGCGGGGCGAGCTCGAGCAGGGGCGTCGCGAGCTCGAGCGTGCGCGTACGATCTGGGAGCGCGGCGGCGGTCGAGATCATCTGGACCTCGCGCTCGTCCACGCGGCGCTGCAGCAGCTGGAGACCAGCTCGGGCAGCCTCGATCGCGCGCGCGCACATGCAGAGGAAGCGCTGCGCATCCGTCGTGCGTCTCTGCCCGAGGACGACCCCGACGTCGCGATGGCGTGGGTCGCCCTCGGTGGCGCCGCGTATCTGCAGCACGACGTCGAGACGGCCGTCGACGCGTACGCGACCGCGCTCGCGATCGACGAGCGCGTGCTCGGTACGGATCATCCAGAGACCGCGCTGGTGCGCGCGAACGCGGCGGAAGCCTGGCTCGTAGCCGGCGAGCCGATGCGTGCGCGTGCGCTCGCCGAGCAGGCCAGCGCGCGCTTGAACGAGGTCGAGGGCATCGATCCCGCGATGGTCGCGTTCGCCGAGCGCGTGCGCGGAGCCGCGCTACGTGAGGTCGGCGACGCGCGCGGTGCCGACGAAGCGCTCGCGCACGCCGAGGCGTTGCTCGATGGACACCCGGTGGATCCGCTCGAGCTCGGCATCGTGCTGCTCGAACGTGCACGTGTGCATGCGGCCGCCGGACGTCCTTCCGACGCGAAGCTCACGTTGGCGCGCGCGCAAGCGCAGCTCGCCGAGCTCGACGGCGAGTCGGCGGAACACGTGCGCGACGAAGCCAATCGCCTCGCACGCGCGCTATAGTGCGGGGACCATGAGCGATCCAGGCATCGTCACTCTCACCAACGACAGCAACATCGTCGTGCTCACCGCGATCGTCGGCGGCCGTCTGCAGCTCAGCATCAACGGCATCGTGTTGGGCGAGGTCGACGACACGTGGGATCCCGGACCGCCTCCGACCACGCGCATGACGATCTCCAACCTGCCCAATGGCACGCAGGTCGCCGCGCAGTGGCAGAACTGGGACGGCACCGGTCCGTGGACGTCTTTCGTGCTCTCGCCGACGGGCTGCTTCTACGATTTCCCGAACCCGCCGGGCGCAGGACAGAAGGAGATCCGCTTCACCGCGCAGACGCTCGCCGGTGACGTGTGCGATCCGAAGTTCGTGCTACGCACGAAGGTGAAGGACGAGTAGCGCTTCAGCGCAGCGTGCGGTGGAAGAACGCGCGCACGTGGGACCAGGCGTCGGCGGCCGCCTTCGTGTCGTACTTCGGGTTCGAGGGGTTCGCGAAGGCGTGGTCGGCATCGTAGTGGTGGATCTCGATGGTCTTGCCGGCCTGCTTCAGCGCGGTGACGAACTCGTCGACTGCGGCGGGCGGGATGCCGTGATCGCGATCGCCGAACACACCGAGCAGCTGGGCGTGGATCGCTTTCAGCGGCTCGGGATCGGTGACGAGCCGACCATAGTAGATCACCGCGGCATCGAGATCGGGCTCGGCGATCGCGGCTTGCAACGACCAACCGCCGCCGAAGCACCAGCCGATCACGCCGCGCTTCGTCGCCGCGACGCGCGGGTCGTCCTTCAAGAACGCATGCGCGGCCGCCAGCGTCGCGCGGGCCTTCGGCTCGTCGACGGATTTCACCAGCGCCATCGCTTCGTCGCTGTTGGTCGCGACTTTGCCGGCGTAGAGATCGACCGCGAGCGCGGCGTAGCCATCGGCGGCGAGGCGATCGGTCCAGTGCTTGATGTGATCGTTGAGCCCCCACCACTCGTGGATCACGACGATCGCGGGCAGCGGCGCCTTCGCGTGCTCGGGCAGCGAGAGGTAGGCCTTGCCACCGGCGAGATCGATCATCGTGCCCTTGGGTGCGGGCGCCTCGTCGCCGCGCAGCTCGTGCATGCGCTTGAACTCCTCCTCGCTCACCATGCCGGTGATCGGCAGCTCGCCCGTCGTCGTCGCGGTGGGCGGCGTCGACGGAGCGGGTGGCTGCGTCGACGTCTCCGGGCGACAGGCGAACAGCATGCACGCGAGCGAGCGGATCACGAAGCGAGTCACGGCTCGCAGCGTACCCTCACGTGGGCGTGAGCGCGACCTGCATCGACATGAGCACGACGTTGTAGGGGTCCCACGTGGACACCACGAACGGAATCGTGAGCTCGATGCTGCCGTCGTCCATCGGCGTCGCGTCGATCAGCGGCAACGCGTAGGCACCGTAGAGACCCGCGCGATCGCAGTGCAGCAGCTGCTCGCCGGGACAAGTGTCGCCGCAGCAGTGCGCGGCTTGGAACGTCGGGTCGGCCATGTCGACGACCGTGAGCACGTCGCTCCACGGACCTTCGGGTGAAGTGGCGCTGCGCAGCACGACGCGGTTGTCGACGATGTTGCCGCCGTCGTCGTGGAGCTC
>DASZPU010000719.1:0-2747 GCA_035550195.1 Nannocystaceae bacterium
AGCGCTCGAGCGCGCGTCGTGCTCGCCCGAGTCGGAGGCCGATCCGGGCAGCGACGGCGCGCGCTCGAGCGACTGCGCGAGCCCGAAGTCCGCCACCAGCACGCGCGTTTCTCCGAGCCGCTCCGACGCGCGCACGAGCACGTTGTCGGGCTTGAAGTCGCGATGCAGCACGCCGGCTTCGTGCGCGGCCTGCAACCCGCGTCCCGCTTGCACGAACACGTCGACGATCTCCTGCCACGATCGCTTCGGTCGCAGCCAGCAGCGCAGGTCCTCGCCTTCGACGAGCTCCATCGCGACGAAGATTTCCTGGCGCGACGAGCTCGCGTCCACGATGCCCACCTCGAACACCTGCACCACGTTGGGATGGGCGAGCTGCGCCATGCTGCGGGCCTCGCGGAGCAGTCGCGCCGCACCATCGGGCAGCTCGGCCGCGCTGCGGCGCAAGAGCTTGAGCGCGACGTCGCGATCGAGATCGGGATCGTGGGCGCGCAACACCGTGCCCATGCCGCCGCGCCCGAGCGTCTCGAGGATGCGATAGCGACCGAGTCGCTCGCCGGGCCCCGGGATGATCGGCGCGGTGGAGTGCTCGAACGATCCCGCGACGACGCGCGTGACCGGACGCTCCGACGCATGCACGCGCGCCGCTTCGGCGACCGCGGCCGCGCAACCGGGACAATCATCGAGGTGCAGCTCGAGATCCGCAGCACGCATGAGCGCGATGCGCCCCTCCGCGTACGCGACGAGCTCGTTGTCGTCGGGACAGTCCACCCCAAACCATCCTCGCGGGCCACCGTGCAGCCGCGCAACCCCTTCACGCGCCCCGACTACGCGCTCTTGCGTATCCCTGCTTGTAGGAACGGCAGCAAAATGATTCCATCCCGCGGCCAGCCATGTTCCTCGTGAGCCGCTCGATTACCGGTCAGTACGTCGTGACGCACCCTGCGACCAAGACCGTGATCGTCGGGGACGATCTCGAGGCGACATTCGAGCGGATGCGCGCGCTGACCGAATCCGAGCCCGCCGCTGCGAATGCGACGGAGCCCGCCGCGCCCGCACCCGCGGCTACCGAACGCGCGCGCGCGCGGATGTTGCCGTGGATCGCGCTCGCGCTCTTGCCGTTCGTGTGGCTCGGCGCGCTGCACCTCTCGCTCGGTCGACTGGTGTCCGAGCTCCGCGCGGCGACGCCGGGTGCGAGCGAGTCCACCACGGTGAGCGAGCTGCGTGCACGCATCGAACGACTCGAGCGTGCGCTCGAAGAACGTCCCGGAGGTCCGCGCGTGCGCAACAAGCCGCTGCCGTCGCGGCCCGTGGCGACCGACGACGCGAAGGACGACGACACGAAGGCCGACGACGAGGTCGACGACGCGAAGACCGACGACGCGAAGGCCGAAGCGAAGGACGACGGTGACCTCGAGGCCGAGGACTGACGTTTCGTGCAGTTCGACTCGCTCGCCTATCTGCTGCTGCTGCTGGCGACCGGCGTCGCGTTCTTCCATCTCCCGCCGCGCGCCCGCGTCTGGCTGCTCATCCTCGCGAGCCTGATCTTCTACGCCGCGTGGAGCATCCCGTTCACCGGGCTCATCATCCTCAGCGCGGTGCTCGACTACGGCGCCGCGCTCGGAGTGTACACCTCGAAGACGCGCCGTCGTCGGCTCGCGTTCTTGATGCTGAGCATGGTCGGCAACCTCGGCCTGCTCGGCTACTTCAAGTACGCCAACTTCTTCCTCGACAACCTGCGCGCGTTGGTCGGCGAAGGTGTCGTGGGCGACACGCTGTCGATCGTGCTGCCGCCGGGCATCTCGTTCTACACGTTCCAGACCATGAGCTACACCATCGATGTCTATCGAGGGCAGCTCACGCCGACGCGCAAGTTCGATCGGCTGTTCTTGTTCGTCACGTTCTTCCCGCAGCTGGTGGCCGGCCCGATCGAACGCGCCGGTCACCTGATGACGCAGTTCGAGCACGCGATCCACCAGCGCTTCCGCGTCGAGAACCTGGTCGTCGGCGCGCGCATGATCATCTATGGCTTGGCCAAGAAGGTGCTGCTGTCCGACGCGTGCGCGCGCTTGGTCGAGCCCGTCTACGCCCAGCCCGAGGCCTACGACGGGTGGACGCTCCTGGTCGCGACCTACGCGTTCACGCTGCAGATCTACTTCGACTTCTCGGCCTACTCCGAGATCGCGCGCGGCTCGGCGCGCTTGTTCGGCATCGATCTGATGCGCAACTTCGATCAGCCGTATCTCGCGAGCAACCCCTCGGAGTTCTGGCGACGTTGGCACATCTCGCTGTCGACGTGGATCCGCGACTACGTCTATCTGCCGCTCGGCGGCAATCGTGGCTCGCGCCCCCGCGTGCTGTTCAACCTCGTCGTCACGATGTTTCTCTCCGGCCTCTGGCACGGCGCGGCCTGGACCTTCGTGCTGTGGGGCCTCTACCACGGCGTGTTGCTGCTGTTCGACGTGCTGCTGCGTCGCACCGATTTCGTCGCGAAGAAGCTCGCGTTCATTCCGGAGGGTTGGCGAGCGTTCCTCGCCTGGATGCTCACCTTCCACCTCGTCGTGGTCGGCTGGATCCTCTTCCGCGCCGAGACCGTGCGCGATGCGTGGACCGTCTTCGTCGGCATCCTGTCCGCGCCGTTCTCCGGCACCGCGATGCAGCCGGCGCAGCTCGGCTTCTTCGGCCTCATCGCAGCGTTCCTCTTCCTCAGCCAGCTCGATCGCCGACGCGGCGTGTTGCGAGCGATCGAT
>DASZPU010000720.1:0-14201 GCA_035550195.1 Nannocystaceae bacterium
CGGCGACTTCGCGGTGGGTGCCTCGCACAGCGTGGGCGAAGGCATCGCGACGGTGCTCGTGGGGCTCTTGCTCGATCCCGAGTTCCTCTACTTCGTCGAGGCCGCGGGTGACGAGGTCGCGCCCGGCATCGTCGAGCTCACCGATCACGAGCTCGCGGCTCGGCTCGCGCGCGTGCTGTGGGACGCGGTGCCCGACGCGGAGCTCAGCGCCGCCGCCGATGCCGGGCTCGACGATGCGACGCTCGCGGCACAGATCGATCGCATGCTCGCCGATCCGCGCGCGACGTCGGCGATCATGCGCTTCGCCGGCGACTGGTTGCGGCTCGAGACGCTGCCGTATCCGTCGGAGGAGCTGCTGCCCGATCCTGCCGCGCGCGAGGCCCTGCACGCCGACATGCAGGCCGAGCTGCTGCGTTTCTTCGCCGCGACGACGCTCGAGACCGAAGGTACCTACGCCGATCTGTTGCTCGATCGCACCGCGTGGGTGCAGACCGACGAGCTCGCGACGATCTACGGCGTCGCTCCCGGCGACGAGGTCACGCTCACCGAGCAGCGCGCGGGCCTGCTGACGCGCGCGGGTTGGTTGGCCTCGATCGACATCCGCGGCTCGGATGCGGGTCACCTCATCAAGCGCGGCAACAAGCTCGGGCGCTTCATCTGTCGCGAGCTGCCGCCGCCGGATCCGGCGAACTTCCCGACCGACGATCCCGCCGACCCCAGCACCAACCCCGATGCGGGCATCCGCGAGCGCTTCCAAGAGGCCACCGCGTCGGCGACGTGCTCGGGTTGCCACGTGCAGCTCGATGCGTTCGGTGCTCCGTTCGGCCACTACGGCGCCGCGGGGCAGTGGATCGACGAGGAGACGATCGTCGCCGAGGACGGTAGCTCGCATCGGCTCGTCATCGACACCACGAGCACGATCGATCTCGACGGCGCGATCGCGATCGACGACGCGATCGCCTTGTCCGAAGCGCTCGCGAGCAGCGACGTGGCGGCGCACTGCCTCGCCGATCAGCTCGCTCGCAACGCGCTCGCGCGTCCGCTCCAGGACGGCGACGGCTGTCTGTCGCAGGCCGCCCGCGATGCACTCGCTCCGGCCGAGGGCACGCCGCAGTCGCTGCGCGAGGCGATCGTCCAGCTGCTGCTCGCTCCCCACTTCCGCCAGGTACGGGTGCCATGACCAAGCCACACACGATCGGTCGTCGTCAGTTCCTGCTGGGCGCGGGTGGGGTCGGGCTCGCGATCCCCACGCTGTGGTCGCTCCTCGGTGATCGTCACGCGCGCGCCGGCGGTGGTGGCACGCCGCGCAACTTCATCACGTGGCGGATCACCAACGGTTACTTCGGGCACCAGTGGTTCCCGAGCGCGAGCGCGACCGCCGGGCTCGCGGTGGTCGAGCCCAACGTGCGCGAGCTGATGCTCGCGGACATCGCGGGCCCGATCTCGCCGATCCTCGACGCGGGCTTCGATCCGTTCCGCGCCAAGGCGATCTTGATGCGCCACATCGATCGGCTCGACTTCGCCGATCACAACGCCGGCAACGGTCTGCTGGGCTGGGCGAGCAACGAGGGTGGGCTCGGCGGTGTCGACGTCGCCGGGCTGCCGCCGTCGATCGATCACATCATCGCGGAGCATGCAGGCGGCGGGCTCGTGCCGATCAACCTCGGCGTGCACTGGGCGGAGCAGGGGCCGTCGTGCTCGTTCACCACGACCGGGCAGGGCGATCTGGTGATGGATCCCTCGCTCTATCCCGATCAGGCGTTCGCGCAGCTGTTCGTCGGGCTCGACGTCGACGACGTCACCGCCGAGCGGCTGCGGGTGCAGCGGCTCACGATGGTCGACCGCACGCTCGAGCACTACAACGCGGTGCGCAACAACCCGCGGCTGTCGGCGGCCGATCGCACGCTGCTCGATCAGCACATCGATCACATGCACACGATCGCGACGCAGCTCGCGAATCCGATCGACTGCGCGCCGCCGGCCGATCCCGGCGACTACCAGCAGGTGCCCGAGGCCGTGAACGCGGCCGCGCAGGCGCAGGTGGACATCGCGATCGCGGCGCTGCGCTGCGGGCTCAGCCACGTCGTGAACTTCTATCTCGATCCCGACGTGCTCATGACCGGGCCGCTGCACGGCGTCGAGGGTGGGCACCACGGCGCATCGCACGACGCGAGCACGGGCTCGGTGGACAGCATCCTCAACGCGCACAAGTGGCACATGGGGTATCTGTTCGACTTCCTCGCGAAGCTGGACGCGACGGTGCAGCTCGACGACTCGACGCTGCTCGATGCGTCGCTGGTGTTCGTGCACAACGAGATCGGCAACCAGAGCGGCGGATCGGGTGGGGCGGATCCCGGCGACCTCGATCTCAACCACATCGGCATCGACACCCAGGTGATGCTGGTGGGCTCGTGCGGCGGAGCGCTGCGCACCGGCATGTTCCTCGACTACCGCACCGACTTCACCCGCAACCGTTGGTCGCAGTACATCGGCACCGCGTACAACCGCGTGCTGGTGAGCTGCATGCTCGCGATGGGCTGCGAGCCCGACGACTGGGAAGTCGGCGGCGAGGCGGGCTACGGCGACATGCGCGGTGCGCAGTACGACATGACGCCGCTCGATCAAGTCGTGATCGGAGACATGCGCGCGATGCTGCCGCGCATCGCGGCGTCCTAATAGCCTCCTAGCGGCGACGAACGGGGCCGCTGCGCCCGCAGCTCAGAACCCGCGCGGGTCGAGGTCGTTCGGGTCGACGGTCTGCCCTTCGGTACCCGGCGACGGCTTGCACTCGCAGCGCTCGCAGCCCTTGTCGTCGCGCGTGCACACCTGACCGAGCCCGCCGCCGCACGCTTGGCCCTTGCCTTCGAGCAGCGGACACTCGGAGAGGCGCGTCGCATCGCGTGCGCCCGAGGGCTGCGGGATCGGGACCGGCGTCGACGCGGACGGAGGTGCAGCGGAGTGGGGTGCACGCACGGGCGGCACTGCGAGACATCCTCCGACGAGGAGCGCGAACGAAAGGCCGACGGATCGAGTCACCGCCAGGATAGTGTCGCGGCAGCGCGGAACGATTTCAATCGCTCACGCGAGTGGCGTACGTCGCAATCGCAGCGCGTTGCCGATGACCGACACCGAGCTGAGGCTCATCGCGGCGCTCGCGATCATCGGAGAGAGCAGCCAGCCCAGCACCGGGTAGAGCACGCCCGCGGCGATCGGTACGCCGAGCATGTTGTAGCCGAACGCGAAGGCGAGGTTCTGGCGGATGTTCGCGAGGGTCGCGCGGGCGAGCTTGCGTGCGCGCACGAGCGCGCGCAGATCGCCTTTCACGAGCGTGATGCCGGCGCTCTCGATCGCGACGTCGGTGCCGGTGCCCATCGCGACGCCGACGTCCGCGCGTGCGAGCGCAGGGCCGTCGTTGATGCCGTCGCCGGCCATCGCGACGACGCGGCCTTCTTTCTGCAGCGCCTCGACGATGCGCAGCTTGTCCTCGGGGCGCACCTCGGCCTCCACGCGCGCGATGCCGAGGCGGCGCGCGACGACGTCGGCGGTGGCACGGTGATCGCCGGTGAGCATGACGATGTCGAGGCCGTCGGCGCGCAGCTCTGCGAGCGCGGCTTCGGTGGTGTCCTTGATCGGATCGGTGACGCCGAGCAGGCCCGCCGCGCGTCCGTCGATCGCGATCCACATCACCGTCTGGCCCTGCTCGCGCAACGCGGTCGCACGCGCGGTCAGCTCGTCCTCGGCGATGCCTTCGTTCGCGAGCAAGCGCTGGTTGCCGAGCGCGACGCGCTGGCCTTCGACCGTGCCGAGCACGCCCGCGCCGGTGATCGAACGGAAGCCTTCGACGCCCGCGATCGCGAGCTTGCGTTGCTCCGCCGCGCGCACGATCGCCGACGCGAGCGGGTGCTCGCTGCCGCGTTCGAGCGCCGCCGCGATCGCCAGCAGCGCGTCGTCGTCGAGCCCTGCGCGCGCAACGATCGCAGCGAGCTCGGGCCGACCGACCGTGAGCGTGCCGGTCTTGTCGACCACCAGCACGTCGACCTCGGCGAGCCGCTGCAGCGCTTCGGCGTTCTTCACCAGCACGCCCGCGTGTGCGCCGCGTCCGGTCGCGACCATGATCGAGATCGGTGTGGCCAGCCCCAGCGCGCACGGGCACGCGATGATGAGCACCGCGATGGCGTTGACCAGCGCGTGGCCGAGCCGCGGCTCCGGTCCGACCGCCATCCACACGACGAACGTGATCACCGCGACCAGCACGACCGCGGGCACGAACCACGCGGAGATGCGATCGGCGAGCGCCTGGATCGGCGCGCGGCTGCGCTGCGCTTGTCCGACCATCGCGACGATCTGCGCGAGCATGGCGTCCGCGCCGATCTTCTCTGCGACCACGACCAGGCCACCGGTGCCGTTGAGCGTGCCGCCGGTGACCGCATCGCCGCTCGACTTCTCCACCGGCATCGGCTCGCCGCTCAGCATCGACTCGTCGACCGCCGATGCGCCCGACTCGACGCGGCCATCGACCGGGATCCGCTCGCCCGGACGCACGCGCAGACGATCGCCGACCTTCACCTCGCCCTGCGCCACGTCGTGCTCGTGTCCGTGCGCGTCGATGCGTCGCGCCTGCTTGGGCGCGAGCCCCAGCAGCTCACGCAGCGCGCGACCGGTCTGCGAGCGGGCGCGCAGCTCGAGCACCTGCCCGACGAGCACCAGCGTCGTGATCACGGCGGCGGCCTCGAAGTAGACGCCCGGCGCACCGCCGTGGCCGAGATACGCCGAAGGGATCGCGGTGGGTGCGAGCCACGCGAGCACGAGCATCGCGAGGCTGAAGAGCCACGCGATGCCGATGCCCAACGCGATCAGCGTGAACATGTTGGGGCTGCGGTGCGTGATCGAGTCGCGCCCGCGTGCGAAGAACGGCGCGCCGCCCCAGAGCACCACCGGCGTGGCGAGCACGGCTTGCGCGAGCACCAGCCACCACGGCGAGATCGCGTGCTGCAGCGGCGCACCGGGGATCATCTCGCTCATCGCGATCACGAGCGTCGGAATCGCGAGCGGAGCCGAGACCTTCAAGCGCCGCGTCATGTCGACGAGCTCTGCGTTGGGCAGCTCCTCGGCGGTGGGCGCCATCGGCTCGAGCGCCATGCCGCAGATCGGACAGCTGCCCGGGCCGTCGCGCACGATCTCGGGATGCATCGGACAAGTCCACGTTCCCGACCCCGGACCGCGCCGCCCACCGTCATCGTGGACATGGACGTGATCGTGAACGTGAACGTGGTCGTGGCGATGCGCGCAGTGCCCCGAGTGCCCGTGTTGATGCTCGCTCATTGCCCGACCGAAGACGCGCGACGCACTCCGGCATTACCGGCAGGTGCACCGCAACCCCATGCTACCCTAGCCCCTGCATGACCGACGTCGTCGCCCAGCTCGTCGGCAGCCACCGCGACTTCCTCGCATTCCTCGAGCGCCGCGTCGGCGACCGCGCCCTCGCCGAAGAGATCCTGCAGCAGGCCTTCGTCAAAGGCCTCGAGCGCGCCGACCAGCTCCGCGACGACGAGTCCGCGAAGGCGTGGTTCTACCGCGTGCTGCGCAACGCCGTCGTCGATCGCATGCGCCGCGACGGCAGCCGCGGACGCGCGCTGCAATCGCTCGCCGACGAGCTCGAGGGCGCCGCGATCGCAGCGCCGGACGTCGTGGACGCCGTGTGCCAATGCGTCGGCAGGCTCGCCGACACGCTGCCCGATGCACAAGCGCAGGCGTTGCGCCGCATCGAGCTCGACGGCGTGCTCGTGAAGGACTACGCGCACGAAGCCGGCATCACCGCCAACGCGGCGGGCGTGCGCGTGTTCCGTGCCCGCCAGGCGCTGCGCGAGCAAGTGATGCGCGCGTGCGGCACGTGTGCCGAGCACGGCTGCGTCGACTGCACCTGCAAGCATCATTGAGCCGGCGTGCGCGGCGCGACGCGAGGTTTGCCGCGCATGCGTGCGCGTGCACGCTGTCGGCATGGAACGCTCACGAACACTGCGGTTCGCCGTGGGCACCTCGCTGCTCGCGATCGCAACGAGCTGCAACACCGAGGACACCACCATCGACGACGCGAGCCCGCGCGCGATCGATGTCGTGCTGCCCGGCGACGAAGGCGACGAGGAGACGGTCGGCGACACCACGACCAACCCCGGCCCCCAGCCCGACGTCGGCGGGCCGGTCGATCCCGACGACGACGTCGAGACGCCACCACCACCGCCGATCGTCAATCCCGGCGCGGTGCAGGACATGCGCTGAGGCGCATCACACCTTCCACGATGTGGTGCCCGCGGGCTGCGTGTACCAGCCCGGATCCTCGTCGTAGCCCTTGGGCAACGCATCGCGGACCTTGAGCACCGTGAACATGCCGCCCATCTCGATCGGCCCGAACGGACCCGTGCCGGTCATCATCGGCAGCGTGTTCTTCGGCCGCCCCATCTCCATCATCCCGCCCATGCCCTTTTCCATCATCGGCATGTAGCCGGGCAGGTGCTTGCGGATCTTCTTCTCGACGCCCTTCTGATCCACGCCCATCAAGTTCGGGATGTCGTGGCCCATCGGGTTCATCGTGTGGTGCGACTTGTGGCAGTGCAGCGCCCAGTCGCCGGGATCGGTGGCGACCACCTCGACGTCGCGCGTCGAGCCGACGTGCACGTTCACGGTGGTCTCGGGCCACTGCGCCGTCGTGGGAATCGGGCCGCCGTCGGTCGCGACGATCGTGAAGTTCGGTCCGTGCAGATGGATCGGATGGCTGTCCATCGACAGGTTCGCGATGCGAATGCGGACGCGATCGCCGGTCTTGCACACCAGCGGATCGGTGCCCGGCCACGCGCGCGCGTTGAAGGTGAACAGGTTGAAGTCGAGCATCACCATCGGGTTCGGCGTCGACGTGCCGGGCTCGACGAACCACTCCTGCAAGAAGATCGCGAAGTCGCGCTGGATCTTCTTCGGCCGCGGCCGTTTGGGATGGATGACGAAGAAGCCCATCATCCCCATCGCCATCTGCACCATCTCGTCGGAGTGCGGGTGATACATCTGCGTGCCGTGCTGGCGCAGCGTGAACTCGTAGGCGTAGGTCTCGCCCGGCTCGATGTGCGGCTGCGTGAGCCCGGCGACGCCGTCCATGCCGTTCGGCAGCTTCACGCCGTGCCAGTGCGCGCTGGTGCGCTCGGGCAGCTCGTTGGTCACGAGGATGCGCACGCGATCACCTTCGACGCACTCGATCATCGGACCGTGGCACTGCCCGTTGTAGCCCCAGCAGTCGACCACCATGCCGGGCGCGAACTCTCGCTTCACCTTCTGTGCGACGAGGTGGAACACCTTCACGCTGCCGTCCATCGTGTAGGGCAGCTTGGTGCCGTTGGGCATCACCACCGGCGTGATGTGTGCGGGCAAGCCCGGGCTCGCGTGGCCGGGCAACAGCTTGGGCGGAGTGGGCACCGCACCTTTGACGCGCCACGGCATCAACGCACCGCCCATCAGCGCGGCGCCACCTTGCAGCATCGCTCGTCTCGTCGGCATGATCACTTGTCCTTTCGATCCGCAAAGCGAGCGATCGACGACTCCAATCGCCCACCGATCGCGAGCTCGAGCTCTGCCCGTGCATGGAAGTAGTCGTGGAGGTGCTCGACGAGCTCGGCGCGCGCCTGGAGCTCGTGCATCTTGAGCTCGATGAGCTCGTACACGCTGAACAGCATCGCGTCGTAGCGCTCCTGGCCGAGCTTCACCATCTGCATGCGCATCGGCACGACGCGATCGCGCTCGTATTCCGCGAGCCTGCGCTGCGCGACGAGCTTGGCCCGCTGCACGCGGACCTCGGAGCGCACCTCGACCGCGCGACCTCGCAGGCGGCGCTCGACCTGGCGCAGCATGGCTTCGGAGCGGGCGATCTCCGCCTGCCCCCAATTGAAGATCGGCAGCTCGAGCTCGAAGAACGGACCGAGCGACGCCGGATCGTCGGGATCGTTCTCGCCGATGATGCCGACGTCGACCTGCACGAACGGGTTGCGACGTGCGAGCTTCACCGCGCCGGCGATCGCATCGAGCTCGGCGCGCTGGGCCTGCAGATCGTAGCGCTGCCGCATTGCGATGCGCTCGAGCTGGGCGAGCTCGGGCTCGCGCTCGGGCAGCTTCGGCAACATCTTCGGCAGCCGGAACTGCACGTCGTCGCCGAAGATGCCGAGCTCGCGCACGAGATGCTCGCGGGCCTCGACGACATCGACATGCGCGAGCTGCAGCGCGGTGCGGGCCTCGGCCTCGGCGGCCTCGATCTCGCTGCGCTCGAGCTCGTTCATCGTGCCCGCGGCACCGGTCGCGGTCTGTCGCCGCGCGAGCTCGGCGGCCGCTTCGGCGAGCTCGGCGATGCCGGTGCGCAGCTCGAGGGTGCGCTCGGCCGCGATCGCATCGAAGACCGCCTCGCGCACGTGTGTGTCGAGCGCGATCACGTCGTGGGCGATGCGCAGCACCGCCTCGCGCAGCTGCGCCTTCGCGACCTTCTTGCGCAGCGGGATCACCAGCGCCCGGATGAAGAAGAACGCCGCGTCGAACTCGTACGCCGCGGGCGTGGGTGCACCGAGCGGGAAGCGCGGACCACCGCCGAAGTGAAGGTTGTCGAGCAAGCCGGCGGCGACGAGGTCGGCCTGCGCGATGCCGAGGTTCTCGAGATCCGCGAGCAGCGTCGGGTTGCGCACGAGCGCGATCTCGACGGCCGCATCCGCGGTGAGCTCGCGCGACAAGAGCTCCTGCACGCGGCGCTCGACCTCGCGATCCGCATCGCTACCGCTCTCCCACGCGACGCGTCGCTCGAGTCGATCACCGGCGAGCTTGGCTGCCTCGCGGCGCGCCTTCTCGGGCGATGTGGCGCAGCCGAGCACGAGCGCGAGCACGAGCACTCGTCTCATTGCCCCTCGTCCTTCGCGGGCGCGTGCCCTGCGTGCTCGCCCTGCGCGGGCGCACCGTGCTGGTGGTGCATGTGGCCACCGTCGTCCTTCGCACCCGTCGACAGCTCGGTGTTGAGCACGTCCTTGGGCGGTTGCCATGGCGCGACCGGGCCCGACTCCGAGGTGGGATCGCGCTCGGGCGGCAGCTCGGGCAGACGATGGATCTTGCAGCCGCCGACGCAGAGGATGATGAGACTGGGGATCGCGAGATACGAAGGCACGATGGATCGCTCCTGAGGAAGGTCGTTCGCAGCGGACGAACGAGCGTGCTCAGAGCAATCGATGTGCGACGCGCCCGAACCACCGCGGCGGTGGTCCGCGGGGACGCGCGCGCGGTGCTTCGGCATCGGTGACGCGCTCGACCTCGACGCGGGTGATCGCGAGCGCTGCGGAGGTGGGGATCGCGGCGAACGAATCGCTGCGCACCGGCGTGGCTGGCGACGGCACGGCGTCGGTCGTGCACGGCGTCTCGCAGCAGTCCGGCCGGCGCGCGACGGGATCGTCCTCGCGATCGGCGGCGCGGCAGCAGCAGCGATCGGGCTCGCCGCACACGTCCGCGAGCCCGGCCCACGCTTGCGTGGGCAGCGAGGCGAGCAGAGCGAGCAGCAGTGCGAGCAGCCGGGCCATGTCGGCTCGCGCACGCTAGCACGGCCTCGGCCGCGGTGGTCCAGGCGGGCCGTTTCGCGTCAAGGATCGACGCAGAAGCTGAAGACGACCGCGTCGTCGTCGCGGTCGTCGGCGGCGATGTGCAGCGTGACGTCCCACAGCCCCGGCATGAACATGTTCACCGGCGTGAGCACGTAGGTGCCCGGTGCATCGCCGGGCTCGACGTCGCAGCGGATCGTCGAGCCGTGGCCGTGGTCGCGCATGAACGGATCGACGACGATCGCGAGGTCGTCGCGCGGGGTCGCGTCGGCATCGATCACCTGCACCGTCCACGTGTTGTCACCACGGCTCGGCGGTGCCGGGATCGCATCGAGGATCGCGACCGTCGCCCACGCGCCGCTGTGCGTCAGCCCCATCGCGTAGGTGTCGTCGCGATCGTCGGCACTGCAGTCGCGCACCGGCGCGTCGTCGTGTGCGTGTGCGCGCTGGCAGCTTCCACCCGCGTCGTGGAGATCGCAGGCGAGGCCTTCCTCGCAATCGCTGTCGATGTCGCACGGCGCACCGAGCACGCCTTCGGCACAGCCGATGGCGAAGAGGAGCGACGCGAGCAGCGGCCTGCGGACCACGGAGGAAACGTAGCGACCGCTCCTGCGCATCGCCAGCGCCGAGCGGCGCGATCGGACGCCTGCCGGTCGGGCATTTTTTCGCACGCGGCGTTCGCGGCCGCGCGCGGCCAGTGATCGTTTCCTCGCGCCGCGCATCCTTCCGCGCATGCCGAGCGCCGTTCGCCTCAGTTGCGTCCTCCTGTCGCTCGCTGCGTGCGCGTCGGACGACGCGACGCAGGTTCCGTCCGGTTCCTCCGACAGCAGCGACTCGAGCGGGGGCGAGAGCTCCAGCGGCGTCGACCGTTCGTCCACCTCCTCCGACGCAGAGAGCTCCACCGACTCCGGCGTCGACACGACCGACGCGGCGTCGAGCTCGGCCGCGACGAGTGAGTCGGAGACCGGCACGCCCACGCAGTCGCCCATGACGAACGACGACGACTACTTCACGGTGCAGGACGGGCAGCTCGTCGTCGGTGTCGCGGATACGGTGGTGGCCAACGACGTGGACGACGGCATGCTCACCGTGATCGCCGCGGACGCGCTCAGCGACGCGGGCGTGGCGATCGCCGTCACGCCCGACGGCCAGTTCGACTACTCGCCACCGGCCGGCTTCTGGGGGCGCGACGGCTTCGACTACACCGTCGCCGACCTCGACGGCAACGAAGCGAACGGACGCGTGACGCTCCACGTCGCGCCGTCGGTCGTGCCGCTCGTCGACGTCGCCGAGGGCCACGGCGGCTTCGCGATCGACGGCGTGCCGGAGCTCACCGTCGGCGCGGCGACAGCGAGCGGCGGCGACTTCGACGGCGATGGTGTCGGCGACCTGCTCATCGGAGCGCCGGGTGACCGCGCGGCGTATCTCGTGCTCGGCGGCGAGCTCGGTCGATCGACGTCCCTGTCCGCGCTCGTCGAGTCGGGTCGGGCGATCCGATTCGAGGGCGAGCTCATGAACGGTTCGGCCGGCGCAGCGCTCGATTTCGCGGGCGACGTCGACGGCGACGGTCTCGACGACCTGATGATCGCCGACGTCTCCCAGACGGGCCGTGTCTACATCGTGCTCGGCACATCCGACCCCGCGTCGACCTCGCTGGCCACCATCGCGAACGGTGAGGGCGGGTTCGTCGTCACCGGCAATGGTGACCACTTCTCCTTCGGCTTCTCGGTGAGTCGCGCGGGCGACGTGAACGGCGACGGGCTCGCCGACGTGGTGATCGGCACGCTCGGCTACGACAGCCCGTCGGAGACGGACAACGCGTACGTCGTCTTCGGCAAGGCCGACACCGATGCCGTGAGCAGCGCGGATCTACTGGCGGGCGACGGCGGCTTCGCGATCATCGGTGAACCGATCAACCCCCGCGCCGTCGTGGGCAGTGGCGGCGATCTCGACGGCGACGGCTTCGACGATCTCGTGGTCTCCGCGCCGTTGCTCGATGGGTCGGGCCGCGCGTACGTCGTCTTCGGCAAGGACGACACCGACGCGGTGCTGCTCGCCGACGTCGTCCAAGGCACGGGCGGGTTCGCCATGGACGACCTCACCGACGGCACGGCGCTCGGGTGGACGGTCGACGGCGTGGGCGACGTGAACGGCGACGACATTCCCGACGTCGCGATCGGTGCGCTCGCCGGACCGGGCGCGAGCACGCTCGGTCGGACCTACGTCGTCTTCGGCACGGGGGACCGCAGCGCGATCGATCTCGCCGACATCGCGGACGGCGTCGGCGGCTTCGTCGTGGATGGGGCGGTCGCGCTCGACCGCTCCGGCGTCGTCGCGGCCGCGGGAGACGTCGATGCCGACGGGCTCGCCGATCTCGCGATCAGCACGTACACCGCGGGCTCCTCGTACATCGTGTACGGCAAGGCCGACGGAGCTGCCGTCGATCTCGCTGCACTCGCCGTCGATTCGGGCTACACGCTCGTGCCGGAGCTGGGCGACGACGTGTGGCGGTACGCGAGCGCGGCCGGAGACGTCGATGGTGACGGCACCGCCGACGTGATGATCGGCATGCCCTTCTTCGGCGCGTACGCGGGCCGCGTCTCCGTGGTCTACGGCGTGCGCACGCAGTGATGCCTACGGATGTGCGGCGATCCAGGCGCGCACTTCGTTGCGCTCGCGGTCGCCTTGGAAGCCGACCTCCGAGTATTCCGCGAGCGCACGCGTGGCGAGCTCGCGCGCACGCGCGGGTGCGGAGGCCCACAGCACCTCCGCGAGCTGGAAGTGGCCCGCGGCGCGCTCGTGCGCCGGTACTGGAGCCGCATCCAACAACGCCACCGCGCGTTCGAACAGCGGCAACGCCGTCGCATGCTCGCCCCGGAGCTTGTGCGCGCCGCCGATCAGCAGCAGCGCGCGCGCCACGTTCGGATCGGCTGCACCCATCGCCGCCTCGATCACCGGCAGCGCGCGCTCACCCTCGCGCAAGGCCTCGTGCGTGTGCTGGAGCGCGAGCTCGCACGCACCGAGGTCGATGCGCGCGAGCGCGGTGTCGATCGCATCGGCGCCGAGGTGTCGCTCGCGCATCGCGACCGACTCGGCGATCTCGTCGCGTGCGAGCTCGAAGCGGCCGAGCGCATAGTCGTCGCTGCTCAGCCGCGACATGAACGGCGCGAGCAACGGATGACCCTCACCGTGGATCTTGCGCACGATCGCGAGCGCACGCTCGTCGAGCTCGCGCGCGCCGAGGTAGTCGCCGGCGAGCATGCGCAGCGCCGCGATGTCGCCGAGGCTCGACGCGAAATCGGGATGATCGGGACCGAGCACGTGCTCGCGGATCCGCATCGCGTCGCGCAGCGCCGTCTCGGCCTCGTCGTAGTCACCCAGCGTCTGCGCGATCCCACCGAGGTTCGCCGCGAAATTCACACAGTCGAAGTGGTCGGGCCCGAGGCTGTCGCGGCACTGCGTGAGCGCGCGGCGGAGCAAGCTGCGGGCCTCTTCGAGATCGCCGCGACGGAATCGAATCGCACCGAGGTTCGCGAGGCTCTGCGCGATCTCGGGGTCATCGGCCGCGAGCAGCTGCTCGCGCAGCGCCAGCGCCTTCTCGCTCTGCGCGAGCGCGGCATCGAGGTCGCCCGTCGCGAAGTAGATCGCCGACTCGGAGTTGTACAGGCGCGTCGCCGACAAAGAGGGCGGGCTGCCGAGGCGCTGGTACTCGACCTCGGCGAGCCGCACCCAGCGCAGGCCCTCTTCGGCCCGCGCCTGACGGCTACCGATCACCACGCCGAGCGCGATCGCGGCATCCATCGCGACCAGCGAAGAGTCGCACGCGCGCGCAGTCATGTAGGCATCGGCGAGCACGGACTCGGATTCGGCGTATGCACCGGAGGCCTCGAGCGCGGAGCCCAGCTGCAGCTCGGCCTCGGCGAGCACCGGCGGCCACTCGACGGCGATCGCATCGGCGCGGGCCTGCTCGCCTTCGTCGCGCGCGGCCGCGATGTCGCCGGCGAGCTGGAGACCGCGACTGCGAGCAACGCGATCGCGCACCGCTGCGACCGCTTCGGGATCACGCTCACCCAGTGCACCGCGTCGCCGCAGCGCCTCGGGATCACCGCAGCCGTCGAGCGGCGGCAGTGCGTGCACGGCCTTGATCGCCCGGCGCAGGACCGCCGCATCGCCTTCTTGTACGCGCGCGAGCAACGTGTCGAGCACCGCACGCCGCTCGTGCAGACAACGCAGCGCGGCCGCGGCGAGCGTAGGCTCGTGCGCCTCCACCGTCCACGCCCGACAGCGCTCCGCGGCCAGCTCGCGCCAGCTCGCGACGTAACCATCGAGCGTGGGCTCGACGCGTGCGAGCGTCGCGGCCGCATCGTCGCCGAGCTCGCGCTCGACCACGTCGCGCACGCCGACCCGCACTTCGTCGTGCGCGCCCGGCCAGCTCGCGTCCGCGATCGCAGCGTCGTCGTCGCACGCCGCGGCGCGCCGGATCTGCTGCACACGATCGTGAACGACGAGCGCACCGGCGATCGCCACGACCGCGATCCCGGCGATCACCCACGGCCGACGCCGTGCGCTGCGGCGCCCGCGATCGAGCGCCGCCACGAG